>JBLHKS010000099.1:0-25450 GCA_047620505.1 Verrucomicrobiales bacterium | reverse complement strand
CTTCTTCCCGGCTTGAACGATCACAGGATGGGCAACTACAACGAAGCATTGAAATCGGTAGAATCGAAAACAACAACTTCTTCATAAATCGCTGGAGAATACGACAGTTAAATGAGCGGCAAACTCATCCTACAACAACAGCTTTCCAAGTTTCGGGATCGGCTTCAGGCGGAGCCGCTTGAACCTGAAGTTCAGGAAGCAAAGAACCAGGTGATCTCCTGGCAGATCGAGCGAATCAACCGCGCCCACGCCGACCTGCGTGCTGACGCGAAGACCCGCCCAACGGTCGAGTTTTTCCTCAAGGAAGTCTATTCTGTCCGGGATTTTCGAGATCGAGATGTCCAGCTTGAGCGCGTCTCCAGAATCCTTTCGCGCATCCTCCCTGAGTCGGCTTTGCTTTACCTGGCTCAAGTTCTCGAGATGAACCTCCTGACTGAGGAGCTGGACACGCGAATGGCTCACGTGATCGCTCCGCTACCGGAGTTCAACTCGGCGGATTTCGAACCGTCGATCTGGGCGGAAGTCTGTCGACGGTGTGATGACGAGGCCCAACGCCGGCGCCTGGTGCAGTTGATTTGGGATGGTGGAAAACGGCTTGATTCGATCTCGCGCAATCGCGCGCTCGGTCTTGCCATTCGAGTTGGACGTCGACCGTCGGAGCTTGCGGGCCTTGGTGAGCTCTACCGAATCATGCGGCAGGGCTACGATGCGTTTCGCGAGCTGCCGGACTGCGACGCTTTCCTGAAGATTCTGGTGGGCCGCGAAACCCAAGTGCTCGACGAAATCTGGAGCAAGTCTTCCGTCTGAGGTGCTCGAAAATGAATTGCATCGTCGCGACGTGAAGCTTTGCTAGCGTCATGCGCGACTCCCTTCATGATCTTCTGCTCGAGTATAGTCAGGCTCCGGATGTGGAGCGACGGGCTGAACTTGAAAGCGAAATCTGGACACGCTTTGGCTGCGAAAAGACGGTTTTGATTTGGGATATGTCAGGGTTTTCTCTCCTGACACGACGCCATGGAATCGTCCACTATCTTTCGATCGTTCGACGAATGCACGAGACGACTCGCCCGATTGTGGATCGCTACGACGGCTTGATCGTCAAGTTTGAGGCCGATAACGGCTACGTGGTTTTTCCCTCGCCTTTGAAGGCCGTCCAGGCGGCTTTGGCGATCAATGTGGCGTTCGAGATCGAGAACGCTCGGTTTCCTGAGGACTTCGATATCCACGTTTCCTGCGGGATCGACCATGGCAAGATTCTGCTGATCGATGATAAGGATTTTTTCGGCGAGACCGTCAATACAGCGAGTAAGTTAGGGGAAGATCTGGCGGGTGCAGGCGAAATTCTCGTGACGAAATCAGCGATGGCATTGATTCCAGAATCAGCCGGTTTGAGCGGAAAGCCGGTTAATTTTTCGATCTCGGGGCTCGAATTGAGCGCCGTTTCTATGAAGCCAGCCTGAGATCAGCCAGCAGCTGCTGACGAAGGTTCGGTCATCATTTCTAACGCTTTTCCTGCGAGAAAAAGCGATCCCGTGATGAGCACCGGCAGGCGAGTTCCTTTGGCCAAAGCGATCGCACGTCCGACGTCAGGCACGGGGCTGACGCTTTCGGCTTCGGGCCGGACGCGCTCAACGAGACCTTCGGCGCTGAGCCCTCGCTCAGTCGGAGTCGTCGTTGGAAACAGCGCGCCAGTGATTCGGATCAACTCTTTCAGCATCAGCTGGGGCTGCTTGTCGGCGGCAGCGCCGAAAACGATTGCGGCTCGTTGTTCGCCGAATTTTTCACACCAGGTTTTGGCAAGTTCAGCGGCAGCGGCCGGGTTGTGAGCTCCATCGATCACGATCGGCGGGCCGTCGCTCTGCTCGAAAATCTGAAACCTGGCCGGCCAGGTTGTCGTTCGCACAGATTCTTCGGCAATCGATGAGCAGTCGCCGTAAATCGCTCGAACCGCCTCTACAGCCAAAGCCGCATTCCAGCGCTGATGTGGACCTGTCAGGCCAATTTCGCCGGGCCAGGCGTGCTCGACTCGAATGAGCTCCGAGCCGACGTTTTCCGCACGAGCCGCAATTTCACGATCGACTTCCGGAGCCTGATTTCCGGTAACGACCTTTTGTCTCGGGCCGATAATCCCGGCTTTTTCTGAGGCGATCGCCCTAATCGTGTCTCCAAGAAATTGCTCGTGATCGAGCGCGATCTGCGTGATCACGGCCACATCGGAATCGACGATATTCGTCGAATCAAGCCGACCGCCCAGCCCCGTTTCGAGGATGATCGTGTCGACTCCAGCATTGACGAAAACTCGAACTGCCAGCGCGGTCGTTAACTCAAAGTAGGTCGGGTGAGGATCCCAGCCAGACACGATTTCACGCAAACGCAGAATCTCCTCGTCCAGCAGCTGCTGATCAACCGGCTCGAAATTGATCCGAATACGCTCGTTAAACGAAACGAGATGAGGCGAGGTGTAAAGTCCGGTTTTCTTTCCGAGCCCTCGGCAAATCGACTCGATAAAAGCGCAGGTCGAGCCTTTGCCGTTCGTGCCCGCGGCGTGGAAAACCGTCGCGTCGCCCGTCTCGATCCCAGCTGCTTTGAAAAGCCGTCGTGAGTTTTCCAAGCCGAGTCTGACCCCGATTTTCTCGGTGCCGAAAAGCCAATCAAGAGCGGCTGAGTTGCTCACTGACGTTTTCTAAGAAGCAACCCGCGCCACTTTCGATTGGACGTAGCCTAACAACTCGGCCAACCGATTGCGCATGTCCTTTCGCTCCACGATCATGTCGATCAGACCGTGCTCCATCATGAATTCCGCAGTCTGAAATCCGGGAGGGAGATTCTGGTGAGTCGTTTCTTTGACGACGCGTGGACCGGCGAATCCGATCATGCATTTCGGCTCGGCGATGATGATGTCGCCGACCGTAGAGAAGCTCGCCGTCACGCCGCCAGTTGTGGGATGCGTTAGGACGGAAATGTAGGCCAGGCCCTTTTGATGATGTCGCGCGAGAGCCGCGCAAGTCTTGCTCATCTGCATCAGGCTGAGAATTCCCTCATGCATGCGGGCACCGCCGGAAGCGCTGAAGAGAATCACGGGAATGCGTTCCTTCGTCGCCAACTCGATCGCTCGGGTGATTTTCTCGCCGACGACCGAGCCCATGCTGGCACCGAGGAATCGAAAATCCATCACGCCGATCGTAATCGGCATGCCATCGATCTTGGCTTTTCCAGTGATGATCGCGTCCTTCAGGCCTGTCCGTTCTTGATATGCCTTGATCTTGTTCGAGTAATCGAGAAATCCCAGCGGATCGACCGTCTCGAGATTCGCATCGATCTCCTCGAAGCTACCGTCATCGACTGTGCAACCGATTCGGTCCATCGCCGTCATCGTGAAGTGATGACTGCATTTCGGACAGACGTTCAGGTTCTCTTCCTGCTCAATCTGGTGGAGCATCGCGCCGCAGCCAGGGCACTTTCGCCAGAGGCCCTCGGGCATGTCCTGCTTCTTTTCTCCACCAAAACTTTTTACGGATCGTTTTTGAAATATTGCCATGGTTAACGTGCGGTTGAGCCAGCAGCAGCTGCCACTGATCTGGATTATCCTTCGTCCTATCCACGGGGCGGATGCCCCGCTCGCGCTATCGTGATGACGGCAACTTTGGGGGAGTTGCCGAACTCTTTCAAGACTTTTGCGCATTCATGCGCAGTTGATCCGGTGGTCAAAATATCATCTACCAAAATGACGTTTGCGTTCGAAACGCTGTCTCGCTTCCGTTTGGAGCGGCTCATCGCGAAGGCTCCCTTCAAGTTCGTTAGCCGTTCATGTTGTTCGAGTTGCGCCTGCGATCCGGTGTATCGAATTCGCCTCAAAGCGTTGACCATTTTGAGTTCGCGCGTTTTGCAAAGCAGTCGGCAGAGCTCTTCGGCCTGATTAAATTGGCGTTCTCGTTTTCTCGCCGGGTGAAGCGGAACCGGCACGAGCACCCAGTCGCCGTTCGCGAATCGACGATCTTCCAAAGCCCGCCCTAACAATGTCGCCAGGAGCGGGCCGAGTTGCATCTGACGCGAGTACTTGAATTCGTGAACGAGTTCGCGAATGAGGTCAAATGCATGAAATCCCGTGCGGGCGAAATCGAACGCCGGCTTCTGATTTTTGCAGGTGAAGCAGGTGAAGGAATCGCCGAGTTCGCCGTGGAATTTCTCACAGCAAACCTGGCAGAACGGAGCTTCAAGCGGGTAAATTCGCTCCTGACACGGCTCGCAAACAGGAAATTCGCTCTCAGGCGAAAGCGGCCGCTCGCAACCGGGACAGAGCCGCGGGAAGACAAGGCCGAAAGCGCGCAGAGTCGAATTTTTCAGTCCTTCAAGCATCGGACGAGGCGACTGCGCCGGTGGCTTTTTGTGGCCATGTTAGTTTCAGAAAAATCCAGACGAGCCCGCCCGTGATCAGCAAAACCGACATGCTCGCCAAGCCGCTCCGCAAACTCGGACCGACCCAGGGCATCGTCTCCTCCGCCGGGATTGCACGCCGCGTCAGGCCGCTGAAAAACTTGATTCCGAAGACCCAGCCGGCATGCAGCCCGATTCCAAGCCAGAGAGAATTGGTCCTCAGCCTGACCCAGCCGAGCACCCAGCCAACGACGAAAAGCAGCGTGAATTCGGCGGCGAGAAGCGTCGGGTCGGCGAATTTGGAGAAAACCTGGCCGACATGCCAAAACCCGGTCCACCAGAAAACCGTCTCGGGTGACGCCAGATCTGCGGGCGGTTCGAGGAAGTGAACCGCGGCGAAAATCGTCGAGACGATCGCCAGCGCCGCCCATTTTTTGTTCGTCCGAAGGGCCAGACCGATCATGCAGCCGCGAAAGAAAAATTCCTCTAACAAAGCCACACAAATTCCCGCAAGCAGGGCGGCGAAGAGCAGGGTAGCGAGACTGAAGTCCTTAAAATAGACCAGACTGACTTTTGGCTTTTCCGGGTTGTCGACGTTCACAACCTGGATTTCGCCGTCCAGCAGCTGCTGAAGACTGAAGTCGTTTACCGATGCCCCGGTCGAGACGATTTGAAAGTCAGTGCCGTCGGTTCGAGCCAGGTGCAGCCGGGTTTCCGGGTCGAGCTTCTCTGGTTTTTTGATCGCGAGCGCATCGGCGTCGATCACGAGCGTTTTACCGAGCTTAGCCTGGATCGTCTTGATCGGGGTCACCTGATTTCCAGCGGCGACGACGCCTGACACAACCAGAATCCAGCCTAACAGAAGCAACCCGCCCGCACCGGCGATGAAGCTAAGCCCAAGATGCGACCAGCGCCGCGGATTCGGATCCAGCTGCAGAAATTCGCGCGGCTTCAGGCCGATCGACTTGATCAGCGGCCAAATTCCAAGAACCGCGCCGAGCAGCATTGCTCGATTGAAAACCCGGCTGAACTCCGCTCGCTCAAACTCAGCCTGGAGCGAGCCGCTCAGCATTCCAGACCCAGCGAGCCACTTCGTCAGATCGAAAAGCGCCGGGGCAAGGAGCGCGCCAACAAAAAACGCGCCGAGGACGTAAAGGCAGATCTTGAAGACTTCGCTCCTGAAGAATGCCGGCATCTGGGCTTTCTAGTTTTGACGGCCGCCGCTGATCCAGCTGGTAACCGCGTTGACCATCGGCTCGCATCCGGCGTCGGCAAAAACGTGATTCACGCCTGGCAACTCGACGAGTTTCTTCGGCTCGCTTGCTTGCTCGAAAATCTCGCGGCTCTCGCCGATCGGAACGACGTCGTCCTCATCGCCGTGGACGAGCAACCAGGGAATTTTGATCGCGGCGGCCTTGCCGATCACGCTGTCAATCGCAGTCAGGTCGTTAACGTAGGCGCTGGAAAGCGGGCAGTCCTCGTCTTCCCACATCAAACCTGAGTCCGGCGTCTCCTCGCCAAATTCTTCCACGGTGAACCGCTTGGTGTGGACCATGCCAGCCAGCGAAATCAGCCGCGAGATCCGCGAATCGCTCGATGCGCGCAGAACGCCGACGGCGCCGCCCATGCTGTGACCCGCGAACGTGATTTCGCTGAAACCAGCTGCTGCTGCCGCGTCGATCACCGCTCCGAGGTCCGCGACTTCCTTGGAAATCGTGCAGTCGGCGAATGTCCCTTCGCTGTCGCCGTTGCCCGCGAACGAAAATCGCAGCGCAGGAATTCCGGTCGCCGAAACTGCGTTCGCGAGGGCCTCCGCCCAAGGCCGGTCTTTCGTTCCGGTCACGCCGTGGCCGATGATCAGGATGCGGTCAGCCTCGTCGCCTGCCACGTGGAAAGCGTAGTCGAGGCGTTCGCCTTGTGGATTTCGGATTTCGCCATTCATGATGAAAATTTGGTGTCGTGAACGTTAACAGATTTGAACCAGGCCTTGAAATTGTCGACGAACACGTGGTGCTCGGCACAGTCCTGATAGGTGTTGTGATTTTCCACGCTCGTGAATTCGAGAAAGAGCGCAAAGTCGAAATCGTTATGCGTTACGCCCTCGCGAGCTGGCGTCCCGGCCGGAGTTCCGAACCTGCCGCTGGCGACCGATTCGATTTCGAAAAGTTTCCGCAGGCCGCCTTCGAACTTGGCCTTCTGTTCATCGGTCAGGCCGTCGATCAGCCAGAAATACACGCTATGGATCATCATGATTGGCCGATGTTAGCGTCAGCAGCTGCTGGCGCAAGCGATGAGCCCGAGTGGGTTGCATTTTCCAAAGCCACACGCCAGGGTTGGCCCCGATTATGTCTCCAGAAGAAGTCCTTCAACAGTCCGAGCAGTTCAAACAGTTCATGGACGTCTGCTACGCGTTTTTGAGCATCGTCCTCGAAGGCGCCTTTTTTATATTCATCGGCACGCTGATTTCCGGCTTCATCGACGCCTACCTGCCGCCTGGCTTGATCGACAAGTGGCTGCCGAAAAACAAGTACGCTGCCGTGCTGCTTTCCGGGATGCTCGGTGCGATTTTTCCGGTTTGCGAATGCGCGATCGTGCCTGTGATCCGGCGTCTCGTGAAAAAAGGCCTGCCACTCGCCTGCGCGATCACCTACATGCTGGCGGCGCCGATCATCAATCCCGTGGTGTTTTTCAGCACCTGGGCTGCGTTTCAGAGTAAAGGCGGCATCGAGGAACCAGCGGCACCGCCGAAAATGGAACTGAAACTGACGGCGGATGGAACGACCGTAGCTCAGCCGGATGAGCCGCGAATTTTCAAGCCGGATCCGTGGTACATGGCGATTTCGCGAGTTTCGATTGCCTACATGATCACGGTACTCGTCGGCTTCGTCATTTTGAAGATCCCGGTCGGATCGATCCTCCGCGGCAAGGTCCTGGCCGGTGTCCCGCCCCCCAAAGAGAAGAAGCACGATCACGATCACAGCCACGATCATCACGATCACAGCCACGATCATCATGCGCATGACCACGATCATCATGCGCATGACCACGATCATGAGCACGACCACGATCACGGCAATTCACACAAAGCGGAAGCGGGTGACCAAAATCCATCCACGCCGCCAGACGACCACGACCATGCTCACGATCACGGTGGCAGCTCCCAGGGCGCAAAACTGATCCACGCCATGAACGTCGCCCAGCGGGATTTCCGCGACGTCTCAATCTACTTCGTCGTCGGCGTCGCGCTGACCGCGATGTTCAACGTCCTCGTCGATCAAAACTGGATCGTTTCCTGGGCGGGCAACGACTGGCTCGCCGCACCCGCGCTGATGGGACTGGCCTTCGTCCTTTCGCTTTGCAGCACATCGGACGCCCTCGTCGCCGCGTCCTGGCCGAGAGCGATCATGGCAGGGCCCCGTCTCGCCTTTCTCATCTTCGGACCGATGTTCGACGTCAAACTTCTCTTTATGTACTCCAGCATCTTCAAGATGCGCTTCATCTTGATTCTCGCCGCCGCATTGTTTATTGTGACCGGCGTATTCTGCGTCCTCTGGACTGCCTAGAACTCCAATCGAAAGACCCTTATGAGAGACAAAATCAACCTCAGTCTCGCGATCACCGCCCTCCTCATCTGGAGCACCGTGCTGATCTACTTTTACGCCAGTGGCCGCATCGTCCATTACCTCGACGAACGATTTCGGGTCATGGCGCTCATCGGCGGACTCGGTCTAGCCGTTGTCGCCCTCTTCAACATGACCCGGCTGTTCTCCAAAAAAGCCAGCAGCTGCTGCGGTCACGATCACGGCGACGGGCATGATCACGACCACGCTACTCATGATCATAGCCACGACGACCATGACCACGATCACGATCACGACGACAATTCATATGTCGGGAACGTCGTGACGTTCGTCCTGATGATCGGTCCGCTGCTTGTCGCCGCAAAATACTCAGGAGACGAATACGTGAGCGCCGCGACTGCGAAAAACAAAGCCGAGGCTGCGGCAGGAAGCGTAGGCTTCGAGGCATTTGACGAAATGCGCGCCCAGGCCGGATCTCCGGGCGAAACGGACACGCCCAATCCGGATCCGCAATCGATCGGCGGCTCGACGCCAACGGATTCCGTCGCCGGATCCGACGCGACATCGGGCCAGCCAGAAACTCAAGACACACCTCCGAAAACCGCCAGCGAGTGGGAGTACACTCTGGATGATCTCAAAAAGGTCGTCGACACCAGCGATGACGGAAATCTCATGCTCGAAGTCGATCAGCTATTTTTCACCAACGGCGATGCCGAGCTGCAGCGCGTCCTGGACGGACAAGCCGTGGAATCCCTCGGACAGATCATTCTTGAAGAAGACGATAAAAACCCGGATGGAAATCGGCTTCGTGTTTTTCGCTTCATGGTCACCTGCTGCGCCGCCGATGCGCAGCGCGTTTCGATTCCGATCGAATTCGACGGCGATTTCGAGATGCCTGATCTCGAGAACGGAGACTATCGCGAGATGAGCTGGGTGAAAATCAGCGGGATCGTGCACTACCCGATTGAGGACGACCGGCCAAACGCCGTGATCAAAGTCCGCAAATTGGAGAAAGGCGAGAAGCCGCTGGATTACCTCATGTTTTAGGCTCGAAAACCGGGCCCCTCCGAGAAACCCGGCACCGCCGCCTGATTGGATGGGGCTGGAAGCTGGAAGGGTCTGTTGCCCAGCGGTTTGAAGCGGTGGCGAGCTCTGTAGTGGTGGCTTCCAGCCGCCGCGCAAAGGCGAGTTGGCCACGGAGTGTTACGATCTAGTTGGCCACGGAGTGTTACGATCTGAAAGGCAACCTCCAGCATCAAACCCGACTGGTGCGCTGCGTATAGCGATAAGACCAAATACTCCAACGTCGCCCACTGGGCCACGACCGAGGCTCGCTTCCGCAAGCACCTCAAAGAAGAAGAAGCCGCCGATCTCATCCACTTCGACGACATGCTCATCCGCCTGAATCAAGACGACGTCATCTACCGCCGCGTCTTCGACCCCGAGCACCGCTCCTTCGTCCCCGACTTCCAAGTCTACATCAAAGCCGAGATCAACGGCAAGATGACATGGCTAACCGTCAGCCGCCAAATGGTCCTCTTCGCCGTCGAACGCCGCAAATGCTGGCGCATGCTCCAAAGCCGCGCCGGAATCGTCAATCTCGACTACCTGGCACAGAAGAACCTCCTTGGCGAAGGTCGACAAAGGCGAGGTCTCCGTCGAAGACCTCCGCACGAAGACGCGTGGGTTAATCGACGCGGAGTTGGCTGCGGTTGATCCGAAGGCGAAAAAATAGGCCGCGATGCACCACAAGATTCAACAGCTGCTTCGGGATTACCGTTGCGCTGGTGGGTACATCGACGTGACCAAGGGAAAGAGCAGCCACCAAAGATCAAGTACCCAGAGGTCTCAAAAACATTTATTGCGCTAGGAAACGAGAACGATGACGCCAAGCCCTACATCTTCGGTGGCTGCGACAATGAGGATGACTCCGTTTAGTTGCTGGTTTCGGATCGGCAACAAAAGGAGGACGGTGGCTGAGAAGAGAATCGGCAGCAGGTTAGGTGTCTTTGGAAATCAACCATCAGGCTCGACTTCACTTCAATCCGCGATCTTCGCCGTAGGATGGGGCACAGCCATCGAGGTTAGCGGCGCCGATCGCATCCCGGCGCTTCACCAAAAATCAATCGTCCGACTTCTTGAAGTTCTCTGGGAACCAGCTAAGGCTGAGCGTTTCGAACGCTAGGATTAGGGCTTCGGATGCGTCGTGGCGGCGAACCATGAAATAGATTAAATCTTCGAACCAATTTGAGTAATTTGGAAGATTTTTCAGCTTCCAAAGTCGATCGTCGTCGGCCAGCTCAGCACAAATTGCGAGCCCTGCCCAAGCTGCAAAAAATTCGTTGTCCCTAGAAACTCGAGCACCTGGCGAACTGTAGTCGCGAAGTTGAATCGGTCGAACTTTGATGATAGCGGCGGAGAGCAACCCCGCGATTTTGTGCCGTTGAATTTTCTCCTCGATTTTGTAGCGACCAACCAGCGCTTGATAGTCGCCAAGCTAGTGCTCGACTGTCGCTGTTACAAGGCCATCCGGCATCACGGCGTTGTCACGTAACTCTGGGTAGGACAACTGGAGCCGCATAAGTGCACCAGTCAGGAACTTGGTCCGCCGTTTGCGGATAGCCGCAATGTGATCGTTATCGGGTTCGGCCATCGCTTCTTGCGAATTTTAAATTCAGCTTAGGCGGTGGCAGCACTATCACTCAACTGTTCGTCTATTTTCAGGAGTCGATCAAGAGCGCGCAATGCGCCGTCGGCACTGCTCGTATCCGAAGAATTCGGTCGACCGCGATTGAGTTCGTCGCGAATCGGTTCATGATTCGCAATGATTTCCTCGGCTTTTTGGTCGGCCCCTACGATGATTTCTTCGATGTCCATTGGTCAGTTCGATTTGGGATTTAACACCCAGAGTTTGAAGGCGCGGAAAATAGAGGCCAATTCAGAGGTGTCAAGGCGAGAATAGGCCTAGGCTTTTCCCAGTCAATAAGGAAGTGTTTCAATTGTTAAATATTAATTTTATGTAATAATGTAGTGTTTCCGTGAAATTTTTCAAAACTTCCAATTCTTGAATCGCTCCAGCCACTCGTCGGGTGGATCCTCCATACCAACCGCGATAGCATCGGCGAGCGTCGCGCCGATGCGCTACAGCGATTGGAACGGATGTGCAGTCTACGCGATTAGCGAACCAACGCGGTCCAATCGCCGCCCGGCTGTGCAATTCAAACTCGGTCGGCGGTGGACACGACCTTTTCACCGCCATCAGCGTTGCGAGACCTCCAGCAGCTGCTGGTCTACTCCGCTGCTTCGAAAATCAGCGCCGTTTTTCCTTTAGTGAGGCGTAGCTCGACTCCGTTGATCGAAAATCCGGTCGCAGCTTGCAACCTTTGGAGCAGTTCCTTCTCGTCTTTCATTGCCCTATTTGACCCGCCTTTTTTCGTGGATGCGAGCGCGCCGATTTCAACTTTTCCATTCTCAAGATTGGCTTCGTAGGCGCCGAAAAAGCGATTCACACCGCCGTAGCCCGTCACTTTGCCGTCCTCACTGAAAGTCAGATTTGGGGACGGATCACCATGGTCTGGGGCGAAAGATGAGCCTCCTTTTATCTCTTCCTCGAATCCGCTGTAAACCCAAGTCGTTCCAATCAGCGGTTCAGGGCCGGGCGGCACGTATGCTTTGAATTGCATCTGGTTCTTCGCCGAGCCATCCGACAGGATCAGCAAATCGCCCCGGACTTCGATTTCCGTCATTTTTGTGAGACCAAAGAGGTAATTTTCCTCCTGTTTCATCAGATTCAAAGGCCCTCGAATTTCCGTGGTGCTGGAATCCGAAATCCGAATCTGCCCATCTCGACCGATCTTTGCCTTCCCTGACATTTGGTTAATCCCGCCGTTAGCGGAGACGGCGTTCCCTTTAATCATAAGAGTCAGCGCAATGGGGCCGTTGCCATCCAATTCGATAATCGGCACATCGGCACCTTTGCTGGTGAATTTGGTGAGCACCCAGCCATGCTCGCGCTTTAGACTGGTGTTGGAATCGTCGTGGTGTGCCGTGCATGACGAAACAGCGGCAGATAGGGCAAAAATGGAGATGAGGAATCTGATCATGACTTAGAGGAAACGGAAGCGGAGTGGATCTTAGATTCCAACCTGAAGATGCGCCAGCAGCTGCTGGGTGGTCATAGTTAAGAAATCGTAGATTCGCCCTTTTTCAGGTCGAAGCAGATGTGCTTCACGCCATCGCCGTCGTTGCTCGACCAGGCCCAGGTTCCGGCTTGAAGCCGATCCGGAGAATCGACTTCTTTCAATTCTGTGATCACGCCATCGTGCTTCACGATCGGCGGCGTCCAGGATGGGGCGATCAACGTGAAGCCGTCAGCTGCGAACGGCGCTTTTAGCTCGATCTGCTTTTTGTCGACAAGCTTGATCTGGGTCAACTCTTTCGCCGCCCAGTACCGAGCGATTTCGGTGAGTTTCATCCAGCGGATCCGATCGCTGAAACCGGCATTGAGCCGCTTGACGGTTTCCTTGAATGTTCGGAACGCGATACCGGTTCCGTTGGCGTACATTCCTGGCCAATGCGTCAGAAAACAGGCCGGCTCGCCCTTTTCGATGACGTCAACCAGCCGTCCGCTTTTGAAATCCGCTGAGACGTGGGCTTCGACCGTTTCGTCAGTCGGATTCGGTGAGGCGCCGTCCCAGCTTCCAAGATAGTCGCCGGTGCAGGACGGGATGTTCACGATGCACTCCGCAGCATCGCCGCCGATCCCGTTTGCCGCTTCAACTTGAGGCTGCGTGCTGTCTTTGATGTTCGTGACGACGTATTTGAAGTAGTGCGGAATCTCTGCCCCGAGGACACTTCGGATCGCCTGCAGCCCGCCTTTGCTGAGAAATTCTTTCGCTGGACTGCCAAATCCGCCAGGCGTCGTGAAGCCTTCGCAGGGTAGATCAAGATTTTTGATCAGCTGAAGCGAGTAGGCGATGTAGTTCGAAATTTCGTCCTGACTCCTTCCAGCGCACCTGCCGCCGTTCTCCATCCAGTAGCCGCCGTCGTCTTTGCGAGGCAGGGGCCGACCCGTTTTGATGTCGAGAACTCGAGTGTGGCTGATCATTTCGGGATGAATATCCCAGTCTGGAAGCATCAGATCCTGGACCAGCTTCAAACTCGCCCGCAGCTCGCCGTGACTCCAACCTGGCAGCGTTTTGTCCAGCCAACCGACGCAGGCGGGGTAGGGGACGATCGAGTATTTTCCCTTCACTCCCTGCTCGCGGCAAAATTCGCCAAATTCGCGCACGAACGAATCTGGAATCTCCCGCGGCCAGGTTTTCCAAGGCTTATCGTAGCGGTCGCCTTTCGATTTTCCCCAGGCCTCGGCAAACTGCGGCATGCAGAAATGGCCGAGGTTCACGAGGAGCGAAGAATCATCGATGATGAACGACACCGGGACGCGGCCGTAGGGATTGGCGACCGTCACAGATCGGTCTTGTTCGGGCCGCTCGCCGAGGTCGACGTCCGGCATGGGGGCGGCGATTCCAGCGCGGGGTGAAAGAGACGCTCCAGCAGCTGCTGCCGCGGAAAGAGCCAGAAATTGGCGCCGAGATTGCGTTGCGGTCATGCCCCTGACATACCACAGGTGGGGCCTTTCAGTCAGCGAGAAACTCAACGGACATGGCCGACCACATCGATCTTTCAGACCGCACAAAACTCAGGCTCAGCGGCGGCGACCGCGTTCGCTACCTCAACGGCCAGGTTTCGAACCAGGTTGAAAAGGCGACCGTCGAGTCGGCGATTTATGCCTGCGTCACGACCGCGAAGGGCAAGATGGAGGCGGATATTTTTATCTCGGTTATGCCGGAGGGCGACGCGTTTTTGATCGACGGCCCCGCGGAGCTTCGCGAGCAGCTGCTGGCGCGTCTGGATCGCTACATCATCGCCGATGACTGCGAGTTGACGGACGCGACGGACGATTTCGAGCTGGTGCATTTGTTAGGAAACCCACCGGCGATCGAGGGTGCTTGGAGTCGCGCGGTCAATCGATTCGGGATCGAAGCTGCGGACGTTCTCGCTCCTGCCGGAACCGGGTTGATCGAGAAACTCAGCACCAGAGCGGTGACGCCTGAACGGCTTGAGGAGCTGCGGATCGCTAACGGCGTCGCGCAGTGGGGTGCGGAGCTGAGCAACGTAGTTTTACCGCAAGAGGCGAGGCTCCAGGATCGCGCGATCGATTTCCAGAAGGGCTGCTACGTCGGCCAGGAAACGATCTCGCGAATCAAAAGTGTCGGCCAGGTCAATCGCGAATTGGTCACGCTCGCCGCGGTGGACGAGGGAAAAACTCCGGCGATCGAGCCCGGTGAGCTGCTTTACGCGGACGGAGTCGAGAAATCTGTGGGTCAGCTGACCAGTACGATTTTCAGCGCGATTCTCGGCCGTTGGATCGCGCTCGGTTACGTTCGGCGACAGCATCTGGCGGAGGGAACTCGGCTGGGTACGCGCGATACGGAAAATAATAGCGTCTCTTTCTTGGAAATTCGGGATTTTTCCGGTATCTGAGTCGCAACCCAACGATTGAAACTCACTCAACAATATGAAATTGCGTTCCTCATTTTTCTGCGCGGCCCTGCTGCTGGCTTCCGGCCCGGCATTCGCCCAGGAAGAATCTCAGCCAACTGGTAAGCCGACAGCGGCGCTCGACCTCGTCGTTAACGGCCAGATCCGCCGCGTGGTCATCGAACTCGAAGATCAGGTCGCGCCTCAAACGGTCGCCAACTTCGAGAAGCTCGCCAAAAGCGGATTTTATAACGGTCTTGCCGTCCACCGCGCGATCCCGAACTACGTGATCCAGTTGGGCGATCCCTACACTCGCGACGAGTCGCAGAAGCACCTTTGGGGCACCGGCGGACCGGATCACAGCGTTCCGTCCGAGATCAAACTCAAGCATACCCGAGGTGCTGTCGCGATGGCGAAGTTGCCGGACGGAAGCGCATCGAGCGGTAGCCAATTTTTCATTGTTCTGGCCGATCAAACGCAGCTGGACGGAAAATACACGGTTTTTGCGAACGTGATCCGCGGACTCGAGCACCTCGATTACGTCGCGGGCACGACGGTCGACACGAACGACGTGCCGGTTGCTCGGGTCGAGGTTAACGCAGTCACCTACGCGGCGGCTGGCGCTGAACCCGAGGCAAACGCCGATGGTGCGCTCCTCTCCGGAGCTGCAACCGCCGCTGGCGATGTGGTTCGTGGTGCAGGTCAGAAAGTGGCCGAAGCGGTTCCTGACAAAATGCCCAAACCGCGTTTGCCGAAGTTTTCGGTTCCGTTCCTGGGCCGCAAAAAGGAAGCCGTTCCGCCGCCGCCAGCTCCGGAACCTGCTCCAGCTCCAGTTGCTGAGCCCGCTCCAGCTCCTTCGACTCCGCTCGCTCCGGTTGCAGCGAATGATGATCGCGTTCCGCCGGAATTTGATCTGCTTACCGATGAGATCGCGGGTGTCGAAGACGGAACTCCGCCGCCTGCCGCGCCTGCACCAGCTCCAGCAGCTGCTGACGACCAGCCGCCTGCGCCGGAAGTGACCGAGGATCCGAATACCGGCCGCAAGCTGCTTTCTTTGCCTGTGATGAAGTCGCGTGATGCGAAAGGCGAGAAAGGCCTCGTCACCCGCGTGATCGAGCGCGTTTGGTAAACTCCCGAGTTTCAAAAAGACAGTATTTTAAGAAGGCCGCCAATCGTGCGGCCTTCTTTCGTTTGGAGTTGCGTTTGGTGGGAATGTCAGGAAAAAGACGGCTGATTCATGCTCACCTCGCTGAAAGCCCGTCAACTCCGCTGCTTCGACACCGTCCAGTGCGAATTTGGCGAGGGAGTGACGATTTTTGTTGGCTCAAACGCTCAGGGCAAGACTTCGATCCTCGAAGCGGTCTGCATCGCGATGCGGTTGCAGTCTCCGCGGACTTCATCGCTAGGCGAGGTGATTCAATTCGAGAAAAGCGAGTTCGCGGTCAGCTCAGAATTTCGTGATCAGCAGCTGCTGGTCGGCTACAAGCAGGCGAACCGAAAATTATCGGTCGACGGAACGGCGATGCGGCGGAGCGGCGATTATCTGGAGCACAGCGGCCGAGTCGTCTGGATGGCGAACGACGATCTGGATTTGATTCGCGGCGGAGGGGATGGACGGAGGCGGTATCTGGATTTCATGGGAACGCAGCTGTTTCCTGGCTATCGACCGGCGTTGCGGGCCTACGAGCGCGCTTTGCGCAGCCGAAATTTTCTCCTGAAACGGGATGCCCGACCGAACTGGGCGCAGATCGACGCTTACACGAAAGTTCTGGCTGAGCACGGCGCGGTGCTGACGTCTTGCCGAGCTGAATTGGTCATGAGCCTCGATCCATTTTCGGCTGAGGTTCAGCGGGAAGTCAGCGGGGCTCGCGAGGCCCTGACATTGACCTATAAATCGGGCGATGGCGACCGACTGGTCGAAGTTTTGGCTGAGCTTCGCGAGGAAGAATCGAAACGCCGCTCAACGATTCGCGGGCCGCATCGCGATGACCTTTTGCTGAGCTTGAATGGAATGCCGGCCGGTCAGTTTGCCTCAGAAGGTCAGCAACGAACGGTGGCGCTGGCGCTGAAAATTGGTCAGGCGCGGCTTTTCCACGAGCGAGCGGATTCCTGGCCGCTTTTGCTGCTCGACGACATTTTTGGCGAGCTCGATCCGACTCGCCGGAACGCGCTGATGTCGGCGCTGCCAGGTGACGCGCAAAAATTGATCACGACGACTCACCTCGATTGGCTAGACGAACGGCTCGCGCCAGATCTGGAGTACCGAGTGGTTTCCGGCGCGGTTGAGCGGCAGCCCGATCGTTAAACGAACGGATTTTCCGCCTGCTCCTCGCCTATCGTGGTCCACGGACCGTGACCGGGATAAACCACGGTTTCCGGCGGCAGCGCATAGAGTTTTTCCTGAATCGCGGCCAGCAGCTGCTCAGGAACGCTGTGAGGAAAATCCGTCCGCCCGATGCCGCGCTGAAAAAGCGTATCGCCTGCGATGAGGATTTTTTGTTCGTTATTCGATTCACAGGTCGGGCGAAAACACAGGCTGTCGGGCGAGTGACCCGGCACGTGCAGAATTTCGAATTCGAGACCCGCCAGCTCCAGGCGATCGCGGCCTTCGAGGACCTCATCGACTTCGAAATCTGGAACTTCGACCGGCAAACCCATCCCGTTGAGCAAGGCGACCAGCGTCAGGTCCTCGGCCATGGGCGCGAACGCAAAAATCGGGCATTTGTGCCGTTCGCGGATCGCGGCCGCGTTGATCACGTGATCGAAATGTTGATGGGTGAGCACGAGCGCGTCGACTTTGGTTTGGCTCGCGTCAAGCCAGTCGGCGGCTCCTTTTGAAGCGTCGAAAAGGATCGCGCCGGAGCTCGAACGGATCAAATAACTGTGGGTCGCGGTAAAACCGCCGGTCTGGCTGTCGAGATCGAACATGTTCTGAAATGAAAGGGCGGAAACTCCCGTTGCTTTTGAGGAATTCAAATGCGATTTTTTCGCTGCGAATCGCGTCGAACTGTGGTAACGGATCGGTAGCGTCATCCACACGCGTTAGTCCGATTCGTGATCAAACAACGACGAATCCCCTCAAGAAAAACCGAAAAACCTATGGCGATGAAATCTGGAATCCAGCGGCTGAGTGCAGTTTTAGCGCTCTTCTCACTATCTTTCGCGGCCCAGCCCGCTTCTGCGGT
The DNA here is from genome assembly GCA_047620505.1 of Verrucomicrobiales bacterium. GTDB lineage: Bacteria > Verrucomicrobiota > Verrucomicrobiia > Verrucomicrobiales > DEV007 > JBLHKS01. Next base: position 7,767 of record JBLHKS010000099.1, on the reverse strand, counting down.
CGATTACGGCCAGGTGGCGCTCCGCGTCGCCAGTTTGCTCGAAAATGAGCATTTCAACGATCATCCGATCGATGACAAAATCTCCCGGCAGCTGCTGGAAAACTATCTCGACTTTCTCGATATCGGGCGACTCTATTTTCTCGAGTCCGACGTCAATCGCTTCACGCAGCTGTATCAGACGACGCTCGATGACCGGCTTTTGCTTCAGGACATCGCGCCAGCTCACGAGATTTACGGAATTTACGAGCAACGGGTCAACGAGCGGGTCAAAAAAATTGAGCAGCTGCTGACTAGCGATACGGAATTCACTTTCGATTCCGACCGCTCCGTTCAGCTGAGTCGGAAAGAACTCCCATGGCCGGCAACAGCGGCTGCGTCGGATCAGATCTGGCGAAACATGATTGAAGGCGAGGTTCTTCAGGAGGTCCTCCGCCAGGAAGCCGTGATCAAGGCACGTGAAGAGCGGGCCGCCGATCCGGATGCTAAGCCGGAGGCCGAAGACGGTGAGCCGGAAAAACTCGACGACCCGCGCGAAATCGTTCTCAAGCGCTACCAGCGGATTCTCGATTCTTTGAAAGACAACGACGTTGAAGCGGTTTCCGGCTTCTTCCTCAAGTCCCTCTCCCATGCCTACGATCCGCATTCTGACTACATGACTCAGTCGGAGTACAACAACTTCATGATCGCCATGGAGAAGCAACTTCAGGGGATCGGAGCGCTCCTCAGCATGACGGATGCGGGTTACGCGGAAATCCGGGGCCTCGTTGTTGGCGGTCCGGCCTATCGGGCGGGTGAGTTGAAGGTCGGCGACCGGATCATTGCCGTTGGGCAGGGTCAGAGTGGCGATTCGACCGACATCACCTACATGAATTTGCAGAAGGTGGTCGATCTGATTCGCGGCGACAAAGACACGATCGTCCGGCTGAAATTGATCCCGGCTGGAAGCGACGGCGCTGAAACCAAGACGATTTTCATCAAACGCGAAAAAGTCGACCTCAAGGAAAGTCTCGCTCGGGCCGAGCTAATCGAAACGCGCGATGCAGCGGGTGAAAAGATGCTTCTCGGCTGGATCGACCTTCCCTCGTTTTACAGCGACATGCGTCGGGGCGAAACGAGCGTGACTCGGGATGTTGAGCAGCTGCTGAGGCGGTTGATGAAGGAAAACATCCAGGGTTTGATCGTCGATCTCCGCCAGAACGGTGGCGGATCGCTCGAAGAAGCCGTGAATTTGACCGGTTTGTTCATTCCGCGAGGTCCGGTTGTTCAAGCGGTCGACAGCCGCGGTCAGCGCACTTTTAAAGCCTCGAAAACGGCGCGCCCGGTCTACGACGGCCCGCTTGTCGTGCTGACGAGTAAAGGTAGCGCCTCGGCCAGCGAAATTCTCGCCGCCGCGCTTCAGGATTACGGCCGGGCCGTGATTCTCGGTGAACGCTCGACTTTCGGAAAGGGCACGGTTCAGCAGCTGGTGCCGGTCACGAGCGGCGGAAACGGTTTGCTGCTTCGCCAGCCGGCGGTTCAGACCGGCGCGTTGAAGCTCACGATCCAGAAATTCTATCGCATCGCCGGTGGTTCGACTCAGCGTCGCGGAGTCATTCCAGACTTGCTTTTGCCTTCGATTACGGATGCGATGGAGCTCGGTGAGGCTGCGCTGAAGAATCCGCTGCCTTACGACGAAATCAAAAACCAGAATTACGAAGCTTGGAGATCCAAACCGCTTCCGTTTGAGCAACTTCGTGAGCGCTCAAATGCTCGCGTGACCGCAGACCCGGATTTCAAGTGGGTCGACGCCGAGACAGCCCGCTATCGCGAGCGCAAGGAAGAGAACACCGTTTCGATCAATCGCGCAGTCCGTGAGGAGAAGATGGCTGAGCAGGAAAAGCGCGTTGATGAGCGGCTCGAGGAACTCAAGGCTCGCTACGCCGCCGTTCGCGAGCGCGAAAAGGGCCTGTTCACAAGTTACAGCATCACGCTGGACACAGTGAACGCTGAAGAGCTCAAGCTCGTCTCCGAGTTAACCGATCAGGAGCGGACCGGGATGCAGACCAACACCGGTGACGCCGAGGACAGCGAAGAGCAGAAGGCGCTCGAGCCTCCGCATGGAATTCGCGAAGTGAAGCGCGAGGCGTTGTCTGTTCTGTCGGACCTTGTCGAGATCGAGCGCGGAAGCGCACCGGCGGCGCTGACCGCTTCTCAGACTCCGGGCGAAGCTTCGGCGAACTGATCCCGGTTTTCCAGATTCTCATGAAAAGAGGGAGCCCGGCACCTGCTGGCGCTCCCTTTTTCGCGAAAATAGGCTGACAATCGCCAAACCTCCTTTATCCATCGATCCCCCTCGTGGAAGACAATTTCGGACATCGCATTTCTTATCTTCGTGTCTCGGTTACCGACCGTTGCAACGAGCGCTGCAATTATTGCATGCCGGACGAGGAGCAGGAGTGGCTCGGTCGCGAAGATGTCTTGAGTTATGAGGAAATCATGCGGGTGATCCGCGTTGGCGTGAGCCTCGGAATTTCCAAAATCCGCGTGACCGGCGGCGAGCCGCTGACCCGCCCGGGAGTGATCGGCTTCATCGGCCAGATCGCGACTCTGGAGCAGGTCAAAAACATCGGCCTCTCGACAAACGGGACGCTGCTCGCCCGGCACCTCGGCAAAGACACCGAATCAGCAGCTGCTGGGCTCATCGCCGCTGGCGTGACCGCGCTGAACTTGTCGCTCGACACGCTCGATCGCGAGTTTTACGCCAAAACGACCGGGCGCGATTTTCTCCCTCAATTCAAGGACGGACTCCAGGCCGCGCGCGATGTCGGATTCCAGCGGATTCGAATCAATGCCGTTCTGATGCGCGGCCGCAACGAGCATGAACTCTGGGATATGATCGAATTCGCGCGCGAAAACGAGTGCATCCTCCGTTTCATCGAAATGATGCCGGTTAGCACTCGTGAGGTCCTGACCGAGGATAATTTCCTCTCCGCTGGCGAGGCTCGGAAGATCATCGAATTCCGATATGGCGAATTGGAGCCGATGCCTGAATTCCGAACAAATGGTCCCGCCGTTTACTATCGAATTCCGAATTCCGATCAGCGGATTGGCTTCATCAATGCGATGTCGAACCTGCATTTCTGCGATAGCTGCGATAAACTTCGCCTGACCGCTGATGGTAAGCTTCGGCCCTGTCTCGGCAGCCACCTCGAATTCGATCTCCGCGGGCCGCTTCGCGATCCGGCGACAACGGACGAGGATTTGTGTCAGATTTTCCGCGATGTCGTCGACCGCAAGCCTCAGGATCACGACTTTCGCGAAAACTACGAGCCGCAACGCCGGATGATTGCGATCGGCGGCTGACTATAGAAGCTGATCAATTGCTCAGCTATCGCTGGATCGATTGTTACAAACCCGCCAACTCAACCGCGTATTCTTTTTCGATCCACTCCCCCTCGCGCGGGAGTGCGGCGAGCTTCAGTTTTAGCGAAGCGCCTCCATTTTCCCAGCCTTCAAACGAGGTCACGTAGCGCGTTATCATAAATTGCGGACCGAGCTTTTCTCCTGCGAATTGATCCCAGAGCAAGCCGGTAAACGCGTCCCTGTCTACTTTGCGATAGGAGGTCGCGCCTGCGCGGATAAAAAGGTGGACCGTTTGTAAATCAGAAAGCGCCTGATCGGAAACGACGATATATTTCTGATCCGCCGAGAATTTCGCCTCCATCCCCAATGAGGCTCGGCGCATCAGCCGCTGAACCCGCTTGCCGCTCGGCTTATCGATTAACCAGAGCGTGACGCTTCCGTCTTTGCTCTCGACCTCGACCGCTGGCACGATCGATTCCAACTGCGTAAGCTCCGGCTCCGGTTCCGGCCCTGGGACGACCGGAGTTTCCGGTTCCTCGCCAGTCTCACCGGGTTGCTGGTCAGTCGCGGCGACAGGCTCAAGGTCTGCCGACAATTCGCCGGTATTCGTGGCGGACTCCGCGCGCCAAGCGCTTAATTCAGAATCTCTAACGCATGAGTTCAAGCCGCAAAGGCACGTCATCGCAAGAGCCACTGGCCCGGACACCAAATTCAAATATTTCATGTTCTCTTTCCCCCTTAAATGGTTTCTGTAGGTTTCGAACAACGACAGACCGTGGCTACGGGGAAGGATCAAGCGCAAAATCGATTCGCAATCAGCAGCTGCTCACTTCGACCACCCTGAAAAGAGAGAGAGGCGGCCCCCAACGGCCGCCTCCCCGGTGTTTAACAAGGACTCAAGTCTAGTTATTTCCCGACAACGCCTCGAGAGACCCTGCTAAAATGATTAAATCTATGGAAATTATAAACGTCTCCTACTCTGGATCAAGTCTTTGTTTAATTTTTCTCAACACCAACTTCGCTTTGCAATTCGGGCAGAACGCCCCACTTTCCCGCCCGAATTTCAGCAAAACCAATTTCACCGACTCTAACCGCCATGTCCGAAACCACACTCATCCTCCTCAAGCCCGATTGCGTATCGAAAGGCCACTGCGGCGACGTTCTCAAACGACTCGAATCCGAGGGATTCAAGATCCGCGGCGTCAAAATGATCAGCCTCACCGACGAGTTGCTCGCTGAGCACTACTCGCATATCGCGGACAAGCCGTTCTTCCCGAATGTCGTCGAATTCATGCAGCAGACCCCGGTCATCGCCGTCGCAGTTGAAGGCGAGAACGTGATCAATAAAGTCCGCGATCTTCTCGGCCCGACCGATTCGACCAAGGCCGATCCAGGCACGATCCGCGGCGACTTTGGTGTCGACATGCAGACCAACGTCGTTCACGCCTCCGACGGCCCCGACTCAGCAGCTGCTGAGCTGAAGCGCTTCTTCAGCGAGAGCGAGATTTTCGCGTATTGAACGGTTTGGAGCCCGAAGCGCCTGATCGAAATCCGATTCAGGCTGGCTTCGGGCATCTTCGCCCTGCGGCGTTACGATCCGACGCAGAACAAATGCGTGTCGGTCCGGATAAACAGATTTCCCTGCGAAACGGCAACCGAAGCTCGGCTCAAGTTCTTCCCGCTCTCGCCCATCTCGGTTTGATGGAGGATTTTGAGCCCCTCGTTGGCCTCAAGCACGTAAATCTCGCCCAAGTGGCTCATGAGATAGATTTTGCCGTCCGCGATCGTCGGCGAAGCCTCGAATTTGATCTTCGCGTCGAGCCGCTGTGAGCCGAGGATTTTGCCGTCCGGGGTTACGCAGCTGATGACTTTCGCGTTGCCGGCGAGGATGAAAAAGTTCCCATCGTGGAACGCAGGCGTCGGCACGTCTGACGTGATCGGCGATTCTTTGTTGCCGGGATCGCTCGTCCAAGCGAGAGCCGATTCGTCCGCGAAAGTTCCTTCGAGACCCGCTTTGACGCCGTAGATCGGGTGCTTTTTCGGGGCGCAGGCCAGAATCACCCCGCCGCCGCCGATTGGAGACGGAACCAGCCGCCAGTGACCCTCGCGATCCGGATTCCACGTGCCCCAACGCCACAGCTCCTTGCCCGTATCCGGATTGTGCCCGCTGATGCAATCGCCGCCGGAAATGAGGATTTCGTCGCGGCCGTTGTGGGTGAACGGAGTCGGCGTGTTGAAAGATTCGAGCGACTCGGCCTTGGCGCTGGCGGGCCGAAAGTGACGATAGATTTCTTTGCCCGTCGCCGGATCCATCGCGAGAAGATAAGAGCGATTATCGTCCGAACCTTTGCCGCTGACTTTGACGTCCCGCTGGCAGACCTGGAGGAAAAGTTTGCCGTCGTGAAGAACCGGGCTCGTGCTGAAAGTCCAGCCAAAAGCGAACTGACCGTAGTCCTCCACGATGTTGCGACGCCAGACTTCCTTGCCGTCGAAATCATAACAACCGAGGTGGCCGTTGCCGAAGAAAAAGTAGACGACCTTGCCGTCGGTCACGGCTGAAGGAGCCGCGTAGTTGGAGCGATCGTCCTGCTTGACGCCGGGAAATTCGAGACGCCAGAGTTCTTTGCCCGACTTCCGATCGTAAGCCAGAGCCACGGAATTTTCGCCCGCGTTATTGGCGGAGGTGAGGAAAACGTGGTCGCCCCAGACCGCCGGAGTCGACGCGCCGACTCCTGGAAGTTCGACGGTCCACTTGATGTTTTCGTCTTTGGAGAACTCGACAGGCAGGCCTTTTTCGTCAGCAGCTGCTGTGCCGTTGAAATTCGGCCCACGCCAGTTAGCCCAGTTGCCGCCCTTCGCGGAGGCGACGAAACCGAGGATGATAAGGATTAGAGAGAGACAGCCGGCATTCATAGTTAGTAATAGAGGTTTTTCCGAATTTGAAGGTCGCCAATCTGGAAACGCATTCGGGCGCGGTCAAGTCGCGGGTTTCAAACCATCTCGACAAACCGCGCCTCCTGCCTAACATGCCTCCGTGCCAGAGCCTGCCACGACGAATCGCTTCACCGTCGCCCTGTCCTTTCCGGGCGAGCATCGGAAGTACGTCCGGAATGTGGCGGCGCGTCTCGAAGAGAAGCTTGGGCGCAATCGGGTCTTCTTTGACGACTTCCATCCAAACGAGATCTTGGGAAAAGACGCAGACCTCAAACTTCGTAAAGTTTACCGAGAGCGCAGCGACTTCGTCGTTCCCTTCTTTTCAGAGCACTACGAAAAGAGGTGGTGCAAAATCGAGTGGAGTGCGATCCGCGCGATGCTCTCCGGGAGCCAGGACGGCAATGTCGTTCTTCCTGTCCAACTCGACGGCACGCTCGTGCCCGGTTGGGAAAACATCGACATCGCCATCCGCAAAAGAAACAAACCTGGCTGGAAGATCGCCGACGAAATCCTCAGCTTCATCGAGCACCACCAAGCCAAAAAGCAGCCCCCGGTTTCCCAGCCTGACATCGCGCCCGTTCGCCGCCCGACGAATCTCCCCATCTCCATCGGCTCCCTCTTCAAAGGCCGCGACGCTTTCCTCCAAACCCTGCGCGAATCCCTCCTCAAATCCGGTGCCACCGCCGTCACCACTGCCCAGGCCATCCACGGACTCGGCGGCATCGGCAAGACCCGCGTCGCCATCGAATACGGCCACCGCTACGCCGAAGAATACTCCGCCACCCTTATCCTCAGCGCCGACGTCGCCTCCCCGGACGACCTCGACCGCAACCTCGCCGAACTCACCGCGCCCCACGCCCTCGACCTCCCCGAACACGCCGCCACCGACCTCATCGCCCGGCGCGACGCCGTCCTCCGCTGGCTGCGCGATCACCCGGGCTGGCTGCTCATCATCGACAACGTCGACTCCGCCGAAGCCGCCGCCGCGATCGATCCCCTCCTCCAGCAGCTGCTGGGCGGCCACATCCTCATCACCTCCCGCCGCACCCGGTGGAAAGCCCACATCCAGACCCTCAGCCTCGACGTCCTCGCCCTCGAAGACGCCGTCGACTTCCTCCTCGAACGCACCCAATCCAACAACAAAGCACAAAAAACAAAGAACCAGGCACGCGCGTTAGCGCAGGAGCTGGACGGCCTCGCCCTCGCGCTCGAACAAGCCGCCGCCTACATCGCCGAGCGCCAGATCAGCTTCGACGAATACCTCAAACGATTCGCCGAGCAGAAAGCCCGCGTCCTCGAATGGCACGACGAGGAGCTCATGAATTACCCCGCCAGCGTCGCCGTCACCTGGCAGACCAGCTTCGATCAGCTCAGCCCCGACGCCCGGCACTTGCTGAATCTTCTCTCTTTCCTCGCCTCCGAGCCGGTCCCGAGGGGGCTGGTGGAGATGGATCGTAGCGGAATTAGCCAGAATTTCGTCAAGAGCGACGC
>JBLHKS010000098.1:0-25817 GCA_047620505.1 Verrucomicrobiales bacterium | reverse complement strand
CCATGGCGGAGACGCTCGAACTGGAGCCCAGATCGCGTTCGACGGCTCCAACATTGTAGAGAGAGGAGGTCCGGGAATCGATGCATACGGGCCATGGGCAAAAATTGATCTCCTATTGTATGTCTGGCATGACACTCCGCTTGATCTGGAAGTGCAGCTCCTGACCGGAATGCCGATCACCGCAGAGTTGCCGCGGGGACCTGGCTCGGAAGTGGCAAAGTATAAAATCGCAGGGATGCCAGATCTTCCGAATCCCCGAAGAATCAAAAATCTCTTTGAGACGCGGATTCCCCTCGCAGTTTTGGCGACTTCCTCGCCAGAATTCGCAATTCAAGGCCATATCGCAGTTGGTGCCCAGATCACCTGGGACAAAAGCGATTTTAAAAACGGCACGAGCAGTGAAGCCGTTTTTCCCGATGACCTGACTTTCCGAGATACTTCGCCCCAGCAGCTGCTGGATTAGTATCTGGAAAACGTGCCCGACGCGCAAGTCCGTTACGACGAGGAGGACCGAAAAATATATTTCAACGAGCCACGCCAGACGTGGTGGGATCGGTCGAAAGATTGGTGGGATCGAAAGAAGCCGAATTGGCTCGATTGATTTGATGGCAAAGTTTTAGAGTTCCGGGACGGGTTCGAGCCATATGATCGTGTCGCGACCGGTTTGGACTGCGAGCGATTCCCAAGGCGCGGGGCCGAATGCGCCGTCCAATTCGAAGTAAACCGTGAAGGTCTGGAAATTGCCGTTCGCAAGCTTCCCTGATTCAAAGCGAACAAAACTGTCGTCGAAAATGTGTTTCACATCTCCGACGGAAACCGGCCCGGCGGCGCCAGCGCGAATGCTGGCTTTCACGATTTCGAAAACCGGATCATCCGAATCGTGCCAAGGGCCGTCAGCGAATCGTTCCTTCAGCGTGTGCAGGAGCGGCAGTCGCTGGGCGGCTCGCTCGCGCATCGCGTCGACGCGGTCGAAAATTGCTTCGCAGCGGGCTTCGTAGCGGCGGCGAATTCCGTTTTGCAGATCGGTTTTGGCGACAGGGACCTCGCCTTGGATCGACGAATGGCCAAGACTCGCGATCGTGAGTTGCGAGCCGGTCACGCGCAACGGCTGAGCTTCTCCGCCAGCTTTGATCGACGAAATTCCCAGCAAACTCGCTCCGTTGATTTCGCGGAGCACGACTGCGTCCGCCAAACGCACTCGGTCCGGCAAAACCGACTCTGGCGTTTGGCTTCCCCACGTTGCGGCGACTTCGTCAAATGGCGGGAATTTGGGATCCGGGTAGCGTTCTTTGAGGATTCGAGCGACCAGCTCTTCTTTCGATTCACGCGCCGAAGCCGGGGCTGAATTTTCTCGAATTGGCTCATCCGGATCGTATTCAGAATTTGGCGATTGAGTCGGGGCGACGAACTCCCCGGTCGGCTCCCCAAGGTCCTCTGACTCGGTCCCGTATCCCAGGATGTCTCCGAGATACGGCGCTGCCCGCCACCAGACAAGCGCGGCAACGGCGAGGAGCACCAGAATTAGAATAATTCGTTTCACGACTGGTTTTTACGCAGGTTTGAGACCTCGGACAAGCTTTCTCGCTTCGTCGAAAAGGATTGCGCCGGAGTCTGCGCCTGGCCAGAATAGCCGGATGAAAGCCAGACGCCTCCTTTGTTTTCTCCCAATATTTGCGCTCGCGGCGTCAGCAGTTGCTGAAACTCCGGAGATCATTTCGGAGACTTTCGAGACCGGCGATGCCCAACGGGATCTGACTCTTCATCTCATCCGACCGCCCGGCGAAGTCGCGGGAGTGATCGTTCTCTGCGCGCCTGGCGCAGGCCGGGTCGAGGCCAGTCTCGAAAACAGCACCGGGTATTTCGGCTATCTGGTGGAGTTCGCCAGGGAGCGAAATCTCGCAGTCATCGGATTCGGTCAGGGTGCCAACGCGGGTTGGGATCGCAACGTCAATTCCAGCGATCTGGCGCGGCGAGATGCCTCCCGGCTGGATCGGCAGTTTGACGAAATCGCCCGCGAGTGGGCGCGGATCGCATCCCGGTTTGCCGACCGTAACGAGCTCCCGAAAGCCGACTGGCTGCTCTACGGATTCTGCGGCGGCGCGCAGTACGCGCATCGGCTCGCGTTGCGTCAGCCCCAACTTTTCAAGGCGGTTCACGTGCATTGGGGCGGGAGTTATGACGTGCCGACGGACAAAGGCGCGGAGACGATTTGGCTGGTCACGAGTTGGGCTGACGAGCCGGCTTACGTTGCGGCTCAGAAATTTTATCGTGGGTGTTCGGAGAAAAATTACCGCATCATTTTAAAAGGACACGTTCGTGGTCAGGCCGCAGAAACGGATCTGGAACCGGACGAGAATCCTCAGGCCGAGTTGTCCCGACGGTTTTTCGATTTCGCGCTGAACAACACCGATCCGTTGAAACAGGAGGCTGAGTTTCTCGCCGATTACATCAATGAAGTCGTGCTGCCTGCCGGCGACGCGTTCTGGGTTCCGCGCGAACAGGCGATCTGGCTGCCGACTCGCGAGTTGGCCGAGGCCTGGGGCAAGGTCGAAGAAAACTGAAACCAGCCGGCCTACCCGCCGCGCGATTTCCCTTTCGTCATGGAGTTTTTCTATCAGGAACACTGGCGAATGGATTGGGGCCTGGGGAACCCGAACAAGACGGCTGTTCTCATCGCCTGCCTCATGATGGTGAGCTGGATTTTCGCCGATCGGCGGTTTCGAGCGTGGGGTTTCTGGGTAGGTCTCGTTTTGAATGCGGGGCTGGGCGTTTGCTTGATCCACACTTATTCGCGAGGCGGCCTTGTGGCTGTGTCAGGCGGTTTGATCGTCTGGTGGTGGCTTCGCGGGCCGGCACCGCTGAAGGAATGGATCGGGCTGGGTATCGTCGTTGTTTTTCTGGCGATTTACGCGAATCTCGGATTCGTCGAAGCCGGTTCGCGCTTCGTCCAGGGGACCGGTGGGGAGCCGGATCGATCGGTAACGAATCGGCTAGTCGTCTGGAGCGCTGCACCGCGGATGATGATCGACGCGCCAAGCGGTTGGGGCGTCGGAAATTCGGGCGAGGCCTACACCCAGTTTTATCAGGATCGCGGTTCCCGGTTCGGCTACCGAACGCTGGTAAACAGCCACCTCACGCGGTTAGTCGAGTTCGGTTGGCTCGGGCGATTCGCTTATCTTATCGGTTGGATCGTCGTGCTCGTTTTCACCTGGCCTGCGCGGCGATCACCGGCGCAAGCCGTGCCTCTGGCCTGTTGGATCGCGTTCGGGATCGGCGGCGTGTTCAGCACCGTGGACGAGTCCCTGCTTCTCTGGCTTATCCCGGCAGTCACGCTCGTTGGAGTGGTCATCTTCCGGCACAGCCCGGGTGGAGCGGGTTGGCCAGGCTGGCGTCGGCAGCTGCTGGGAAGCCTCGGCGCGGGAGGCGCGATTCTGGCGGGATTTGCTGGGATCGGGCTGCTCAGCAAGCAGGAAATCCAGATTCGTGGGAGCGCCGAGGTCATTCAGCTTGGGACCGATCGAGAAGGGCCGCCGACTGTGCTCCTCGAGCCGGATTCCCGGGTTCTCGGCACGCATTTTGGAATTGCCGCGCGTGAGCAGCTGCTCACGAATCCCGAAACCGGACCGATCACAATCGTTCGAAAAGACGCCGTCGATCAGATCCCGAAATCAGCCCGCCTGATCGTGCTTTCCGGGCACGTCCCGAAATTTGATTCGGCTGCTGATTGGATCGCGTTGAATCCGCCCGACCAGCAAAGCCTCCTCAATCTGAAGGCGGCCGCGGACCGAAACCCGGGAAAAATCTACCTGGGCGGATTTCGAACGGACCCGATTGCCAGTCTCCTTCGGCAGGGGCGTTCGCCTGCGTGGGAAATCCATGAAATTCCCGGCAAACAGTTTTTCCTTTTCAATTGGCTGGAAGTTGTATATTCCTCGGCAAACCCCAACTCGATCCAAAAATGAAGTCTGTAGTAATTTTTCTCATCTCAGGAGTCGCCGCTCTCGGTCTCGTCAATTATCTCGGTGCCCAGGGCAACGGAAACGGCAATGCCAATGGAAACGGAAATGAAAACGCAGATGCCGCGGACCCCGGGCTTCCTCAACCAGGGGTAGAGGCAAATAACGGGAATAACGGCAACGGGAATGGAAACAACGGCAACAACGGGAATGGAAACGGCAACAATGGGAACAACGGAAATTCCGGCAACATCCCCGGCGGAACCGGCCACAACGAGTAACCTCGTTTTCCGATGTTCAGGGCGGTCGTAACTCGCAACCGTCTTTGCCAACGATTTCTGATTGGTGCTCTCGCCGTTGGTCTGGCGTTTGCAGGTGCCAACGAGTTGGACAAACCGACGAATACCGTTGGTTACGCGAACTGTTTTGGGAATCTTCAGTTTACCGGTCATCTCGGCACGATCCGGTTTTCACAGACTGAAGTTTACGATTTTTACTATCAGTACACCAGTTGGGATGGTGCCAGCTCGCCCTTGCTCGGGCAGAATTTCATCGTCCCACTTCTGGAATCGAAGCTGATCGATCACGACTACTTTATTCAGGTCACCACGCTCGGTGGATCGACCGATTTTCTCTACCGGCTTCCGGCTGAGCCCGAGAGCTACGTTTCCTACAACGGTCGAAGTCGCGCCACGCGGCTTGGAGCTGATCGCTTTGTCAGGACCTCGCCGGACGGGTTTCAGCTCGAATATCGCGCCGGTCGATTGACTCAATTTCGGACACCGAAAAACACGCCCGTGACCCTGACGTATGCAGACGACGGCAGCTGTGACGGCGTGCGCGGTGCGGGTGGCGTCGCTGTGGTCAGTGTTTCGCGGCCCGCCGAATCGCAGGTTCAAATTGAGACCCACGCCGGTAGCTACAAAATCCAGCTTCAGCCGTTCCCCGACGTGCCGAACCCGCGAGCTGCCGAATTGGGAATCGAGCTGGCCCCGCGAAAAACAGTGGCTTCGATCGCATGGCCGAACGGCTCCAGCACTGCCTTCAACTACGAACTCGATCAGCGCGAATTGACGATGAATATGAGTTATGCCGGCGCGAGCGTCAATTTCAGCTGGGCGCTCGCAGATGGCGCGATTCGCGCCGCCGGCAACGTCCGCTACGACGTGGGCGGCCTTTCCCGTGAGTGGAATCTCGAGCAGGAGCGGATCACGGGCGGGCAATTTTCGGTCCGCCGCAGCTACCCGGATGGAACGTGGAAATCGTTCGTTCAAAACGAGGACACCGGGATGATCGAGGAGGAAACCAGCCGCAGTCCGCTCGTCCGAACCCACCGGATCAAAAATCGCGGACCGACCTTCAACTTTATCAAAAAGCGTGAGCGCCAAATCGCAACAACCGGCGAATTCGAAACTTTCTACCGAGCATTCTACGACGCGAACGGAAACCTGCTTCGGCAAGTCAGTGAGGGCAAACTCGTCCATCATCTTCGCGAAAATCTCGAGCTGCCGCGAGGTGCCATCGGCCCCGATGACGACTTTCATCGCTACGACGCTGACGGCCGAGTTTTCCAGTCGCGAGTCGGCGGCATCGAAACCAATCGACGCTTTCTTCAGGACGGAATTCAGCGCGAGGTCGCCCGTTATCCTTGGGGCGAAGTTTCCCTGCGCTACTTCTTGGCGAACGGCGAACCCGCGCCCATTCCGGGATCCGAAACCTTCCCTGAGGGGCAGCAGAACTGATGAAACCGGACTGGCGGAGAGTCCTGGTGAACGTCTTCATCATCGGATTCGTCGCGCTGATTTTCATCGACACCCTACCCGTTCGAATCGGCCATCATCAGCAGCTGCTGGATGCGGTCGACCCCGTTCTCGACGTCACCGGACTCTGGCAAGGTCCCTGGGAGCTCTTCGCGCCGAACGTCGATGCTGAGAACCATCGCATCCAGGTCGAGATCGAATTTGAGGATGGTTTGGTCGAGACCTGGACTTCGCCGGACTGGACGGAAACGACCTGCTGGGAGAAATTCCACGGCGTTCGCGAGATCGAATTCTACGACCGGATTCGCAACCGTTCGAACTGCGCGGCATGGGGCGAGTTCGCGCGTTACACTGCGGGAAATGTCGAGAGCAAAATTCCGGCCGTCGCTGCTCGCCTGTTCGTGCTCAGCAAAATCGTCCCGCCGCCTGGCGAACCCGCGCCCACCGAGTGGACTCGAACTCATTTCCATTCCGAGCCGCTTTCCCGGTGAATCAAACCCTAACGAGCGCTTGGAACCGGTTTTTCTTCGACCCGGCCGATCCACGAATTTACGCTGGCTTCAGAATCGGCTTTGGCGTTCTCCTGCTGATCAACGGCGCTGTCCTCGCGCCCGATTGGCTGCGCTGGTTCTCGGATACCGGCGTTCTCGACCGCAAGGCTGGCCGAGCAAATATCGATCCTCAGACTTGGAGCGTTTTCACCTGGCTGCCCGGAACGGCAGGCGTCCTCTGGACCTGCTTCGCGATCTTCATGACTCAGGCACTCGCCTTGACCCTTGGCATTTTTCCGCGTGTTCAGGCCGCCTGTCTTTTCATCTGGCTCCTCTCGCTCCATCACCGAAACAACCTCATCTGGGATGGTGAAGACGTTCTCTTTCGGTTAGTCTGTTTCCTTCTCATTTTCATGCCGATCAGCGCAGCCTGGTCTCTCACTCGATCACGCCGCCCGAACCTGCAAACGTCGCTCTGGCCGCTCCGACTCCTTCAAATCCAGCTGACCTGCCTCTATCTGTCTTCGGTGCTGTGCAAACTTCTCGGCGAAGCTTGGCTGAACGGAACTGCTCTGCACTACGCCATTCAACTGGACGATTTCGCGCGAGCACCCTGGCTAGCCGGTCTGTTTGAATTCACCTGGCTGCTCAATTTCGCAACCTGGCTGGTCATCGGCTGCGAGGCGCTCCTAATCTTCGGAGTCTGGGTTCCGCGAATGCGTCGGCCAACGATCGTGATCGGTCTCTGCCTGCACCTCGGAATCGAGCTGACGCTCAACCTCTTCCTCTTCCAGTGGCTCATGATTCTCATCCTGCTGACTCACTTGAAACCCAGTGATCTCCCTTGCGTGAAGCAGCCGAGAAGGCAGCCATCTTCGCGGTCCGCATCTTCTGATTGAAACGCCGAGTCAATCCCGTGAATTCAACGATGTCAGCCAACGCGAATTCAGCTTGTTCAGGCCCGCACGCGCGGCGTGGCTTCATGCAAATCGGCCTAACCGGGTTCGCCAGTCTCGGGTTGCCCGCATTGATGAATTTGCGGGCAGCGGCACCGGCGATCAAAAAATCCAACACAGCCGTCATCCTCGTCTGGTTGCGCGGCGGCTGCTCGCATCTCGATACCTACGATCCGAAGCCGGATGCCGAGCGCGAGTACCGCAGCCCGTTCAAGACGATTTCGACGAACGTCCCGGGCACGCAGCTAACCGAACTGTTGCCGCTTCAAGCGAAGATCGCGGACAAATTCAATCTGCTTCGCGGAATGGCGCAGACCGGGCCCGGGCACCCGGCGGGCTCGCTCCAGATGCTCTCCGGCGATCCGGATTCGAAGGACAAGCGGTTTCCTAAATATCCGGATTGGATGACGGTCGCGAATTATTTGCGTTCCCAGAATAGTGAGAAGCGAGCGCTGCCAAATTACATCGGCGTCAATCCGATTACGCGCTACGACAGCTTTACGATTGCCGGGCCGACTTACCTTGGTCCTGGCTACGCTCCGTTCGGCGTGACCGGCGATCCAAGCCAGCCTGAATTCGCCGTGCCAAACGTCGGTCTGGACGAATCCAAAGTCGGCCGGCTGAGCGATCGCGTCGCGCTGCGTCAGAATTTGGACCAGCTCGAACGCAGCGTCGATCTCGCGGGAGGCATGGGTGCTTTGGACGAGTTTGAGCAGCAAGCGATGTCGCTTTTGACGAATCCTGAAGCGCGCAACGCGTTCGATCTTAGCAAGGAAGATAAACGAACGCGCGAGCGCTACGGAATGCATCGCTGGGGTCAGCAGCTGCTGATGGCGCGGAGGCTGGTCGAATCCGGTGTCGAAATCATTACCAGCGTGCTCGACGGCCCGCAGTGCGGTCGCGTCAACAATTGGGACGATCACGCCGTCAACCAGCACGTTTTCGACGCGCTCAAGTTCCGTGCTCACGATTTCGACCAAGCCGTTTCCGCGTTGATCGAAGACGTTTACGCGCGCGGCCTCAATAAACGCGTGCTTGTCGTCGTCAGCGGCGAGTTCGGCCGAACGCCGAAGATTTCCCATGTCGCCAGCAGTGGCGGCGGACAGGCAAGCGGCCCCGCCGGAACGGTCCAGCCGGGTCGCGATCACTGGCCGCGCGCCTTTACAAATCTCTGGGCCGGAGGCGGCTTCGACACTGGCGGCGTGATCGGAGCCAGCGACCGACGCGGCGAAGACGCGGCCGAGCGAATTTGTGGGCCGGGTGATTTTCTGGCAACAATTTACCACCATCTTGGGATTGATGCCTCCAAGATCATGCTCAAAGACCACACCGGGCGGCCGATCCCGATTTTAGCGGATGGCAAACCGGTCCCGGAGTTAACGGCCTGACAATGCCCGAATCTCCTGAGAGATTTCCTGTCGGCGATCGACAAACGGCGATGGCAATTGTCCTTGAGACGTTTGCCGAAATTGGCGACGATGCGGATGGATGAAGTTCGCCCTCTCAGTGCTGCTCCTGACGCTGACCCTATCGGTGGCCAAGTCAGGGTTTGCCGAATCGCCCGGTTACAACCGTGATGTCCGCCCGATTCTGGGCGACAAGTGCTTTCGCTGCCATGGTCCAGACGCAGCGACGCGTAAGGCCGATTTCCGGTTGGACGATCGCGATGCGGCGTTGGAGAAAATCAGCAGCGGCTCAGTGCTCGCGAGAATCACGAGTTCCGATCCAGATGAAGAAATGCCGCCACCAGATTCCGGTTTTGAGCTCAGCGAGGCCGAGATTGAGACGCTGAAAATCTGGATGGAATCCGGAGCCGATTACGAGCCGCATTGGGCGTTCGTTAGGCCCGCCCGATCGAAATCTCTCAATTCGATCGATGAATTCGTCCGCGCAAAATCGAGATTGGAGCCAAGTCCGCGGGCTAGCGAAGCGGCGTTGTTTCGGCGTGTGTCGCTCGACCTGACAGGCCTCCCTCCGACTCTGGAGCAACTCGATTCTGGCAAATCCTACGCGGATCACGTTCAGCAGTTGCTGGATTCGCCCAGGTTCGGCGAGCACCTCGCGCTTTACTGGTTGGATGCGGCGCGGTTCGCCGATACGCATGGCTATTTTGGCGATCGCGAGCGCTCGATGTGGCCTTGGCGGGATTGGGTGATCGAGGCGTTCAACGACAACATGCCTTTCGATCAATTCACGATCGAGCAGATCGCGGGCGACCTCCTGCCTGAGCCCTCACAAAGCCAGAAAATTGCGACCGGGTTCAATCGAAATCACTGCATCAACAACGAGACCGGGATCATCGAAGAGGAGTTTCGGATCGAGTACGTCGCCGATCGCGTGAAGACGACATCGACGGTCTGGCTGGGCTTGACGCTCGAATGCGCTCGCTGTCACGATCACAAATTCGACCCGATTTCGCAGCGCGATTACTATCGGTTTTTCGCGTTTTTCAACAACGTGCCGGAACGCGGGCTCGATGGATCGCGCGGAAACGCCGCACCGAGTTTGACGCTTCCGAAGCCCGGGCGTGAGGCCTTGAAGGCGGAGTTGGCGGCTGCGGAGCGCGCGTTCAAACCCGTGGAAGCGGAGTTGGCGGAGGCGCAAGCTGTGTGGGGAAAATCGCTCGTGGCGAAACCGGCTGAAGGTTTGGAGGAAACGGGGAAGCCGGTGGCGGGAGCGAAACTTGTTCCATCGTTGTTTGGTCAGGCCGCAAAGGTCGGCGACGGCGGGCATGTCGAAATTTCCGACACGGAATTCGGCTCAGCATTTTCGTTTGGAGCTTGGGTGAAGGGAACGAACGGATGCGTGATTTCGAAAATGAATGACGCGAACGAGATGCGCGGCGTCGACCTGACATTGCGCAAAAACAAGGCGATCGTTAACCTCGTTCATCGCTGGAACAGCGACTCGATCCGGGTGGCGACGAAGAACGCGGTCACGACTGGCGAGTGGCGGCATTTTTTCGTGACCTGGGACGGTGCGGAAGTGAAAATTTACGTCAATGGTGAGCCGCAGGAAACGGTGGTGTTGAACGATGGTCTGATCGGATCGTTCACGAACGACGAGCCGGTTCGGATCGGACGCAGGCAAGCGAGCGCTTCGTTTTCCGGAATGATCGACGAGGTTAGGATTTTTGATCGCGTTCTTGATGAGAGCGCGATCTTTGAACTGGCCGTTGGCGGATTCACGCAGATTCCGGCGTTGTTGAGGGCGCATTTTTTGAAGCATCACGCGGACGAACGGCTTCAAAACGCGGATGCGGAAATTCGCGAACTTCGGAAGCGCGTGGCGGCGTTTCAATCCGGTTTGCCGAAGACGATGGTAATGGAAGAAATGGCCGAGCCGCGCCAAACCCACGTGCTCGGCCGCGGCGAGTACGATAAGCCCGGCGATCCAGTTTCACCCGGCGTTCCCGAGGTTCTGCCGGGCGAAGCGACGAACCGTTTGGAATTCGCACGTTGGCTGGTTTCGGCGGAGAATCCGCTAACCGCTCGCGTGATCGTCAATCGCGTCTGGCAGCAATTTTTCGGCGTCGGCCTGGTTGCGACGAGCGACGACTTCGGCGTCCAGGGCGAGTGGCCGTCGAACCAGCAGCTGCTGGATTGGCTTGCCGTTGAGTTCATCGAAAGCGGCTGGGATTTGAAGCACATCTACAAGCTGATCGCGATGTCCGAAACCTACCAACAAAGCTCGGATGCATCGCCGGAAGCATGGACTCGCGATCCCCGAAACCGGCTTCTGACGCGCGGCCCGCGTTTCCGGCTGCATGCCGAGCAGATCCGCGATCAGGCGCTGGCGGTGAGCGGTTTGTTAGTCGAAAAAATCGGAGGACCGAGCGTGAAGCCGTACCAGCCGCCGGGGCTCTGGCTGGCAGTGACTTACGACGGGGATCTCGCCTACGTGCCCGACACAGGGCCGGATCGACATCGGCGAAGTCTCTACTCTTATTGGAAGCGTCAGGCCCCGCCGCCGAACTTGCTCGCGTTCGATGCGCCGACGCGGGAAACCTGCGTGGTGCAGCGTTCGCGGACGAACACGCCGTTGCAGGCGCTGGTTTTGATGAACGATCCGGTCTTCATCGAAGCCGCGCGAGCCTTGGTCGAGCGAGGTGGTTCGGTCAGGAAAATGTTTCGTCTGGCGACAGCGCGTGAGCCGGATGAGGAGGAGCTGGCGGCGTTGCGGGAGCTTGAAAAGAGCGATGGTTTGCTGGCGGTCGCGAACGTGATTTTGAGCCTGGATGAAACGATCACCAAACGATGAATCTCGCCCGTCGCAGCTTTCTCGCCAACGCCGCGCTGGCCAGCCTTGCTCCAGCAGCTGCTGAGCATTTCGCGCCGCGTGCGAAGCGCGTGATCTACCTTTTTATGCACGGCGGCCCATCACAGATTGACCTCTTTGACCCTAAGCCAAATCTTCAGAAACAACGCGGCCAGGAGCTGCCGAAATCCGTGCGCGGCGAGCAGCGACTCACGGGCATGACCTCAGGCCAGAAGACCCTGCCGATCGCGCCATCGGTTTTCCAGTTTGCTCAGCACGGCCAGTCTGGAGCTTCGATCAGCGAGCTGATGCCGCACCTCGGGGGCGTCGCGGACGATCTCTGCTTCATCCGCTCGATGCACACCGAGGCGATCAATCACGACCCGGCTGTGACGTTTTTGCAAACCGGTCATCAGCAGCCGGGACGCCCGAGTTTCGGCTCGTGGATGAGCTACGGTCTCGGCAGCGAAAACCAGAACCTACCCGCCTTCATCGTCCTGCTTTCCAACGGCAGTGCTGCACGTCCGGCGGATCCGCTCCACGCTCGGCTCTGGGGCAGCGGCTTTCTGCCTTCAGATCATCAAGGCGTGAATTTTCGATCCAGCGGCGATCCGGTTCTCTACCTTTCCAACCCGCCGGAAATCGACTCGGCCGCGAGGCGCCGGATGATCGACACGCTCGCCAGTTTGAACCGGAAACAGTTCGACCAGAGCGGCGATCCCGAGATCGAGACGCGCATCGCGCAGTTCGAAATGGCCTACCGAATGCAGATGTCGGTCCCGACCCTGACAGATCTCTCAGACGAATCCGCAGCCACGTTTGACGCCTACGGCCCAGATTCGCGCAGGCCGGGATCTTTCGCGGCGAACTGTCTGTTGGCTCGGCGGTTGGCGGAGCGCGACGTCCGCTTCATCCAGCTTTATCACCGCGGCTGGGATCAGCACTACAATCTTCCCAGCGACCTCAGACTCCAATGTCGTGACGTCGACCAGCCCTGCGCCGCGCTGATTCGAGATCTGAAACAACGGGGCTTGCTCGACGACACGCTGATCGTCTGGGGTGGCGAATTCGGCAGGACGATTTACAGCCAGGGCACGCTGGAATCGAACAACTACGGCCGCGATCACCACGGCGGTTGTTTCACAATGTGGTTAGCCGGAGGCGGTATCCGGCCCGGCTACACTCATGGTGAGACTGACGATTTTTCCTTCAATGTTGTGCGCGATGGCGTCCACGTTCACGACCTCAACGCGACGCTGCTGAAATGCCTCGGCGTGAATCACGAGCGGCTCACGTTTCGGGCTCAAGGCCGCGATTTCCGTCTGACGGACGTGCACGGCAAAGTGGTCGACGCTTTGCTCGGCTGATTCAGCAGCTGCTGGCCTCAGTTCAAGTTCAAGAATGTCACACCCAGCAGCACTACAAGACTTCTGGGCGGACTCGGACCGCTTCCACGAGGAGCGTCCCGATCCATGCTTCGACGAGTGGTCGGTTTCTCCCAATTGGTGCAGATGCTTTCGGGGTCACATTGAGCAATTGCGTCCACTTTCTGAAAGTGGAAACGACAACGCCAAGTACGCGATCGCATCCATATACCTCTTTGGGATGATCTATCCGGATGAGGAAACCGAAATAGAACGCTCTCCAGTTGATCAATTGGTCATGACCGAACTCTTGGCGTCAGCAGCAAAGAACGGCATGGCAATTGCTTTCGATAACCTTGCTACATGGGGCATCGGGGAGGTCGCAGACGTGGCCCGTGAAGCGATCAAGGAACACGAACAGGAAAACAAAGCAGATTGGAGCGCTGAACACGAACTGCCTGTGTACACCAGTCAATGGATGGCAGGTGCAATGAAGCTCTGGCAAATTCGAATCGGCGAACAAGACGGTCGTTCGGGTCGTTCCGAGCCCGTTTAGCTTTCTCTGTTCGCTCCGCTCTGGGTGCGGCTCCGCGGCTCACTCCGCGGCTCACTCCGCGGTGCTGGTGTAAGGCCCTGATTATGGGCGGATTTACGGGAGAAAAGTGGCGCTCCCTGCAGGACTTGAACCTGCGACAACCGGATTAGAAATCCGATGCTCTATCCAGCTGAGCTAAGGGAGCAAATCGTTGATTTTCAGTGACTTACGGCGATTAATTTAAGCTTGAAAAATGTCATTTACACGGTCTTGTTACACGGTCATTTGCGGTTATAGTGTTGCATGGCTGCGCCCACAACCTCAAAGACTTGGAAAAGAACTGGCGTCCCGACTCTGATCCGGCACGCCAATGGCTTTTACTATGCCCGAATCTATCGGGATGGCAAGGAGACGCGGGAGAGCCTCAAGACCAAGACCAAATCCGTCGCCGTTGCAAAGCTTCAGAAGCTCAAAACCCATGCTCAGCAGGCGCGTCCAGTCTCTGGCGATGTTGACATCAAGGCCAGCTTCCGTCGCTTCTTGGAGCTGCAAGGAGGCAAGGTTGATCGGTTGACGCACAGAGCCAAAAGGACGCGGGACTGCTATCACGAGTGCCTCACGAAAATCGAGCGGACATGGGACCATCTGGACGAGCCAATTCGCAAGATTTCGGAGGTTCAATGTGAGGATTGGGCCATCGCTCTTCGAGAAAACCTGAGCGCAAACCGCTTTAACATCTGCCTGAGCCAGATGAAACAGATCTTCGATCTCGCAGTAAAGGACGGAATTGTATTCACAAACCCCGCAGCGGACCTCAAGAGACAGCCCCCGAAGCCAAAGGAGTTGAGCTTGCCCTCAAAAACGCAGTTCCAATCCATTGTGAGCGCCATGAAGAACGCTGGCGGTCGATTTTCTACCTACTGCGCCGAAATGGTCGAGTTCCTGGCGTATTCAGGGTG
The DNA here is from genome assembly GCA_047620505.1 of Verrucomicrobiales bacterium. GTDB lineage: Bacteria > Verrucomicrobiota > Verrucomicrobiia > Verrucomicrobiales > DEV007 > JBLHKS01. The sequence goes on along the minus strand of JBLHKS010000098.1, from coordinate 11,539 downwards.
CAGGCGAGAAGAATCCGAAAATGTGCTCTGGCGTGACTATGATGAAGCTCGCGTTCAGATGAACATCAGAAAGACCAAGAACGGTTTGCCGCGCGTGATTCCAGTTATTGACGACCTGAAACGACTTCTTGGGGAGATTCGGAAAGAGCGGGACGCCACTCCTGAGCCGAATTCACCGATTCTTAATGTAAAAGAGTGCTACAAGTCATTGAGCAGGGCCTGCGCCGAGGCGGGCTGCGCAAACCTGACTCACCACGATTTGCGGCACCTTTTTGCCACAACGTGCATCGAATCTGGAGTTGATATACCTACCGTTTCAAGATGGTTGGGGCACAAAGACGGCGGCGCGTTAGCTATGCGAGTCTACGGCCACCTGCGCGATGAGCACAGCATGACGCAGGCCCAGAAGGTCTTCTTCTCATAGCGGCGGCGAGGCTTCAATTTGAGTTCAGCCCGGTCGTTCTGCTGCCCAATTTCGTCTTGTATTGCGACTCCCAGCGAATGACCTCGCTCGCTGTCATCGTCTTCGGCAAAACCTGAAGCACTGAGTAGCAGAAGGCCGAGGGATAGTCTTCATCAGCTTTCAGCAACTGCTGGAGCAGCACGTTCCCTCCATGGCTGGACGGGTGCTCGGGTCGGTGTGTTGATCTTTTTTGAGGTGGGTCGTCAGCAGTCGGGCCGTCTGGTCGGACCAGAAAATGATCACATCGGAATCTCCTGTTCTCCGGGAGGCATAGGCGGTGGATTCGCAGGCGACGGCGGAGCGGGCGTCTTCTCGATTCGTGGTTTGGGATTCTGTTCCCTGGAGAGTAGAATGGTTCGTTGGTCCTCATCAACAGAGACCGAAGATTGCGAGTCTAGTCGTTCACCTCTTCCCAGAACTGGCCAGGTAACCCGCGACGGACGCCGGAGCAGCTGACGCCTCGGCTCGGGCTCGGTGACGACCATCTTCTTTCCGCCGACGCCAAGCTGCGACCATAGATCGGCGTCTCCGCCAAGCTGAATACTGCCGACAAACTCAATCCGCCAGTTGTCGACCCCGCCCAGAATCCGCTCGTCCTCAAAGTAACGGCCTTGAATCGCAAACATGTCATTCATCTGCCAACGCACCCTCGCCGTGATTCCCTCAATCGGATCCGCCGCCCGATCCCACCATTGATATCCGGCATAAACCCCGAGCGCTCCAAACCGGTCGAACCACGGCAGATCAAATCCATATTCAGCTTCAAACCCATCGCCGGAGTTGAGTAGATCCGAGAAAACCTCATCCAGCCGCGTCGTCGTTTGAACGGTTCGCCTATCCTCGAACGTCGACGTAAACCCGGCTGAATTCTCAAATCGTGTTTGCGAAAAAACCTCCGTCTGAGTGGTCGAAGACGAACTCCTCCTCACTCCCGAAACAAAAACTCCCTCTTCAGCGAAATGTCCGAAGACCTGAAACCGGCCAATTCTCGTGTCCAGCGCTGCGCCGATCGCCCATTCCTCAAAATCTCCGGCGATAAACTCGTGCCGATCCCAGTAGGCGTAGAGGTTGGCTTGGGTCTGCAATCGCTCCAACCAGAGTCCCGCGACCACGCCCAGTGCGATGTCGCTCCGGTCTAATTCCGCAACGCTGAAGCGGCTGTGAAACCCAATCGCAAAGTTTTCCCGCGCGTGGATCGGCACCAGGAAATCCGCCCAGCCTTCGCTCATCAGATCACTGTAAGCCGCGCCGCCCTCAATCGATGTCCGCCCTATCGTATGGGCAAATGGCGAAGTGACGTGGTCGTTGTCCGACGCATTGCTCCAGCCAGCAGTTGCTGCTGAAGCGAACGCGACGAATAGGGCGATTTTTGGGGAGCCGAATCTCATTTCCCGAACCCTTACATAACGACAAAAGACTTGCGAGGAAAACCGGAAAGCCTGCCCCTTCATCTTGTGGGGGCCTCCTTTTTCCTTGGAGAGCCGTTCGTAACAGAGGGAGGCCTGATCTTCATCGGCGCGACCGCCGATGAAACTTTTCGCGTGTTCGACAAGGAGACCGGCGGGAAGCTGGCGATCCACCTCTCGTGCTGCTCACACATCCGGCTCAGCCGCATTCGAGTTGAAGGTTTCTGCTCAACGGATTCAATATCGACGACGGCGGAGAAGCGTCTGAACCCGCGACAGGAATTACTCTCGAAAACATGGTCATCGAAGACATCGGACCGCGAGGAAATCACGACGCGCTGAAGCTGTCTGGGCTCTCGGATTTCGTCGTGAGGAATTGCACGTTCGCTGGTTGGGGCGGTTCCGCCATCGACATGGTGGGTTGCCACAATGGGCTGATCGACAACTGCACGTTTACCGGAAAGGACGGATTCTCCCAGGACAATGGAGTCCAAATGAAAGGTGGGTCATCGAAGATTCGGGTGACTCGGTCGTGGTTTGAGCACGCAGGCCAGAGAGCCATCAATCTTGGCGGCAGCACGGGGTTGCCCTACTTTCGACCAAAGGATGCCGCTTGAGAGGCGGAGGCCATCGAGGTCGCGGGCAATCGATTCATTGGCAGTTTGTCGCCAGTGGCCTGGGTTGGCATCGATGGCGGGAACGTCCACCACAATACGATTTATCTGTCGGAGAAATGGGTCGGGCGCATTCTCCAGGAAAACACGGACTCTCGATTTGGTCAGTGCCGAAATGGAAAGTTCGAGCACAACATCGTCGTCTACGATCAGCGAGTGAGAACGTTGATCAACGTCGGAGGCAACACCGAACCGCAGTCGTTCACGTTTCGCGGCAACGCCTGGTTTAGCATCGACTCTCCTGACCGTGGGCCGTCCAACCTGCCCGTGGCAGAGACCGACGGGATTTTTGGTGTCGATCCTCAACTTGAGATCGAAGCAACGACCAACCTGCTCAAAGTCAGGTCCAGAGATCCGAAGCTTCAAGGGATTGGGGCTGGGGCATTTCGTCAGGCGGGAGAACCGAAATGAGTCTTGCCCTACCGCTGCATTTCCCTGCCGAGATCGCCGTTTCTCAACCTGTGCCCCACGGATAGGCACCCATCACATCGCTCTGGTTCTCGGTGTCAAAGAGCCGGGGCTCGAAGCGCTGTCGCTTGGGCGGATATTCCCAGTCGATGACGTCCACGAGAATGCGCACTTGCAGTCTGCCGGTCTGATAGTCTCGCAGATTATGGCACATTAAGGCGAGCGTCTCCGCCCGTCCTTAGCCTTCACCTGCTCGACCAGTTCGCCCACTTCATCGGCGGGAAGCTTCCCGAGCACGAGCAGTCCGGCCCGAAGCACCTGACTCTGATTGGCGTCCATGTCGAGATCGAGCAGCCGCGCACGCAACTTGCGGATAGCGGTCACATCTTCCTCCTGCAAATAGACTCCTCTTGGCTTTCCTTTCGCACCTCCAAGTAAAGTGTCAGTCGTTCCGGCGGTCGAAGTGGGTTTCACTTTTGGCTTTGGCTTCGGCCCCGCTTCAGGCTTTGGCTTCGGCCCCGCTTCAGGCTTTGGCTTCGGACCCTCTTCAGGCTTTGGCTTCGGACCCGCTTCAGGTTTTGACTTCGGCTCCGCTTCCGCTTCCGGCTTTGGGGAGCTTGGAGGAACGGTAGAGCTTGCAGGTCCATTGGATGAATCCATGAACCCGAGCAGATCCATCTGATCGTTTGGCTTTGCCGTGGCTGTTTTTCTTGATGTCTTTTTTGCCATACTGTTAGTCTGCTAGAATTACACAGAATGACGAAACTGCCATTTGTGCAGGCAGAAATTCCCGATTCATTCGAGCGGTCAGTCAAGTCACCGACCCTCGGTTGAGAAGCGACCCTGACACTTCGCAAAAGTCGGCTCAAGCTGCCGATTCTCTTTGTGCTAATGATAGGGTCGCTCGTTTCACTCGGCAAAGGGAAAGCCGGGAAGCAGCGCAACAGCTCGCTTGTTCTCTCTGCACTTTGTTTACTGCTACTCTGCAAGTCTTGTAGTTTCTGAATTTCACCGCTAGCAGGTGCTGTCGATGTCCCGCGCCATTCAACCTTCGATCCGGGCTGAGCCTCAGATGCTTCACAGCTCGATGATTCGCACCTTCAGCGCTTCTGCCATCATCTCACCTCCACCTCAGGCGTCCCCTCAAGAATCGCATCCTTACCGCCGATACCGCCGAATTCGAAGGTCGGGACTTCAAGGGCGAGACACGCCAGGACCACTCAGCTCTCTGATGAAGACGCGGCAGAACTCCACCCCGTCCCTGTGATTTTGGAGCGTGATCGGCCCCTCCATCGGAACGTCCTTCACCCGTGCGCCTTGGATTACCTGTGTGCCGTTGAGCGACACGTCCACGCGATCTCCTCGCACCGTGATCACGAAACGGTTCCACTCTCCCGGCCCCTTGTCGGCACGGACGCTCGGCATGGTTTTCAGCCGCTCCTCTTTGGCTGCCTCCATGTCTTTGAATTTCGTGCCCACTTCGCCGCTGCCGCAGGGCTGGCACCAGATGTTCACCTGCGCCGAACGCGCACCGCGCAAGAAGACGCCGCTGTCGCCCCAGGTCAGGTTGTCCTTCATGATCGTTTTGCCCTCCGCATCGGTGTGATAGGTGCCGTCATCTTTGAGCCACTGATGCGGCTCCACATGCGGCTCGCCCGTGAGCCGCCAGTCTATCATCAGCGTAAAATCCTTGAACGACCTCGCGGTGGACAGGTTGTAGTCCATTCCCTTCTCACGGGGAGGCTCGTCGGTGCGCAGGCGGATGACGCCATCGGCAATCTCCCAAACGCCATCCAGATGCGCCGGGTGATTCCAGTTCGCCCACGTCTGTGAGTCGAATAAAGGGGTAAACCCTTCGGGTGCGATTTCATCCGCCATCACTACATTGGCGGAAAGGGCTAGCGAGGCGAGGCAGAGAAGCGAACTGCGAAGGATGAGGGGGTTCATAGCGATGGATGGGTAAACGGAGTTCCCCGGTTCACCAAGTAATCTCCGGTTTTTTGGACCCTTGGAGTTCTGCCCCCTTCCCGAGTTGTGGGATAAATTGGGTAGGGGCTGTCAACCCGTATTGGAGCCTTGCCCTGCACATCAAAAGCCGTCGTAGATGGCCCGCAGTCGATCTCTGATCCTGGCCGGAGCGTCGTCTAGCTCCAGCTTCAACTCATGCTCGTGCATCGCCTTCAACGCGGTGATCTCGAACTGCTGGATGGCTTCCGGCAGCTTCGATTCTGGGGTGACATCAAGGATTGCCTTGAGCGCCCAAGCAGTGGCCTTGGAGGCGTCTGATCCATCGAGAGCACGCTGATGAGCATCGAAGGCTTCCTTGCTGTAGACGACGCCCTGGAGCGTTCCCAGCACCTCAAGCCCATCTGAGGCACGTCGCAGATCGCAGCCCGTGAACAGCCGATACTTGAGTGCGATCTCCAGAGTCATCTTAGTCGTCCCGTTCTCCAGCTTCTCGACGATCCCACGGAAGATCCCCAGCTTCTCAGCCATCTGTTGCTGGGTCAGACCGATTGCTGATCTGATTTCTCGTAGCGGGCTCGATGTCTTGGGTTTTCGCGGCACAGCGGAATCTAACGGTAGAGGACGATCACACAACACATTTTACACCATCGAGGTGTAAAAATATTAACTTCGAATGATTGCACCTTTATAGTGCAATCATCATGGCTGCCCAACCCTCTCACTCAGAGCAAGCTGCCGACGGGTTCCTTGATTTGGAAAGTGGCGGCACCGCGAGGTTCACGGGATTCCGGTCGGGCTGCCAACGCCATCCACTAACAAGGCCCCGAAGTGGATGAAGTCCTCCTTCTCCCCTGCCTCGGCACTCGTCGCATCCCCGATGCGCCGGATAAAGCGAAAGGTCACATCCGCCTTCTAACGATCACGCTACATTGTTTACACTATTCGGGTGTAAAGTGCTTGCATCGAAGGCTTACACCCCTATAGTGTAATCATCATGGCTGCCCGACCTTCTCACCCTGAGTCTCGTCTCATTCGCACTCTCTCAATCAGCACTGTCAGTCTGGTGCTACTCCTCGGTGCCGGTGCGTTCGCCGTCTCATTCCACGCCCTTCAGGGGCTCGCCGCCGACAACGGCTTTGACGGCAACAGCTTCATCCTGCCACTGATTCTCGACGGCGGGATCATCGTCTTCAGCCTCTCAGCCCTTCGCTTTGAACTCTCAGGCGTAAGCTCTCGCTACCCGATGAGTCTCGTCATCGTCACGACTGTCGCATCCATCCTGTTTAACGTCGTTCACGCTGAGCCGACGATGATTGCACGTGGTCTCTCGGCCATGCCTCCTCTCATTCTGTTTCTCAGCTTCGAACTGTTGATGAAACAGGTGAGGCTGGAAGCCGGAATGGTTGTCGCACCCAAGTCGCAGACCAAACGTGTTAAGGTTTCTCACCCTGCGACTCCTCGTGTCGATGAACGACGTCAACGGGTTGAGAACCTTCGCTCTCAGGATCTAGGGCCGCGTCAGATTGCCCAGCGACTGGGTGTCTCAGTCCAGACTGTTTACCGCGATCTCGGTCAACTCAGGAAGGCGGAGGCCTGACCCATCATGGAGGCACAGATCACAACAAGGATGAATCCTCTCGTGCTCAGGGACTACCTGGTCGAGGCATACGATCTCGATCCGGCGCTCCAACTCAAGCGGCTCACAGCTGAAGAGAAGGGCCGCATCAAAGTCTCTCTTCGAATGGTTTATGGCGGGCCGTCTCACCTTGGCGTCGAACACGACCTGGATGCCCGGGAGCTGGCCCAGGCTGTCCTCCCAGAGCTTCTGGAGATCCACGAAGTGCCGCCTCATACCGAAGTCCTCTCCGTCACTCTCCTTTCCGGTCCCTGGCTCGAAGTCTCAGCCAGATGGACGCCTGTTAACACTCTCAATCCAACCGCCAAGCCCAAACCCTGATCAACATGCAAATCGTATACATTGACGTTACCCCCGAGAACCATATCTTTTTCTGCCCCGTCACCGGCCACATGGTTTACTGCCCTGAGGAATACGACCGTTCCCCGGCTGGAGTCGCGGTCTTCTACGAGACGGGCCAGTATTTTCAGGAATTCTACCGGGACGACGTCGAGCAGCTGTGGAAGGAATACGTGAAGGCGGAATGCTCGGAGGATCCAGAGCCATTCATCAAGGAGCTTAAGCTGGGCAACTGCGTCTGCTTCGTCTTTTTGACCGAAGGCTGGGGGTGTGGCCGGTCCTACTATGTGGTGGATTTTGACTACCGCGACGAGGAGCCCGCCGACGATGAATGACCGTTGGGACCAAGCCATGACGATTTCGACATCACAAGGAGATCTCAGGCTCCTACAGCCTTCACCAGCGAGACTCAGGGCGCTTCGATCTCAGCTACCCTTTGGTGCAGTAGCCTACGGCGAGCCAGTGGACGGAGCGCGCTACGGGATTGTCATGCGTTGCGGTGAGGACGAGGCATGGGCGGTTAAGCAGCAGCCACCAGACACCCCGGGCGAGGAATTTGGCAACAATTGGCTGGCCAACACGCTGGTCTTGGCGCTGAGCATCAGCGGCTACCTCAAATTCGGGTTCTCTGGCGTTCTCATGCCCTGCTGCTACGCCCGCCGCAAGGGTGAGTTCGCTGAAGTCGGGATCTCCTACTTTGGATCGCCATCACCTAGCGGCATCGAGGCCAACGAGTTCGAGTTCGACGAGGGATTCGACAACCGATTCGGGCACGGCTTCGGCACGATGCTGACGCACTTCATCAAGTCGCTTCAACGTGCATCCAAGGTCGCGCCCCTGACACCACAGCCATGCATTGGACTGGAGGACCGTCCTCGCAGCCAGCTTGAGACGCTGGGCTTCGGATTTCTGATTCATGGACCCGATGTGTTCTGCCTCAAAGCGAGGGTCAGGGAAGAAGACCCGGTTTGGGTGGTTCTGCGGTCCACGGGCATCGAAGAGGTCTACCATCTCCCGAGCGTTCCTGCTGAGATCACGAAAGAGCAACTGCCGATCGCCAAGCCCAAGAAGTAGGTTACAGCTCTGGAATTTCGCAACGTTGATTGCCGTGGCCTAATTCGATGCAACGCGAAGAGATGGGCGCTCATCGGGGCATCCCAACGCATCGCTCGATTGGAATCAAGGTTGCGACAGCGGGTTCAAACCGGTTAAAACCCATGGCTATGATGCATTGTCGCTTCGTGACAGAAGTGGAAATTTATCGCCGGAATGTGAGTTTCTAAAACAACCCCATCCGCCCAAGCGGTCGATTCAGCCTGCTCTCCCTTCTCAAAAACCGTCCAGCGGGCTTCTCACACCGCACTGGCTCAAATTCTCCGCGACGTGGGTGTAGATCATCGTCGTCGACACATCCGCATGTCCCAGTAAGTCCTGCACCGTGCGGATGTCTGACCCCTGTTCCAGAAGATGGGTCGCAAAACTGTGGCGCAGCGCGTGGGTCGTGACTCGCTTCTCAATCCCCCCTTCCGAGGCGGCGCGGCGAATCGCTTCCGCATACGATCCGGGATGAAGATGATGCCGCCGCCGAATTCCCGAATCCGGATCGACCGAAAGTTTTGAAGCAGGGAACAACCAGAACCACTCCCAGCGCTCTCCGGCTCTCGGCATTTTTCGCGCCAGCGCCTTCGGGAGCGCCACCCCGGGAGTCCCAGCCAACCGGTCTCCATCATGAATTTCCCGCAGTGCGGCTTTCCTCTTCTCCAATTTCGCCGCCACCGCTCGCGGAAGCACCGTGACGCGGTCCTGATCACCCTTGCCCCCACGGATTGTCACCTGACCACGTGGCCCATCCACATCCTTGACTCGCAAATTCAACAACTCCGTTACCCGGAGCCCGGCCCCGTATTGCAACTCCGCCGCCAGACGGCAATTCTCAGGCAATCGCTTCAGAATCGACGCCACCTCCGCCAGACTCAGTACCACTGGAATGCGCTTCGGCGTCCGCCGCAGCGTTACCCGAAGATCCACCTCCGCCTGAGCGCACACATCCTTGAAGAAAAACGCCAGCGCATTCAGCGCCTGCTTCTGCGTCGAAAAACTCACTTGTTCTTCGGAAACCAGCCTCCCCAGCCAATCCCGCGCCTTCTCCGGGTTCATCGTCTCGCGCGCATCCCCGACCCAACGCGCATAACGCCCCGCCCACCCCGAATAAGTCTGCCGCGTCCGCCTCGCCAGGCCGCGCCGCGCCCCGGCCTGATCGACCGCCCGTCGCACCCGTTCCTCCAGACTCTGGGCGTTTTGGCCCGACTCCTCACAATGACTCAGCCAACCAAGGTACCACCGGATCGCCTCCGCCCACTGATCGAGTTGCCACCCGCGCGGAGAGCCGGGATTGACGCCAGTGATGAATTTTTCGCTTCCCGCCCGGCCCCCTCAGCGCTAGCGTTAGTCTAAGAAATGGCGAAAAAGACAAGAGTTCAGATTCCACCCGATACTGCCGCCGAGGTCCAATTCCTCGCCGATCGGACATGCTGCGTTTGCAACGTTAAGGGAAAGCCGTTTCAGATCCACCACATTGACGAAGATCCGTCGAACAACGATTCAGCCAATCTCGCGGTTCTGTGTCTCGAATGCCACGACGAGACAATGATCAAAGGTGGTTTTGGCCGAAAACTGAATGCCGATCAAGTAATCAAATACCGAGATGACTGGAATGAAAGGGTGAAACGCCGTCGGGAAGCAGCAGTTAACGTTTCCGAATCAGTCATTCCGCCGGAGGACGAAAACGAAGAAGACGACAATCCGACCCAAGATGAACTTCCGAATCAGGCACATTTGATAGCTTATCTCAATCTCCTGCCGAACCTGAAGCGAGAAGCGCACAGACGCGTTGAGAAGAAGTTCGCTGGCAGTACGATGGAAATGAAGGAGGCATGTTACGAGATTATCGACGTAATGGAGCTCGTGCTGGTTACTCTCGCTGGATGGTATCCCCTTGGTCACTGCGGGCAGCGTGATGTGAAGCAATTTATCAACACTTTGATCTCGGATAAGTACGCGTGGAACCGTTTTGTTTGTGAACCGTTGGGTGGAGGCACTGGAGGTACAATCGTCGGAATCGACGTTGCAGGATCAGTCCTAGATGAATTAGATGAAATGGTATCTAGAATGGGAACGTCTCTCTGCGAGAACTTGATGGAGCCCGATTCAGATGAGTGGAGGGAGCGGTGGAAGGCTGCTGGCAACCAACCCGAAGACTAACAAGACGTCGATCCTAACGCCTGACCCGCTGCGAGTTCAACCGCCATGACCATTCAACCATCAACCCAGAAGTCGGAGCACGCCCTCGTTCAGGCGTAGGATGACTTCGACGTTAGGTAGAAAGAGGCACGATGCTCGCACAATATCGACGAGAGGCCCCGAGTTACTGGGAAAAACGAAGAGTGATTTTCAATCTGCTTTTGATTCCCGCCGGATGGCTCGGCTACTCGATTTCGGCAAGCTTCACCTACAACATTGATGACAGAGAGCCTGCCTCATTTTCTGATCCTCAGTTTTTGATCGCTGTTATCATGATGGGCGTCATGGCCAATGTTTGCTACAGCATGGTCTACATGATCGAGTTCATCTTTATGTCTGAGAAAAAGGGATCATTCTGGCCATCTCCCGGAAGAACGTTACTCTTGATCGCGGGGTGCCTGATTGGAATGTTTTTCGCGCTTTCCAACATGGGGCACCTTGAGAAAACCCTCGCGGGGCCACCAATCCCCGGCAAATTCTGAAGCTGCGCGGGGCAGCCACACCGGAGGTCCCGCAAGCCCTAACACAAAACCTAACAAGACGCAGCAGGGGGCCCGGGATTGACGCCAGTGATGAATATTTCGCTTTCCGTCCGGCCCCCTCAGCGCTAGCGTTCTGCTCAGAAACGCCCCAAAGAATCTGAAAGCCAAACTATGGATCGATTAATCCGAGCCTTCTTTACCATCTTTGCTGGCGTGCTTTTTTTGTCTGGATCGGGCACCGCCCAAGAGTTAACGAAGGAGCGGCGTGTGATGACTTGGGTGCCCCCTTATGCAGTAGACGCATGTAAGGAACGTTTGGATCAATCATTCGATGGATTTGGCATGAAGGACGGCCTGACTCACTTGGGTCTCCAGTTCTGGCATCCTACTATGGAAGGCGGACTCAAGCTGGTCGAAGGATTCAAACCGATCGACGAGTCCACGATTTCGAATTTCCAGAAGTGGGGGGATGCTCACGGTGTTCGGACAATGCTCTGTATTTATAACGGAACCTCCGAAGGCTGGGACTGGGAATTGGCGAAGACCGCATTCGATATCCATCGGGAGCGATTGGTTGAAGCGCTGGTTTCCGAAACCGTGCGCCTGAAGCTCGATGGGGTCGATGTCGACTTCGAAGGGAAGGGAAAACTTGAAGGGGACCGGAGAGCTTTCGTCCAATTCATCAAGGAACTGTCAGAGCGCCTTCATGCGGAAGGCAAAGAGCTCACGATTGATACATTTGCCTATAAATGCAACGGTGTGGAAAACTTCCCTTAGAAATTGGCGTAGATTTCGTGCAGTCTGTCCACTGCCCGGTTCCAGGGAGCCTCGCGGTAAACGAAGGCGCGCAGCCACCGGATAAA
>JBLHKS010000097.1:0-25870 GCA_047620505.1 Verrucomicrobiales bacterium | reverse complement strand
TTTTTCCCATGATATTGTCCCAATCCTCAAACAGCACTGCGCGGAATGCCACGCAGGCGACGAGAAAAAGGGAAGCTTTTCGATCAACACGCGCCAGCAGCTGCTGGCCGGAAGCGAATACACGGACGTCGTCGTTGTTCCGGGTTCCGCCGAAAAATCACTGCTCTTTGAGCTGATCACCACAACCGATCGCGACATCCAGATGCCGCCGCCGAAGAAAGGCCAGATGGGGCCGGAAAAGGTCGCGCTGATCAAAGCTTGGATCGATGAAGGTCTCGCTTGGCAGGAAGGATTTACGTTTGGCGAATCGAGCTACGAACCGCCGCTGAAACCACGCGAAGTCGTGCTTCCAGCTGCGGTTGACGGCCGCAACAACCCGATCGATCGGATTCTCGACGCCTACGTTGCGGAGAAAGGTGGAGAGGGCCCAAAGCCGTTGGAAGACGCGGCGTTTCTGCGCAGGCTGCATCTCGACGTCAACGGTCTTCCGCCGACGCCGCAAAAACTGGCAGAGTTCGTCGCCGATTCCAATTCAGCCAAGCGCGATCAGGAAATCGCGGCTGTTCTGGGTAACGACATCGCTTATGCCGATCATTGGCTTACTTTCTGGAACGATCTCCTTCGAAATGACTACACCGGGACCGGTTTCATCACCAAAGGCAGGTTCCAGATCACGAAATGGCTTTACGCAGCGCTGCTCGAAAACAAGCCGATCGATCAATTCACGCGTGAGCTGATTTCGCCGCCGAACGACGATTCGAGCGGCTTCATCAAGGGCATCACCTGGCGCGGCGATATCAATTCCAGCCAGACGGTTGACGTCCAGTTCGCGCAGAATATTTCGCAGGTATTTCTCGGCATCAACATGAAGTGCGCCAGCTGCCACGACAGCTTCATCGATCGCTGGAAACTGACCGATGCCTACAGCCTCGCGGCGATTTACGCCTCGGCACCGCTGGAGATTCACCGCTGTGACAAGCCGACTGGGGAGATGGCGGAAGCGGCTTGGATTTTCCCGGAAATCGGATCAATCGATCCAGCAGCTGCTCAGCCCGAACGCTTAAAACAACTCGCGGCGCTGATGACCCATCCGGACAACGGGCGCTTCACCCGGACGATCGTCAATCGGCTCTGGCATCGCCTGATGGGGCGCGGGATCGTTCATCCAGTCGACGCGATGCACACTCGTCCGTGGAACGAAGATCTACTGGATTTTCTCGCGGCTGACCTCGCTGAGAATGGCTACAATTTGCGGCAAACGATCGCTCTGATCGCATCCTCGCATGCCTACCAGGCGCGAGCCGTCATTCTCGCTGAGGACCCGGGCGAAAACTACGTTTACTCCGGCCCCATCGCGCGCCGCCTGACCGCTGAGCAGTTTCTCGATTCGATCTGGACCCTGACGAACACAAATCCGGGCAAGCCCGACGCCGAAGTTTTTCGCGTGCCGGAGAACGGGGAGAAGTTCGAAATTGCGGGCAAGTGGATCTGGCGCCCACACGACTCGCCGCCTCCAGGAGGCGAAAAACAGACTTTCCGCAAAGTCTTCAATCTGACCGAAAAACCTCAGCAGGCAACGCTCGTCGTCACCTGCGATAACGAGTATCGTGCGATCATCAATGGCCGTCAGGTCGGCCACGATCAGAATTGGGAAGCGGCCGAAGTGATTCGAGTCGAGGGACACCTCCAAAAGGGCGAGAACACGATTCTGATCGTCGGCAAAAACGGATTGGACTCGCCAAACCCAGCCGGCTTGATCGCTGAAATCCGCTCTGGAGCTGAGGTCCTCGCCGCGACGGACGAAACTTGGGAATGGACCGTTCGAATTGCCGAGAAAGATGGGAAATTCGCGAATGAGCCGGAGTGGGCCGCTTCGCAAATCGTCCCGCATCGACCTTGGCCGAAGGACACTCTTGAAAAACCACTGAATCTCGCCATCAACGGCGGCGCGGTCCCGATTCGCGCTTCGCTGGTGAAGAACGATTTTCTGATGCGTTCGTTAGGCCGACCGCACCGCGAACAGGTCGTGACGACCCGCCCATCTGAACTAACCACCTTGCAAGCGATCGACCTCGCCAATGGCGATCTTCTCGGCGGCTTGATCCGGCGTGGAGCGACAAATCTCAGCGGCAAACCGGATCTGACCAATTGGCTTTACCGCGCCGCGCTCAGCCGCGACCCGTCGCCCGAGGAATTGACGTTGACCCAGCAGCTGCTGGGCGAAAATCCAGACGCGCAGGCCGTTGAGGATCTCATTTGGAGCCTGGTGATGTTGCCCGAGTTCCAGATGATCCGATAATCGATCACTTCAGTTTCGGGATTCTCTCGATCCCTATCGGCTGTCTTCCCGTCGGAGCGCTACGGCCTCCTTCCGCTTTCAATTTGGCCAGCAGAGCTTGGAGTTCCTTGCGCTTTGCAGACTCCGTAAAAAACAGGTTCGTCGTCTCGCCTGGGTCGGCTGTTAGATTATAAAGTTGCCCAGTTGCCTCAGGCGCTTTCTCCGGAAGCGCGTACTGCTTCAGATCGCCTTTATCATAGCCGTTCCCGCCGGAGCCTCGGTGATCCAGAAATTTCCAGTCGCTTTGCCGCAGCTGAAATTCTGACCGAAAACTCTGAGTCAGCATATGCGGGCGCAACGAGACGTTCTCATTTTGCGCGCCGATCAACACCGGCAGCATGTCAAAACTGTCGACCGCAACGTCATCCGGAAGTGCATAGCCTACTACAGAAGCAACCGTCGCAAAAATGTCAGTCGTGTTGGTCATTTGCGATGTCACCTGGCCTGCCAGGATACGTCCAGGCCAACGCGCGATGAACGGAACTCGGTGGCCGCCCTCCCAGCCATCGCGTTTGACGCCGCGCAGACCACCAGCCGCATCGTGATCGTGATCTTCGCGCATCCACACCGTGTGCAAGGTCTCCGGACCGTTGTCGGCATTGAAAAAGATGAGCGTTTCCTCGTCGATTCCGAGTTCCTTGATCGCATCGAGCAAACGGCCCGTCAGCGCATCGAGTTCGTAGACAAAGTCGCCACGCGCCCCGGCCTGCGTCTTCCCCTTAAATTCAGGAGCAGGCAAAACCGGCGCATGAGCAATTTGAGTAGAGAAAACGACAAAGAACGGTTGGTCTGAATGTTTCTCACGATGTTTGGTGATAAATTCGAGCGTCTTATCATAAAACAACAAATCGGCATCGACGAACTTGTAATCGGGCGACATCCAGCCCTCGTCATTATCCCAGCGCCATTTCCCGCCGGGGTTTGGAACGTTATCACGCTTGTGTCGTTGGCTCGCCGGATCGGGGACCATGCCGTTTTCGATATACACATAGAGCGGGTCCGTCGTCGGGCAATTTGGCGTGACGAATGACTCGTCGAAGCCCTTGGCGTTCGGGCCGTCTTCAAGCGGCGTGCTTTTCTCGTAGTCAATTAGCAGTGAGTTTTCGAAGCCGCCACCCAGTTTCTTCCCGTCCTTGTCGTACCACGTCAGCCCGACGTGCCACTTTCCGAAAACGCCCGTGCGGTAGCCCTTTTCTTTAACCATGTCCGCGATCGTCATTTCGCCAGGCTTGATGTAGCTCGGGCCTCCAGGACCCTCGAACGCTGATGAGCGGCGGCCAGTCCGGTGAACCACCTGCCCAGAGTAGAGGCCATAGCGCGACGGCGAACAGATCGTGCTCGGGCTGTGAGCATCGGTGAACCGAATTCCTTCCGCAGCCATCTGGTCGAGACGCGGCGTTTCGTAGGCCGCATTGGGGTTGTAGCACGAAAGATCGCCGTAACCGAGGTCATCAGCGTAGACGATGATGATGTTCGGCAGCTGCTGGGCGATCAACGGAGGAGCGACCAGCGCGGCGAGCATGAGAGCGGTAGTTCGAAAGAGCATGCAGACTTATCTATATGGAAGCCGGTTTGTCGCTATGAACTTGAATTCGAGACGTCTCTCGACAGCATGTGAGGCTTCGTCCAAAGTCGGACAATGCATCGAATTTTACTCTCCACTTTGGTGATGTTGGCGCTGACGTTTCGGCTGTCAGCGGAAGATCGTCCTAACATTGTTCTCGTCATGGCAGATGACCAGGGCTGGGGCCAGACGAGCTATAACAATCATCCGATCCTGAAGACACCGAACCTGGATGCGATGGCCGAGAACGGACTGCGGTTCGATCGATTCTACGCTTCGGGCCCGGTCTGTTCGCCGACGCGCGCTTCCGTCCTGACCGGTCGACAACATCAGCGCACCGGCGTCCCTAGTCACGGCTACGCGCTCCGCCTCCAGGAACAGACGATCGCCCATGCTCTCCGCGACGCCGGCTATCGAACGGGCCACTTCGGCAAATGGCATCTCAACGGCATTCGCGGCCCCGGCGTTCCGATTTTGAAGGACGATGCGCACAGCCCGGGTGCCCATGGATTCGACGAATGGATCACGGTAACGAACTTCTTCGACATGGATCCAATCATGAGTCGGAAGGGCGAGTTTGAAGAATTCAAGGGTGATTCCTCGGAGATCATCGTCCAGCAGCTGCTGGATTTCTTCGAGTCAAACGTCAAAGCGAAAGCCCCGCTCTTCGGGGTTGTCTGGTACGGCACTCCGCATAATCCGTTCAAGGCTTCGGACGAAGATCTCGCTCCGTTCGCTGATCTCGATGAGCAGTCGAAGAATCAGTACGGCGAGCTGGTGGCCATGGATCGCAGCATCGGCACGCTTCGCCAGGGACTGCGCGATCTCGGGGTGGCGGACAACACGCTGGTCCTGTTTTGCAGCGACAACGGCGGGTTGCCGAAGATAAAACCGGAAACCGTCGGCGGGCTTCGCGGCTACAAAGGCTCTGTCTACGAAGGAGGCATTCGCGTGCCGGGGATCCTCGAATGGCCTGCCATGGTGAAGCCGCGCGTGACCGACTATCCGGCTAGTACGATGGACATTTTTCCGACGATCGCCGAAATCGTTGGCCTGCCGAAATCCGCGATGCCCCTGCCGCTCGATGGAGTCAGTTTCAAGCCGCTTCTGGATGGAGCCGAGCCCGAAAGCCGCGAAGAGCCGATTCCCTTTCACTATTCCGGTTGGGGAGCGCTGGTGGACAACGAATGGAAGCTCGTTCGTCATAAAAACGGATCCTCACAGCTCTACAATCTGGTTGAAGATCACGACGAGTCCGAGGACCTCTCCGCTGCGAATCCGGACGTGCTCGCTCGCCTGAACGGATACTACGAAACCTGGAACAAGGCCGCAGAGGCCAGTATCGAGGGCAAAGACTATCCGGAGGGCCAAGTCAATCCGGGCGAAAACCCGGAGCCTCGTTTCTGGACCGACATGGACGAGTATCGGCCGTATTTTGATGAGTGGCGGGAGCGCTGGGAATACGCGAGCCGGCTCAAGAAAAAGAAGTAAATCCTCCTGACAATACAAGATTTCTCAACATGTCAGTCAAACCTGAAGTCGGCGCAAAAGCGCCTCAATTCACCGCAGTTGCCGTCGGCGGCGAGTTCGGAGAGGGAGCGGAGGTCTCACTCAAAGACCTCAAAGGCGAAACGATTGTCCTCTATTTTTATCCGAAGGACAGCACTCCCGGCTGCACGACTCAAGCCTGTGATCTTCGCGACAACTGGGCCGCAGTTTCCGCCAAGGCGAAAGTTTTCGGCGTCAGCATCGACTCCGCGAAGAGCCACCAGAAGTTTATCGATAAACAGCAGCTGCCGTTTCCGCTTTTAAGCGATCCCGAGAAAACGATCGTCGAGGCTTACGGTCTCTGGGTTGAAAAAAAGATGTACGGCCGAACTTACATGGGCACGGAGCGGTCGACATTCGTGATTGGGCCGGATCAGAAGATTCTGGCTGTTTTCGAGAAAGTTAAGCCCAAAGAGCACGCCGCTCGGCTGCTTGAGGTCTTGTGATCAGAGCCACGGCGAGATCACAATTGGAGTCAGCAAACAAAAATCGGCAACCGCCCGGACTGCATCGGCAGTTAGGCGTTTTGCCGATCGGTGCAGGAAGAACAAGGCAAGTAAAGCGGCCTCAAGGGCGATCAAAAGCGGTAGCTGATCGGGATTCCAAAGGAACAGGGTCGCGATTCCGAGCATCAAGAGAAGCCCGAGATAATTCAGGTCTCGATCCATCGATCGCCACCATCGAGAGGCTCCTCCGGGATCATTCGCATGGTCGGACTCCGCGTCTCGAGCGCTGATGATCAGGCAATTGAACGCAGCAACTACGAAGAAGCCGAACAACAAAGGCAGGTCCGTCACAGCTGGATTCGTCACTGAAAAAACGCCCGCCGCGAAAAAAAAGCCGACGGCGATTTCCTTTCCGGGAAGCTTCTCGCGAAATGCGATGGGAACGACAAAAACCAGAAAATACAAGACCACGCCTGCGCCAACCCAGAGACCTCGGATCAAGATTTCACGAGGCAGACTGATCGCGCTGACGCAAAGCACCGTTGAAACGCTTCCGAGAAGCCCAACGGCAAAAACGATCCGGAATCGCTTTCCGAATTTCAGCCGACCGGTCGCGAGATTCCAATCTCGGCAGCGCGAAACGTCGATCAACCGGTCGCCAAGATAGATCGCCCAGACTGAGCCAAAAAGCGCGACAAACGCCGATACTGGGACAGCCACGTCCGTGCTCTTGGCGATTGCCCAGAGCCAAAGCGAAACGACACAGGGCGCATCGAGCCCAAGCCAACTCGGCAGGAACCACCAACGGAATCCGCCGCCCAGCAGCTGCTGGCTGCGATCGCTCATTGGGCGGCGACAGCATCAGCCATCAGCGCCTCGAACTCTTTGACGACGCCGGGATGAAAAGAGGCGATATCGATCGCCTCGCCGATATCGATTTCCAGATCGTAGAGTTCTGTGGGTTTGTCAGGGCCAAGTCGGACCGCTTTCCAGTCGCCGCGCCGAACGGCTTCCTTCTTTCCATAACGCCAATAGAGATACGCGTGGCGTTCCTTCTGCTTCTCGCCTCGCAGCGTCGGCGCGAAGGAAATTCCATCGATCCCTTCCGGAGTTTTCGCTCCGGTTAACTCGCACGCTGTCGACATCCAATCCCAGAACGCAAACGGCTCGTCCGACTTCGAACCAGCCTTGATCGCACCCGGCCAACGCGCGATCGCAGGCACCCGAATTCCACCTTCGTAGAGATCGCGTTTGAAGCCTCTCAGCGGGCCGTTGGCGTCGAAAAATTCGTGCTTGTGACCGCCTTCGGAATGCGGGCCGTTGTCGCTGGTGAAAAAGACCAGCGTGCGTTCATCGAGTCCCAGTTCCTTGAGTAACTTCAGAAGCCGACCGACATCGCCGTCCATCCGCGTGATCATCGCTGCCTGTCCTTTCGCCGTGCTTGGCCACTGCTCGCGATCGGCGTAAATTCCGTAATCCGGAACCTCCATACCGTCGCCGGTTACTCGGCCGCCTTCGTTATTCGCATGTGGAATCGTCCAGTGAATGTGGAGCAAAAACGGCTTCTCCGCGTTCTCCCGAATGAATCCGAACGCTTGCTCCGTCATCACATCATGCGAATAAGTTTCGCGTTCCTTCGAGACTCGACCACGCGCGTCTTTGTGATCGCTGAGGACGTTGCCCGGCATTGAAAACTGCTCTGCGTTACGCCAGAGATGCGTCGGATAAAAATTGTGGGCGGCTCCCTGATCGAGGTAGCCCATCCAGAAATCGAATCCGTTTTTCAGCGGAAATCCGGTCGTGTCGACACCGCCCATCGCCCACTTTCCGACTCCGCCGGTGACGTAGCCTGCGGCCTGCAGCTGCTCGCCCACGGTCACGTCTTCCGGCTTAAAATGATAAGTCGCGTTCGACCAGATCGGCGTGTGTCCCATGTGCTTTCCGGTCCACAGGGACAGCCGAGACGGACGACAAACCGTGCATCCCGCGTAGAAACTCGTCAGGCGCATGCCCTCTTCCGCCATTCGATCGAGGTTCGGCGTTTGAATTTCTTCCTGGCCGAAACAGCCGAGATCGCCATAGCCGAGATCATCGACCATGATGTAAATCAGGTTCGGCGAGTCGGCCGAAAAGGACAGCAGAGGAGCAAACCCCAGCGCAAGAATCAATGACTTCAGCTTCATCCGAAAAACTCGCCAGCTCAGGAGCACCCGCAACGAGTTTCGACTAGTCCTCGTAAGTCAGCTGCACCGCCTCGTGCCCTTTTTTCTCCAAAAGATCGATCACGCTGCCCTTCCCGACAAGATGAGCCGCACCGACGATGATCAAAGTCACGCCATCCGATTTCAGTTCTTTTTCGATCGCCGGAATCCAGTTCTTGTTCCGACTGTAGAGAAGCAACTCGGTTAATTTATCGCCTTCCTCGAATTGGTCATTCAGAAGGTCATTCAGCTTCTCGATATCGCCCTGTTTCCAGACATCGATCAATTCTCCGAGCACTTCCGGCGTCTTGTCCACTTCGTCCAGCGTTATCGCGAGGAAGTCATCCTGCTCACCCGGCTCCATCGAATCGAACATTCCCATCTGGAATTCCACGGTCTCCAATCCGGTCACCGGCTTGTCGTCGGCGGTTGCTTTCACGTTGAAAAACATCTCCACGCCGAATTGCGGCATCGCGCCCATCTGCATCGCCTCAATTCCCGAAATCGTGACCGCAAGCATCCCTGGCTTCATCGATTCGAGCATTTTGCCGCCGATTCCGCGCTTCTTAAAATATGCCTTGAGCTTCTTGTAAGTCTCCTCGGATACGTGGTCCTCAATGGTGTCTCCGTTAGGCAATTTCGAGTCTTCCAGCGCCTTTCCGGCGCCCGCCATCATCTCGCTCATGTCGACCTCGAAGTAGAGCTTCTGACAAGCTTCGTAAGCCATTTCGTAAGGCGGCGGCAGCGGATGATCGTCTTCTCTGAGAAGGTGAACTGAGCCGGCGAGGTAGACCGTTGCGTTTCCGTTCTGGATCTTCCAAACGCAGGCGCGAGCGGGATCAGCTTTTGCGGCGGTTGAGCAGAACATCGCAACTGCAATCGCAATGAAGGCGGCCAGCAGCTGCTGAGGGGAGTTTGAAGTCATCATGGCCCTCAATATGACTCAAAATCCTCAGGAAGGAATTCAGAAAAGCGGAAGCTTCACAGATCAGATGTCTGACGCGGCTTACCAACGAGCAGCAGGGCGAGAATCGCGACCTGGAACCCTGCCATGGCCACATGCGCGCCTTGAATTCCGAACCAATCGGAAATGCTCCCGGCCCATCGTTGAGCCGCCCCAGTCGACAGATTCAAGAGCGCCATGTAAGCCGTGAATTGAGTGGCGGAGACGCGTTTGTCGGCGATCGCCATGAACATTGCGAACATCGAGACGGCCATGAATGCTTTGACAAATTCCGCACTGAGAGCAAACGCCGTGAGCACTCCTTTTTCCCGGAAAATCTCCAAGTCGCTCGCCGCAAACCAGCACCACAATCCTCCAAGCACGACGCTCGACACAGCGACTCGGAGCCGCGCGTCGATCCGGCCGGCAACCGCGCCGACGAGACATCCGGCGAGTCCAAACCAAACTCCCCAGACACTTTCCAAAGCGTTGTAGTCCTTTTCCGACCAGCCTCCGTGATTGATAAAATAGTGCGAACGAATCGTCGTTAACGCCGTTCCTCCGAGGTAGACCAAGGCGGCGAACACGCCAAACGCCAGCGCGCGAAAATTACTGAACGCCCGGACGATCCACCCCAGCAGCTGCTGAAAACTCGCCGCGCTGCTCGCTGATTCGGGAGCCATCGGCTTTCCCTCGGTCCAGGGGAAGAGTTTCTCGCCGCGGCGTTCGCGCAGGAACATCGGCAACAGCATGATCAAGGCTAACAAACCGGCCTGAACCAAAAACGCCTCGCGAAACCCGAATTTCGTAAGCACCATACCGACAAACCAACCGCCGAAGAACGTTCCAAAATAACTTCCACCGTACATCAGCGCAGAAACGGTCCCCCTCTCTTTTTCCGGAAGTAAATCGATTGCTAACGCGTCCACTGCGACGTCCTGCATCGACGCGAACAGATTTGTCATTAGCGTCATCAGCGCCAGCGTCGTGAGCATCGCCGGACTGACCGTGTCCATGCCTGGCATGAAAGCAAAAATCGTTAGCCCAATCACCGCGCCGCCCTGCGCAATCAAAATCCAGGGCCGCCGCCGCCCCATCGGCTGATAGCCCCATCGATCCATCACGGGCCCCCACAAAAACTTCAGCGCGAACGGCAAACTGATGTAGCTCAGGATCGCCCCGGTTTCGGCCAAACTGACCTGGCGCGCGTTGAGATAATTCTTCACCGCAGTCGAGGTGAAGCCGAAAGTGATCCCCTGCGAAACGTAGAGCATGCAGAGAGTCGCAAGGCGCAGAGCGCGGTTTTCGGCGAGGTTTGGAGTCTTCAAACGCTGTCCATTCTGAGGCACGGTCTGCAATTGCTAAAGCTCAGAATTGCCCTTTCATTCCGCGCCCACAGAATTCTATGAAAATCATCATCGTCGGTGCCGGCGAAATCGGGCGACACTTGGCAGAGCGGCTTTCGAGCGAGGCTCACGAGATTGTCGTAATCGAAGCAGACGAAGCCATCGCCGCTGAACTCGGCGGCCAGATCGACGCGAAGGTGCTCCGGGGCAACGGCGCGTCGATTACAACTTTGATCGACGCTAACGCTCCCGAGTGTGAACTTTTCCTCGCCCTGACAAGCTGCAACAACACAAATCTCGTTTGCAGCTCGATCGCCAAACAGCTCGGCGCGCAGAAAGTCATCTGCCGGGTTCATCCCGAGGTTCAGCGCGACGAATGGCTTTTCGATTACCGAGCCAGATTCGGAATCGACTACCTGTTCAGCTCGGAACGACTCGCCGCGCTCGACCTTTCCAAATTCGTTCGAAGCCCGAATTCCATCTTCGTCGAGGAGATTGCGCGAGGCAGCGTCGAGCTACTCCAGATCGAAGTCGAGGAATCCAGCGAGATGACCGGCAAGCAGCTGCTGGAATTGAAACTACCCGAACGTGTTCGGATTGGGTCGATTCAACGCGAGCGCGGACTCATCATTCCGACGGCAAACGACGAACTCCAAATCGGCGACGTCGTCACTCTCGTTGGCGATCCGCGGAAGCTCCACGAAGTGGCCGCAAGGCTCGGCAAAAAATTCGTTCAGGAATCACAGCGCGTCGTCATCTTCGGCGGAAATGAATACGGCTTCTCACTCGCCCAGATGCTGCTCTCCTGGGACTTCAAAGTTAGAATTCTGGAATCAGATTCGGCCCGCTGCGAAGATCTCACGAACCGGTTGGACGGAGCCACGATACTCAACATCGACGCCACTCGAATTTCTGAGCTACGCGAAGAACGCGTCGGTGAAGCCGATTTCTTCATCGCAACGACCGCGAGCGACGAGGACAACGTCATGACCTGTCTTCAAGCGCATAACCTGGGAGCGAAACATTGCCTGACATTGATCCATCGCGCCGACTACGCAGACGCGATCAGTTCGATCAGTGAGCAAGTCGGAATCATGGCCGCCGTCAGTCCGCGCGAGTCAGCTCGTCAGGAACTCATGCGCTTCGTCACTTCGGATCGCTATCACGTCGTCCGTGATTTGCATGACGCGGAAGTAATCGAGGCGACGGTGGCTGAAACCTCAGCCATCGCTGGCAAGCAAGTTAACGAAATCGATTGGCCGGGAGGCAGCATTCTCGTTGGGCTGCTTCACGGAATCCAAGCCGCTGTCCCGGCGGCGAGCGACACGATCAACGCCGGCGACAATCTTTACGCGATCGTTGCCAAGGCAGCTCGAAAGCCGTTTTTGAAGCTCCTGAAAAAGTGATCGCGCTCCGCTTGGCCACGGTTGAAGACGTTCCGCTGATCCGCGAACTCGCGGATGAAATTTGGCGCGCCGTCTACCCGGGAGTCATCAGCATTGAGCAGATCGAATTCATGATCGACTGGATGTACGCGGCCGAAAAACTCAAGAACGACATCGCTGAAGGAGAGATTCGATTCTGGATCTTCGACCTCGCGGATGAGCCGGTCGGCTTCGCCTCGATTGGCCCTGGCGAAGCCGAACTCGAGCTCCACCTCCACAAACTTTACCTCAAGCCGACCCTTCACGGACGCGGTTTCGGATCCGCCGCGCTCCAGCAGCTGCTGACCGAATCCCGGTCGCTCGAAGCCGACGAAATCAGCCTCAGAGTCAACCGAGCCAACGAACCCGCGATCCGCTGCTACGAACGAAACGGCTTCACTCGCGAACGCGAAATCTGCGATGACATCGGCGGTGGATTCGTGATGGACGACTACTGGATGGTCCGGAAATTGGACACGTGATGGCCTACCCGCTCGCCCTAACGGAAATCATCGATTTCTTCGAGTCGCTTTCGACAGAAGCGGAGCGGCGTGAGGCGTTGATCGCTTACGCCGAGGGCGCGGCGCAGCACATGCCGATCGAAAATGAAGTCTACGCCGTCGAGGACGTCCGCAAAGATGAAGGCTGTCTCGACAGCGTCGGAATTTTCCTGACGAACGACGAAAACGTGAAGATTCGGATCGAACTCGGCGACAAAGTTCAGACTCTCACTCGAGCGTTGACCACAATCCTCTGCAAAAGCTTCAGCAGAAGCTCGCTCAACGAAATCGCGAACATCGACAGCAGTTTTGTCCCTCGAATCGTTGGTGCCGAGCTGATGCGTCAGCGCAGCCAAACCGTTTACTACGTCCTAGAGCGGTTGCGCGAAGCCGCGACTCAGTTACTCGCTACGAGCCTTCCTGAGATCATCGACCCGTGACTTCAATCGAACGACATCTGATTTCCAAGACACGAAAATCGTGATCACAAATCCAGTCATCGCAATCCATCCGACAATCCTACGCAAGGACCTTTTCGGATAGGCATAATGCCTTTTCCGCCCATCGTCGATAATCGCACCGACGGTCACATCGATCTCGTTTAACTTTTCATCAATAGGCTGGAAATTCTCCGTCCCGTACTCAGACAAATCCAGCAGCTCGCTCTTCAGCTCTCTCAGCTCAGATTTTAATCGTTGAGCCTTAAAAAAGGACGCGTCGATATAGACTGTCGGGAAATTGATGCTTCCCAGAATCCAGAACAGGCCTGCAAAAATCAGGAAAGGCCGAAAAATGTTCCATTTGAACTTCATGAATTCGATTGCCTATCGAACCAACAATTTAGTGCGCCTCAAGCCAATTCGCGCCGATTCCGGAATCCACAACGATCGGCACTTTCAACGGCAGGGCTGTTTTCATCGTCTCGATCACGAGCGGCACGACCTCGGCTTCCTCATCCTGACAAAGATCGAAAACCAGCTCATCGTGCACCTGCAAAAGCATCCGCGTTTTTGCACCGCGATCCAGCAGCTGCTGTTGAACGCCGATCATCGCCAGCTTGATCATGTCGGCGGCTGAGCCCTGAACCGGGGTGTTGATCGCGGTCCGTTCGGCGGCGTTTCGCAGGCTCCAATTCCGAGAATTGATATCGCGAAGTTTGCGGCGACGACCGGTCATCGTTTCGACGAAGCCGTGCTCTTTCGCAAACTCGACCGTGTCGTCCATGAACTGCTTCACGCCCGGATACTGGCGAAAATACTGCTCGATGATTTCGTTCGCCTCGCCTCGCGGAATTCCCAGCCTCTGCGACAGGCCGAAGGCGGTGATCCCATAAATAATCCCGAAATTCACCATTTTCGCCGCGCTGCGCATTTCCCGAAGCACCTCGTCCAAACCGACGCCGTAAACCCGAGCCGCCGTCGCCGTGTGAATGTCCTGACCTTGTTCAAAAGCCTCCATCATCGCCGGATCGCCGCTGAGAGAAGCCATCACGCGCAGCTCGACCTGAGAGTAGTCGGCGCTGAACAATTTGAAGCCCTCACGCGGCACGAACGCCTTGCGAATCTCGCGGCCCTGCTCGGTTCTGACCGGGATGTTCTGCAAATTCGGATTATTCGACGCCAGCCGCCCGGTCGCGGTCATAAGCTGATCGAATTGCGTGTGAACCCGGCCGCTCTTTTTCAAAACCGACAGCGGCAGCGCGTCGACATAGGTACTTTTCAGTTTCGTCGCCTCGCGATACCCGAGAATGTCAGCCGCGATTTCGTTGTGCATCGCAAGACCGCTCAAGACCTGCTCGTCCATTTTATACTGGCCGGTTTTCGTCTTCTTCGGCTTCTCGATCAGCTTGAGTTTCTCGACGAGAATTTCGCCAAGCTGTTTCGGAGAATTCAGGTTAAACGGCCCGTCGGCAGCCGCGTAAATCTTCTTCTCCAACACCGCCATCTGCTCTCCAAGCTGGACGCTGATCTCGCCTAACGCATCCACATCAATTCGGATCCCTTCCTGCTCGATCGTCGCCAGAACAGAAATCAACGGCGCTTCCACTTCGTAAAAAACCCGCTCCTGACCCTCTTCCTTCAACATCGGCCGCAGCTTTTCCGCCAGCTGCCACGTCACGTCTGCGTCCTCCGCCGCGTAACGCGCGACGTCCTCCGGCTTGCGCTCCATCACCTCTAACATGTCAAGCTGACCACCTTCCTGATCCTTCTCGCCGATCAACGACGTAATCGAGATCGGCGAGTAGCCTAACAAAGCCTCCGAAATGAAATCCATCGTGTGCCGTTGCTCCGGCGAAATCAGCGTGTGCGCCAGCATCGTGTCGAACATCAGCCCGCGAACCTCGACGCCGTGCCAAAGCAGAACCGAAAGATCGTACTTCAGATTGTGGCCAATTTTCTCGATCTTCGGATCGCCTAACACCTCGCGAAAAACGTCAAGATCCGCGCTCTTTTTGATCGGCGCGTAAAATCCGCGTTTCGCCTCCCAGGAAAAGGCCAAACCCGCCAGCTGTGCCGTTTTCGAATCCAAACCCGAGGTCTCCGTGTCGAAACAAACCGACTTCTGCTTTCCCAACTCGGCCGCCAGTTTCGCGCGGCCCTCGGCGGTGTCGACCATCTCGTAAACCGCCTCGACATCGTCCATCGTCTTCAAATCAGGAATCACGACGTCCTCCACCTCATCGCCCTTCCCAAGCACCTTCACGTGGCCGCGACCCGCCTGAAATTCCTTTCCCCAAAGCCGCTTGCCGACCGCGTTAAGCTCAAACTGAACGAACAAACTCTGCAGCGCCTCGTCGTTACGCTCCTTCAATTCTAACTCGTCGATCGTGACTGAAACCGGCACGTCCGTGATGATCGTCGCGAGCTGTTTGGACAGGAGCGCCTGCTCAGCGTTGTTAACCACATTCTCCTTCTGCTTCCCCTTGAGCTTATCCGTGTTCTCCAGCAGCTGCTCGATGCTTCCGAACTGCGCGATGAGCTTTTTCGCCGTCTTTTCGCCAATGCCGGGCACGCCCGGGATGTTGTCCGAAGCGTCCCCCCACAAACCCAGAATATCGATCACCTGCTCCGGCCTCTCGATCTGCCAGTTCGTCGTAATTTCCTCCACCCCAAGAATCTCGACCTCGTTCCCCTGCCGCCCCGGCTTATGCATTTTCGTCGTCGCCGAAACCAGCTGCGCGAAATCTTTGTCCGGCGTCACCATGAAAGTTTCGATGTCTCCGACCGCATCCGCGCTCTTCGCCAATGTCCCGATAATGTCGTCCGCCTCATAACCATCGAGCGTGATCACAGGGATGTTGAACGCCTCGACCACGCGCTTCACGTGCGGCAACGCGGCGCTCAACTCCTCTGGCATCGCATCGCGATTCGCCTTGTATTCAGGGTAGACCTCGTGTCGCGCCGTCGGTGCCGAAGTGTCAAAAACGACAGCGATGTGAGTCGGCTTCCGCTTCTCCAGAATCTCCAGCAGCGTGTTTGTGAACCCGAGAATCGCCGACGTGTTGAAGCCCCGAGTCGTAAAAATCGGGGTTCGAATCAGCGCAAAATGCGCCCGGTAAATGAGCGCCATGCCATCGAGCAGAAAAAGCCGTTTCGCCATCGCGCACCCTGACACTACTTCAGGGAAAGGATCAATTTTTCTTCTTCCTCCCCGCCGATGCTTCAGGCGCATTCGTTTCCGGCAACCAACGCTGATGATCCGCGATCACATCCACGAATTCGGGATCCTCGGCCAGATTTCTGAACTCGTCAGGATCCTCACGATGATCGTAAAGCTCTTCCGAGCCGTCCGAATATCGAATGTAACGCCAGTGCCGTGAGCGGACCGCGTGGTCACCACGCAAGTGGGTCGTGATCGCCGGAAACTCCCAATCGGACGCCGGATCCGCCAGCAGCTGCTGAATGCTGCGGCCCTCGATCGCTTCGTTTTTCGTCAACCCACAGACCTCGATCAACGTCGGATAAAAACTCAACATCTCGACCGGCGGCTCGCAAACCTCTCCCCTCGACCAGCCTTCGAGCCCGCGCGGAGGAACGACGATCATCGGCACGCGCGTCGAGCGTTCCCAGAGAGTTCGCTTCGCCCAGTGCTCCTTCTCGCCGAGATGCCAGCCGTGGTCGCCCGTCAGGAAAATCCACGTGTTCTCCGCCTGCGGCCCAGAGTCGAGACCGGCGACGACTTTGCCGAGGCAATGATCCATGAATTCGACCGAAGCGAGGTAAGCACGGACCGCGCTCTTCCATTTGTCGTTCTCCACAAACCAACGATGCGGCGGCGCAACGCTTTGATGTTCCATCGCCTCGATCGCCTTCGCCGGGACATCGCCGAGATCATTCTCCATCCGTCGCGGAAGCTGGATTTCGTCCAGCGGATAGTTTTCAAACCACTCTGGCGGCGCATAGCACGGGACATGCGGCCGGTAAAATCCGACACCGAGGAAAAGCGGCTTCTCGTGATCCTCAGCCAGCCGCTCCGCCGCCCAGGTCGCGGAAATAAAGTCGTGCGCCTCCTCGTTCGTCGGCGGGTACTCGCCCCAATCCCAGAGCTTCGTCCTCGACGCTTCATCCGTCACTTCGAACCGCTCTTTCGGCAACGGTCCCTGCCCTAACGCTGGCCCGGCGATCTGAAACTGGCCCTTGCCGGATGGGCCGTGGAAAATCTTCCCGCAACTCAGCGTCGAGTAGCCATTCGCCTCGAAATGCTTCGGCAACGTCACCGCGTCTATGGGAAAACCCTTCACGTCCGAATTCGTGTAGATCCCGGTCGTTGAAGGCCGCAGCCCGGTCATGAGGCTGGTCCGCGAAGGCCCGCAAATCGGCCCATTGCAATGCGCGTTTGTGAAAAGCACCCCGCGTTCAGCCAGCGCATCCAGATTAGGCGTTCGCGCCTGCGGATGGCCGCCGAGACAGCCGACCCAGTCGTTGAGATCGTCGATTGTGATGAAGAGGACGTTCGGCTTCTGCTCAGCAGCTGCTGGAGGCACGATTGCGATTTCGCAGACGAAGAGAAGAAAGGCGAGAGTGAAAATGCGCTCCATGATAGTTGATGTTTCACTGCATTCACGGCCGACGAAAGGCATTTTCGGACAGGCCCGCGACGCGAACTAGCAAGTGTCGAATCAGGCAAATTTCCTTCGCCTCCTCAATGACTCAGTCTGGGCAAAGCGAGCGCTACGATGGCCCGCTCAATTTTTCCGAATTCCCTGAATAAATCCTGTCGGGCGGGGTGCGGCTTTGTCGAGATCCCGGTCGTTATGAATTCAAACTCAAATCACATCCCGGTCACCCGCGCAGTTCAAATTCCGCTGATTTTTGCCGTAGCAATTTTGGTGCTCAGCTGCTCATCGCGGAGTCACGCCGAGGAACTTTCACGGGCGGAACAAGGACTCTTGATCAAGCTCAACCAGCAGGCTCTCGAACAACTCGAATCGATTGCGGCGAAGATGGAGGAAAACGAGACCGGTTTTCTCTACTTTATTCCGGAAAGCGGTTTAGTCCTCACCGGAGAAGAACTCCACTCGAATCTCACGCAGCTTCTACCCCATGCGAGGCTCAAACTCACTCAAGAGGAAATCGAGATCATCGCTGCCAGCCGGGTTCGTCATTGGGAGTACCGGGTCTACCGCGAGGAAATCGATGCGAAGATCAAGGACTTCCACTTGGAATTGCAGCGTCTTCGTCTCGAGATTTCCGCAACCTAATTCCCGCCCTGCAACCACTCCGCCGGAAACTGGATCAGGAGGCGATATGCCTGGCCGAATCCATGATCGATCGCGGTCCAGTAGCCACTGACTTCAAGAGCCATTGCCTGCGTGCCTCTTGTCCCAAGGATTGGTTTGTCAGCCTCGCCTTCGCCAAAGCGATCAAAATCCCATGGGGAGTCGTCTCTCCAGCGCCACTTTAGATCCTTTTTGGTTCGAAATCCGCCCGTCGCCATCCGTACGCC
This sequence comes from Verrucomicrobiales bacterium, assembly GCA_047620505.1. Lineage (GTDB taxonomy): Bacteria > Verrucomicrobiota > Verrucomicrobiia > Verrucomicrobiales > DEV007 > JBLHKS01. The sequence goes on along the minus strand of JBLHKS010000097.1, from coordinate 7,614 downwards.
GCCACCCAGGCTATGCGCCAGCGTCTGCTCCTCAGTGGAATGAATCGAGGCAAATTCAACATCCAGATTTTTGAATGCTTTGAGAAGCTGGATCTCAAAAAGATGGATACTGGAATCAAGCAGAATACTCACAAACACCCGGCCATCGCCAACCGGGGCGATCTGTTCCCGGACGTCCACCAGGGACGTAGGTTTCCCAAGTTTGCGGTCGATCAGGAACTGCATCAGAGCCAGCAGCTCTCGGGTCGGATTGCAAGCCGGGTTTTGGATGGAGTTTTTAAGCTTTTCTGTCGCCATTCCTGCGGCTTCAAGTTCGCCACTGGCGATCTGGCTCCAGATTGGCACAGTCGCCCGATTAACCCATCGATGACCTTCAACATAAGTAAGCGTCTTGGATTCGAATACAGGGGACCAATCGCCATCAAAAAGCGTCGGATCAATCCACAGGCGAAGACTCTCGAGATTCTTCTGATCGCGAATGAACGCCATGCTGTTGGGGCGAGATAAATGAAGACTGCGGCATTGGATCTCGGACAAAACTTCGGTATCGACCCATTTCGATGCTGTCCCAAGACTCAGGAATTCGAATTCCCTGCCAATCAACGGCGCAAGAAACGTGCGGTCGAGAACCCCCGCGTTGTAATTGATTCGCAACTGCTCAAGCGGAGCGTTCTCAACCCCCTCGAGGGACAGAATCGGGAGGCGTACAAGCTTCAGCCACCTCAACCGCATTTCACGGAGTGGGGTCAAGTCTGAAATATTCAGTTCAACGAGGTCCAGCTTCTTTATCGGGATCCCACGAAGTGGTCCGAGCGACGTCACGGTTTCCTTATCGGGAATTCCCAACTCGAGAGCCAAGCCCAGTTCGGGATCGATCTTCAGTTTGTTGGCGATCCGTTCGGACCACGCATTCTTCAGCTTCTCGCGCCAAGTGGGCAAGGCTTCGGCGTAGATCACCTCAAAGCGCTTTGCCGATTGCGCCCATAGATCAGTCGATGTCGCAGCCATGCCGACCGCTGTCGCCAACTTCGCCAGTTTGGGCAAATGATTGGCGTCCGGCTCTTCGAGAATCAATTTTAAAACATCCAGCAGCTGCTGGTCGGCGCGCTCCATCGGTAGACCCCAGGCTACTTTTTCCGCCTCCTCAATCCGCCCGGCGCGCGCTAGGAGCAACGCGCGAGCCCTCTGTGCCTCGATCAGATCGGGATCGAATTCCAGAGCTTGCTCCAAGGTGATTAGCGCGTTGTCGAAATCATCCTGAGTTTCCAGAGCCAGCGCCGCCTTGAGATAGGCTGGCGCTGAGTTTCGGCGCTGCTCGGCCTTCTCGCGCTCTGATTCGTCGAGATCGTTGTATGCGCTGATCGCGATGTCGCGCTGATACAAGCTGAGTCCCGTCGCCGCCGCGAGGACGAGCGCAATAATCGCGGCGGCTGCCGAAGCGATCTTGTTGCGCTGGACGAAAAGCCGGATCTGCCGAAGCAATCCCGCGTTTTCCGCCTCGGTCGCGAATCCGCCGAGCCACGCGTCGATTTCGCCCTGAAGCTCGCCGACATTCGCGTAGCGATCCGCGCGCCGCAGAGCCAGCGCTTTCATCGCGACCTTCGACAACGCCTCCGGAACCGGGCGCTTTTTCGTTGAGCGCGGCGACGTGATTTCGCCAGCGGCGACGCGTTCGAGCACGACGATGATGTCCTCGCCGGATTTCATATCGATCGGTGAGCGCAATGTCAGGATTTCGTAGAGGATCGCGCCGAGCGCGTAGATGTCGGCGCCCTCGTCGAGTTCGTGCGTCGCGCCGCTGGCCTGCTCGGGAGCCATGTACTGCGGCGATCCCATCACCGATCCCGCTAACGTGTGGAAGTCGACTGTCTCGTCCGCGCCGCGGATCGACTCAACGGCGCGGATCTCCGCTTTCGCCTGCGAATCTTCCTTGCCGAGGATCTTCGCCAGCCCCCAGTCCATCACCAACACCTCGCCGAATTCGCCGAATTCGCCGATGCGGAGGTTCGCCGGTTTGAGGTCGCGGTGCAGCACACCATGGGCATGGGCAAACCCCACGGCATCGCAAATGCGATCAAGGATGTTGAGAAGTCGATGCAGCGGGAATTCCTCGGCAAGCGCTGCGTCGCCATTGCGCAGGCCTTCCAGGATCGTCTGCAAATCGCGCCCACGGACGAACTTCATCGAGTAAAACGGCTTTCCCGATTCGTCGACGCCAAGTTCGTGAACAGGAACAATCCCAGGGTGATCAAGCTGGCCGGTGATCTGAGCCTCTTCGATGAATCGAACCAACTCATCGGTCGAGGCCTGCGGTGAGAGCATCGTCTTCACCGCCACGCGCCGCCGCAGCGCCGGGTCTTCCGCCAAATGGATCGCGCCCATCCCACCGCGCGCCACTTCGCCCTCCAGCCGATACCGCTGTTCCGGCTGGATTTCGCCCAGCACGGCCTCGGCTCCCACGTTTGACGGCGGACGTGTCCGGATCGTTTCGGCGACACTTGGCTGGCCGGAAACAACCTTCAGGATCTCATTCGTGAACTCCGGATACTCGGAAAGTAAGCTGGGAAGGCCCGGACGATCCTCTGGCTTCACTACGATCGATATCTGCAGGCCCAGCAGCTGCTGGAAGAGTTCGGCCCGAGCTTCCGTCTCCACTTCATCCAGGAAGAGCCGAATCTCCGGCGTATCACCGGCTTGAGCCTCGGCTTCAAATCGATCGCAGATCGCGTCGATTTCCAGCGCCCGGCGTAGCGGGCCGGATTTGCCCGGATCCTGCGAATCGTCGGCCATCTGGGAAGTGAACATCAAAGTCGACGCCACGGAAAAACATTCTCAGAAAAAACACCGAGCTGTGTCGGGCTCGGCACGGCGCTGTCGAGATCCAGATTGAAGCCGATCTGCTTCACAAAACCGACAAACCAACCATCTACCGAATCACCATCATGAATCTCAAATCCAATATCCTCCTCGGCGCCCTGGCGCTCATCGTTCTCACCATCGGAGCGACCCCGGAATCGCAAGCGCAAGGCTTCTCGAGAAGCGGAAGCGTCCACGGGGTCAATTCCAAAAACTGGCAGGTTGGCGGTGCCATGTTCAGTTGGGGAACGCGCTCCGGCCGCCACGCTTGGAACGTCTCCAATCTCACGACTCTCTTCGATCCCCCATCTGGCGTATCGGGAGGATGGCAACAGGGTTACTACTACGTAAACGGAGTCAACCTCGATGGCAGTCTCGGCCTCCGCACTGCCGGTATCTACTATCGCTCGGGCCGCTATGTGATTGTCCGCGATCTGTGGAATATGAAAAATGGCCGCTGGGCGCCAGTGACCAACCCGGGTAATTACAGATACCACTACGAGGGCTGAGATCATCCTCCCGGCCCCCAAAAAAACACAACGCCGCCGCAAAACGACTTTCAAATTGGTGGTGACTCGGATCGCCCGCGCCTCGCAAGAGGCGCGGGTCTTCTGGTTCCCGAAAGCCCGGAGGGCTTCCTGCCCCGCGTTCTGGAAGCTCCCCAACCATGTGATCGCAGGCCGTTGATGGTTACGGAATCAGTTGGTCGGATCTCGAACTTCACCGCGCCACCGGTCAGCACGCCGTCCCTCCTGCCTATGGTGAGAGTGGTTTCGAGCAGGTTTTGGCGATCAGCGATCACGAGCCGAGCTTGCGGATTGGAGGCTGCTTCGTAAACGCCAATTGAGCGAAATATCCAGCAGCTGCTGGATTCGGAAGGTGCGCCCTCCTTCACTGCGGATCCTGTTCCGAATCCGTTCCCTCCAGCCATGCAGTCGGGAACTGGATCAGGACGCCGTGGCCATTCATGCCGTCTCGATTCATGGCGATCCATTGGCCGGCTTGGTCAATCCCGCAGCGTTGCCTGTAGCCGGGCTCTATCGCCAGTTTGGACTGCGCTGGCGGCAATCGATCAAAATCCCACGGTGTCCCGTCGCTCCAGCGCCACTTCGGATCGTTCTCGGTCCGGTAACCCCCGATGACAAGCCGCCGGCCAAAGCGCCACTTCGACAACAGCGCCAGATCCTCCTCGGAATGGACGGAGGCGATATCCACGTCGAGTTTCTCAAACGCCGTCCAAAAGTGGAACTTGGCCGGCACATGGATCAAGATCATTCCCCAGGTCCGCCCATTCTCAGCGTCCGTGATCAACGCCCGTCCGTCCGTCAAGGTGGCCGGGGCTCCGAGTTTGTGATCGATGAGGAACGCCATGAGATCGAGTAGCATCCGAGTGCGCTGGCAGGCAGGATTTTGAATCGAAGCGCGCATATCTTCCACTTCGGATCGGGCGCCCTTCAGATCCCCGTTCGCGATTTGAAGCCAAATCGGCATGGTGGCCTGATGCACCGTATGCATTGGAGCGAGCTTCTTTAGCGTTGGGCACTCGAAGACGGGCGACCAGTCCGGTTCCGAGGTCGCAAAATAGATATATAGATTTTCTAAATGGGTTTGATTTCGAATGAACGAAAAGCTGTTGGGGTAGGCAATCCAAAGATCCCGGCATTGAACTTCTGACAACGCCTGCGTTTCACTCTGCGCCGCTCCTCCCAAATGGAGGTAATCAATTTTCTTCCCGCGCAATGCTCTCAACATTTCGGTGCTGATGCGACCCGAAATCTCGTCGATTTTCAGGGATTCGAGCGGGGCTTCCTCCAGACCGGAGAGAGAGCGGAGAGGTACATGGAAGGTTTCCACATGGCGCAAAGGCATGCCGCGCAGCGGGCTCAGATCAGAGATATTCACCTTGGTTAGGACGAGGCTTTCCAGCGGGATCCCGCGAACGGACTCCAGTGAGGTGGCGACACTCTTGAACTTCTCCCCAAGCCTCAGTTGCAGACCGTTGGTTGGGTCGATGCCGAACTCATAACTGGAAAGTTGGAGGCCCCAGGCCTTTTCCAACTTCGCCCGCCAGATTGGCAGCGCCTCGGCGTAGTGGCCTTCGAAGATCTTCCACGACTGGGCCAGTAAGTCGGTCGCGGTGGAGGGCATTCCGACTTCCCCGGCGAGCTTGGCAAGGGCAGGCAACCGGTTCGTTCCTGGATCGGCGATGATGGCTTCGAGCAGGGACCGAAGCTTGGCATCCGTGCCCGAGTTGGGCAATTTCTGTGCGTCCGCCAAGGCCTCCTCAAAGCTGCCTGCTCGCGCCAGCAGCAGACTGCGGACACGATAGGCGGCAGTCAGTTTGGAATCGAAACCGAGAGCGCCCTCGGTCGTGATCAGCGCATCGTCGAAGTCGCCTTGCAGTTCCAAAGCCAGCGCGGACTTCAGATAGGTCGGAGCTGATTTCCGCGCCTGTTCGGCCTTCTGACGTTCAGACTCTTCGTACTTGGCCAGAGCGCCCTCCGCCTCCCCCTTCGCGGTCACGGCGGCGTTCCGCTCGCGCCAATTGATCGCCGAGCCCACGACCAACAAGAGCGCGATCATCGCAGCCGCCGTCGAAGCGACCTTGTGCCGCCGCACAAAGAGCCTCAACTGGCGGAGCAATCCCGCGTTCTCCGCGTCGGTCGCGAAACCGCCCAGCCAAGCCGTGATTTCCCTCTGCAAGGCGCCGACACTCTCGTAGCGGTCGTCTCGATCCAGCGCCAGCGCCTTCATAGCGACCTTCGCCAAGGCTTCAGGCACACGCCGCGCCTTCGTTGAAACCGGCGGTTCGATTTGGCCCGCTGACGACCGAGCGAGCACCGCGTAAATATCCTCGTCCGCCTCCATCTGAATGGGTGAGCGCAAGGCCAGGATTTCGTAGAGTATCGCGCCGAGTGCGTAAATGTCGGAACGCGCGTCGAGCTTCGCGTTTTCTCCCGCCGCCTGCTCCGGTGCCATGTATTGCGGAGATCCCATGATCGACCCCGCCAGCGTCGCGAATTCCGCCGACTCTTCGCCATCCCGCACCGAGGAAACGTGACGAGTCAGATCCCGCTCGACCGCTTCGTCCTCAGGATGTCCGAGGAGTTTGGCCAGGCCCCAGTCCATCACCAAAACCTCGCCAAATTCACCGATGCGGATATTCCCCGGTTTCAAGTCCCGGTGAATCACCCCGTGGGCATGGGCGAAGGCGACCGCGTCACAAACCCGGTCAAAGACCATCAGGAGCCGATGCAGCGGGAACTCCTCAATCACAAGAGGGTCGCCTTTTCGAATCTGCCCGAGAATGGCGTACAGATCCCGCCCGTGGACGAACTTCATCGAGTAAAACGGATCTCCCGCTTCGTTCACACCGAGTTCGTAGACCGGGACGATCCCTGGGTGATCGTGTTGGCCGGTAATCTGGGCCTCCTCGACAAATCGAACCAACTCGTCTGACGTCGCGTCGGGCGAGAGCATCGTCTTCACCGCCACCCGCCGCCGCAGCGCCGGATCTTCAGCCAGGTGGATCGCGCCCATCCCGCCGCGCGCGACCTCGCCTTCCATCCGGTAGCGCGTGGCCGGCTGGATTTCGCTTAGGACCGCTTAGGACCGCTTGGGCTCCCGCGTTCGATGGCGGATGGGTCCGGATGGTTTCAGCCGCGGTTTGTCCGCCCGCCAGGACCTGAAAAATCTCATTCGTGAACTCCGGGTAATCGGCGAGCAGCGTGGGCAGCCCCGGACGATCCTCTGGCTTCACCATGATCGACATCTGCAGGCCCAGCAGCTGCTGGAAGAGTTCAGCCCGCGCGGCGGTCTCCACTTCATCCAGGAAGGGCCGAATCTCCGGCGTATCACCGGCTTGAGCCTCGGCTTCAAATCGATCGCAGATCGCGTCGATTTCCAGCGCCCGGCGTAGCGGGCCGGATTTGCCGGGGTCCTGCGAATCGACGGCCATCTGGGAAGTGAACATCAAAGTCGACGCCACGGAAAAACTTTCTCAGGAAAAAACACCGAGCTGTGTCGGGCGGCGCGAACGGCTGTCGAGATCCCGTATGAAGCCACGAAAGCGCAAGCTCGACAAACCACCATCCCATCAAAAAAATGAACACTCGGAATAGACTCCTAACGCTCGCATCGAGCATCATCTCAGCAACACTGATCGTTGCTACATCTTCTGCAATTGCCCAGGACTCCGCCTTTATTCCACCTCCCATCCAGTTTAGGGGAGGAAACGAAACCCTACGAGTGCTGTCCGAAAGCGACCTTCCCAGCGAAATGGACGCTAATCTCAAACTGCTTTTGATTAAAGGCATTCAACGCGGTGGTGAAGGTAACGGCGGGCAGCAATTGACCAGGACCCTTATTGAAACACTCCATCGCCCTAGGAACCGACCAATAAGGGACGTCAGATTTAACTTCATTTGGCCGAGAAAGGCGAATCCAGGTGATCGGCTGCAGTGGAACGGGGCCTCAAAAAACTCTGGGGAAGTGATCGCCTTGACCTCGCCAACTGAGCTCATCGAGTTCTACAACTCCACAATCGAACGTTATCCGAATTGCTACTTCCTCACTTCAGAGGAGGCGGCTAAGCGCACTGATGTCAGTTGGAGCTTTGAGTGAAAAATTCTGTATTTAGCCGAAACCTTGATCAAACCTCATCCGCCCAAAGCTGGCGGATGAGGTGGCTGGTCCAAACGGAGCCAGAGGTTAAGGTGGGCGAAGGGTGTAGATCTCTGGAAGGTTGAAAATCGAACC
>JBLHKS010000096.1:0-25967 GCA_047620505.1 Verrucomicrobiales bacterium | reverse complement strand
TCCCGATCACGCGGAATTCGATCCTGATAACCGCCTTCTCGGTCGTTTCCCACGGCAGCGTTTGAGCGCCGAGCAGATTCGTGACTCCGCGCTCTTCGCCTCCGGCCTGCTGGTCGAAAAACTCGGAGGCGCACCGGTCAAACCTTACCAGCCAGCTGGGCTATGGATCGAGAAGGCCAACCCGGGCTCGACCACCGGACGTTTCGTGCGGGGAACCGGCGACGACCTCTACCGCCGCAGCATCTACACCTTCCACAAACGCACCAGCCCGGCGCCGACGATGAGCATCTTCGACGCCCCAGAGCGCAACGGCTGCAACGCCCGGAGAACGCCGACGAACACGCCGCTGCAAGCGCTTGCCACCATGAACGACGAGCAACATCTCGAGTGCGCGAAGGTGCTGGCGATGCGCACGTTGGAAACAGATGGAAGCGCCGAGGGTCGACTAACTCGCATGTTCCGACGCGTCACCAGTCGCAGCCCGTCGCCCGAAGATCTCGCGGTGCTAAGCGAAGGACTGGCGAGCTTCGAGACGCGATTCAAAGCGGCGCCCGAGGACGCGGCGGCGTTGCTCAAGCAGGGCGAGTTTCCCGGCGAGGGCGTGACTTTGCTGGCTTCCGCAACGGTTCCGGACGGAGTGAAGCCGGATGCCGACGGCTACGCCTACGTGGAGATCACCCCGGTTACCCTCTCCGCGCATGGCCGGTATCTGATCGGAGGCGAGGACACGAACGCTTTCTGGGATGCGAATATTTCCGGCGTCGGAGGCTCAGCTTTTTTTGCAGAGCCGGCGGTGTCGTTGGTTGCGTCCCGATACACAGGCGGATTCGGTAAACCGATGACGCCGGGAAACGAACAGGCCGGACGCTGGGCTGTGGGCAACGCAAAATTCACCATCGGTCCCGAAGCTGAGTCGAAGATCCTTTTCGATTTTAATCCAACAAAGATCGATGAACCGGGAGATCTTCGTGGACCGCTCAACCTCACGATTGGCAACCTGTTCGAAGTTGGGGACCGCGATCTTCAAATTACCGCGTTAGGTTTGCATGATGCGAATCGCGGCGATTTCAAGGGAGGCAAAGTCGGTCTGTGGGCCGCCACCCCTCAGCCCGCCGCGGCTACCGCGCTTGACGAAGCGGAACTCGCCGCTTGGATGCTCATCGCCAGCACCGTGCTCAACCTGGATGAGACCATCGTCCGAGACTGACCAACCAAACAAAAACATGGATCCGCTCAACGACCGCTTGCTGAACATCAACCGTCGCGCTCTTCTCAAAGGGGCAGGAGCCGGCGGCCTCGGCCTTCTCGGCGGCCCCGCGCTTCAGCAGCTGCTGGGTGAGGGAAACGCTGCACCTTCTACCGGTTCCCATTTCGCGCCGAAGGCCAAGCGCATCATCTACCTTTTCCAAGAGGGTGCCCCGTCGCAACTCGACACCTTCGATCACAAACCCGGGCTTGGAGAGTTTTACGACAAAGACCTCCCTCCATCGGTGCGTGGCTCGCAGCGGCTCACCGGCATGACCGCGAATCAGGCGCGCTTTCCGATCGCACCTTCTTCATTCACTTTCACCAAACACCCTAACCAACAAGACGGACTCTGGGTTTCCGATCTGCTGCGCCAGACTGGCGAGATGGCCGGAGAAATGTGTGTGATAAAATCGATGCTCACCGAGCAGATCAATCACAGCCCCGCGGTAACCTTCATGCAGACCGGCCACCAGCTCCCCGGTCGCCCCTCGATGGGCGCGTGGCTCTCCTACGGCTTGGGAAGCGCCAACGAAGACTTGCCGAGCTTCGTCGTCATGATCAGTCAGGGCCGGGGGCAGATGCAGGCCTTGTTCTCACATCTCTGGGGCGCCGGGTTCCTCCCCGGTCAGCATCAAGGCGTGCAGTTCCGCGCCGGCCGAGATCCCGTTCTCTTCCTGACCGACCCCGAAGGGATGCGTCGTTCCGACCGTCGAAAAATGCTCGACATGCTCGCCGAACTCAACGGCAGACAGGCCGAGGTCAGCGGCGACCGCGAGGTGCTCGACCGCATCGCGCAATATGAAATGGCTTACCGCATGCAGGCCAGCGTGCCCGACCTAACCGACTTCTCTGACGAGTCAGAAGCGACGCTTGAAATGTATGGCCCCGATGTCCGCAAGCCGGGCAGCTACGCGTTCAACTGCCTGATGGCGCGGAGGATGGCCGAGCGCGACGTCCGATTCATCCAGCTCTACCACCGAGGCTGGGATCACCACGGCAGCGTCACCCGCGATCTGCCGATGCAATGCGAGGACACCGACCAGCCCCAAGCCGCCCTGTTGAAAGACCTTCGACGGCGTGGTCTGCTGGACGAGACGCTCGTCCTCTGGGGCGGCGAATTTGGTCGCACGGTCTACTGTCAGGGGAAGCTAAGCCGCGAACAATACGGTCGCGATCACCATCCTCGTTGTTTCTCTGTCTGGCTTGCTGGCGGCGGTATCAAGCCGGGTATTTCTTATGGCGAGAGTTGTGAGTTTTCCTACAACATCGCCGAAAACCCGGTCACCGCTCACGACCTGCATGCCACGATTTTGCACTGCATGGGCATCGACCACGAGCGGCTCACTTTCCGATCACGCGGGCTCGACTTCAAACTCACGGGAGTCGAGGCGGCAAATCCAATCGCCGGGGTGCTGGCCTGACTGAGGAGTCGTGGGGTCGTTTAGTAAATCGCCCCTTAAATGACCGACTAACCGATCCTCGCTTTTTGCCCTTCACGCCCCGAGTCACGATTGGCCGGGGTTGGAGGGGTGCAATGCCGAACGCTCGCTCCATTACGCGTTGTTACTCCTTCAACGATTTCTTAAACGAGTTCGGACTCGGACGAATCCAGCGCTATCGAGGCTGACTGTCTCGTAGATTGAACGGATGGTTCGAGAATCAAGCTACCACCGCGTGCACGACGTTACCGTGCACATCGGTCAGCCGGAAATCGCGACCCGCATAGCGATAGGTCAGGCGTTTGTGGTCGATACCTAACAAATGCAGAACTGTCGCATGGAGGTCGTGAATCGAAACTGGGTTTTCGACCGCTTTGAAGCCGAACTCATCGGTCGCTCCATGGATTGTCCCGCCCTTGATCCCGCCGCCGGCCATCCAGAGCGAGAAGCCCCAGTGATTGTGATCGCGGCCCGCCGTTGCGCCACCTCCAGCTACGCCGAGTTCAACCGTCGGCGTGCGGCCGAATTCGCCAGAGCATATGATGAGTGTTTCATCTAGCATCCCGCGTTGATCCAGATCCGTAATCAGAGCCGCCAAACCCTGGTCGCACTGATTCGCCACATTTCGGTGGGCGTTCTTGATGTTGTTGTGGCTATCCCACGGCTGCGATTTTCCGTGCCAGATCTGGACGAAGCGTACGCCTCGCTCGACGAGTCGACGAGCCATGAGCAGCTGCTGGTTCTGCTGACCCTCTCCGTAGAGTTTGCGCATCGATTCTGGTTCCTGACCGATGTCAAAAGCGTCCGTCGCTTCGACCTGCATTCGATACGCCAATTCGAAAGACTGAATTCGAGCTTCAAGCGCCGCTTCGTTCGGACGCTGATCGAGATGGCGAGCGTTGAGTCGACGCAGCAAGTCGAATTGACGCGCTTGCTCAGCCTTGGAGAGTCGCTCGTTCTGGATGTGCGAAATCAGCTTTCGCGGGTCGCTCTGCGCTGTGTCGACGAGCGTGCCCTGATAAACGCCAGGTAGAAACGCCGATCGCCAGTTGTTCGTGCCGCCGACGGGTAGACCGCCAGGGCAGAGCACGACGTAACCGGGCAAGTTGTTATTCTCAGAGCCCATGCCCCAGTTTAACCATGAACCCAAGCTCGGCCGAACCAATCGTTGGTCGCCGGAATTCATGAGCATCAGCGACATTTCATGACTCGGAAGCTCGGCATGCATCGAACGGATCACCGCCATCTTGTCGACGCATTTGGCGAGTTTCGGAAAGAGATCGCTAACGGGAATCCCGCTCTGGCCGTGCTGTTGAAACTCGAATGGCGACGGAAGCGCGACACCGGTCCGACGCTCGGTTTGTAGATTGTCGTAAGGCAGTTGCTGACCGCCACGCTTCGTCAGTTCCGGCTTTGGATCGAACGTATCCACCTGCGACATCCCGCCGTTGAGAAAAATGTGGATGACCGATTTTGCCCGCGCTGGAAAGTGGAATCCGGCATTGGCTTCGCTTGCCGCCATTTGTGCTAAGCCGATCGATCCGATCCCGAGCGCGCTGCGGCGCAGGAATCGGCGACGTGAAAAGTTAGGAGTCGGGTTAGCGGGTATCACGTAATTAATCGATGAAGTGGAACTCGTTTGAAGCAAGAAGCGTATGGGCAAACTGAATCCACCCGCCTTCGCCCTCAGCGATAAACTCGAGCGCCAACTGCAGCTCCTCGCCGCTCGGTTGCCGCGAATAGCTTCGCTCATAAATCAAGCGCACGCGCTCGGCATCCGACTTCGCGTCGCGAATTTCCGGTAGTTGAACAAGCGCCTTGGCGCGATCCTGAATGTAGTCGGAGTTTAACGCGAAGAGAGTTTGCTGTGGAACCATCGTATCTGGCCGTTTGACCGTGCAGGCGCTCGGATCCGCGCCATCGAAGGTGCTCGCGAGTTTCGAAATCACGTCGCGATTGACGAATGCGTAGACGCTACGGCGAGGAATCGCGGTAGCCTTCTCTTCGAATGGCCGACCCCCCATTTTCAGATCGAGTTCGTCGCTGACCGCGAGCATCGAATCGCGCATCGCTTCCATTTCGATTTTTCGGATCGGCATGCGCCAAAGCAACTTGTTGTCGGGATCGATCTCGCGTGCGGCCGGGTTTTCGATGGACGCCTGTTGGTAAGCCGCAGTGAGCATGATTCGGCGATGCAGCTTCTTCAACGACCAACCGTCTTTCAGCAGCTGCTGACACAAGAGGTCCAACAAATCAGGATGCGTCGGTGGATCTCCGCGCGAGCCAAAGTCGCCCGGCGTTCGAACCAAACCGCGGCCGAAGTGATGCTGCCAGACCCAATTCACGATTACCCGGCGCGTTAGCGGATTATCAGGATCGATTATCGCCTGAGCTAACCCGAGGCGGCGTTTGCCCTCCTCAAACTGCGTCGGCGCCTCGTCCGCCAGCACGGTCAGGAAACGCGGCGCAACCGCTTCGCCACGCGCCACTGGATTCCCTCGCAGAAACACAAACGCGTCGGTCTTCTCCGGCTCTTCACGCAAAATCATCGAACGTGGAGGCGCGTTGGCGCCGCGGTTCAAATTGTCGATCGCTCCAAGCGTGCCTCGGACTGAATCGCGGACGCCTCGGTTCAGCATCGTGAGATGCCATGAATCCTCGAACGTGATCATAACGGGCGAATCTGAGCCGAAAAGATGACGGCGTAGCTGTCGCTCTATCGAGCTGTTCACGATTTTGTGGCGTGCGTCCTGATCCGGGACTAATTCGCCGTCGGGAGCGGCTTCGGCGGATGCATCCAAGAGCGAGGTCAGCCACCGCCGGTTCACGTCCGCAAAAACTTCGCCATAGGCCTCCGCGACTTCAACGAACGATTGCGGCTTCTTTGCGTCGAGCGCTTCCAGAACGCGCGGATTCCACTTCGGCGGCTGAATTTTCAACTGTTCCTCGGCCGCGAATTTCTCCGGATCGCCGTTGTCATCCCGCAGCTGCCTAACGAGATCCCGGCATGTCTCTGCGAATCCCTGCTCGATGTCCGCCAGCCGATGCCACGGGCCAAAGACAGGATCATCCTCGCCATACTCTTTGAGGTAAGCCCGCCAGCGTTCCAGAATAACGGGCCTCAAATCCTCCGTTCGATACGACAAGAATGTCGTCGCCGTGTCCTGCTCCGGCACACCCTTCGCTAACTCGCTCAAATACATCCCGACCTGCATCCTCAGCCGTCCTCGAAACACCTCGCCTTGTTCGCGAACCATGTCGGATCGCGCCTTTTCGCGCTTTTCCAGTTCCAGCTGATATCCCGGATCGATCTCGGGCTCGCCAACCAACGGCAAATCGTTCGGCATGCGGCTCGGTGCCAGAGTCGCATGGAGCGCGTAGTAATCCGTCGTCGGGATCGGATCGAATTTGTGATCGTGACACCGGGCGCAGGAAACCGTCAAGCCGAGCAACCCGCGCGAAATCACATCGATCCGATCATCCAGTCTGTCGTGTCGGTTTCGATACTGGCGACCGACCGTCAAAAACCCTAACGCCGCGTGATTCGGATCGGTTTCCTCTAACCCAAGCTGATCTGCGGCGAGCTGTTCGAGAACAAATCGGTTATAGGGAACATCGTCGTTAAACGCGTCGATCACATAATCGCGATAGGTGTAGGAGAATGGAAACCGGACGAACCCGATCGCGCTGCCGCCATGCGTATCGGCATAGCGCGCGAGATCGAGCCAGTGTCGGCCCCATCGTTCGCCGTATGCTGGGGACTCGAGCAAACGGTCGATTACCTTCGCGAACGCATCGGCATCGTCGTCGTTCACGAACGCCTCGACGTCGCTCCATTTCGGCGGCAGACCGGTGAGGTCGAACGTTGCTCTTCGAATCAGTTTCTCGCGCGAAACCGGCTCCGAAAGCCGCAGCCCACGCTTGCTCAGGGCCGCGCTGATGAACCGATCGATCGCGGCCGGCGGATCAGGATCCATGATCGGCCGAAACGCCCAGTGCTGCTCGTACTCGGCGCCAGCGTCGATCCACGCATTCAGCGTCGCGATCTCAGCAGCTGCCAGCCTTTTGCCCGTCTTCGGCGGAGGCATCACTTCTTCGGGATCATTCGAAGCAATTCTTCTCGCCACCTTCTGCCAATTGGTTTCAGAGCTTGGGCGGTCGAGTCTCAATTCCGCCTTCCGCTGTTCGGCATCCGGACCGTGACACTCAAAGCAGTTCTCCGCCAAAATTGGAAGAATGTCCCTGCTGAAGGCAACCTCCGAGTCCGCAATCAGCCAAGTTGGCGCAATGATGGGCCAGATTAGGAGAAAAATTGCTGAGTGACTGCGCATGCGGATTGAGACTCTGAATTCCTTTCCATTCACGTTGATGTCAGCGGGACTTTTTCTGCTCTCTCAAACGATAGGCGAGGTGCTCGCGGCTGAAGTTATACGTTAGTTTTCGGGACAGTTCTCTGAGTTAGCCGAGTCACCGGTTTCCCTCATGCGATCCAGAATCTTCTCCAGCTGCTGCTGACGGATAGCGACGAGGCGTTCATCGTTTGAATCGGCGAGATTGGTGGTTTCGTCAGGATCCGCAGTCAGGTCGTAGAGTTCATCGCGGCCGGGGTTGGCGAAATCTCGCATGAATTTCCAGCGCGGTGTTCGCAGCATCCGCATGTGCGTCGTTGCGCCGTGCTTCATGCTGTATTCGGCGTAGAAATCGTCGGCCCACTCGATCTGTTCTCCGCGCAGCAGCGGCGAAAAGTCCCGGCCGCGAATCACCAAATCGGCGGGCTTCTGCGCTCCGGAAATCGCGAGCAACGTGGGAAACCAATCGAGGTTCGATACGGTTTGTTCGATTCTGATTCCGGGCGGAATCACCGCGGGCCAGCGCACCGCCGCCGGAACGCGGATCGAGGTGTCCCACATGTTGGGACGCCGGTTGGCGGGAATATTGTCCCATTTTTGCGGAGGATTATCGGTCAGGATGCGGATCGCGTTGCCCTTGTACCAGACGCCGTGCTCGCCAAGGTTGTAGCCGTGATCGCTGGTGAAAACGACGACGGTGTTGTCCGCGATTTTCATCTCGTCGAGGAGCGCGAGCAGGCGGCCGACGTTGCGGTCGATGCTCTTGACGGCGGCGAGGTATTCGCGCGTCCTCTTTTTGACTAACGGAACATCAAGATTGGGAAAATCGGGATTTGGAATCTTGGGATCGAGATCCGCGAACGGCTCCCAGTCCTCAGGGCGAACCGGCAACCACGCCGCATGCGGCGCGCGGAAATGGAGCGAAACCAGAAATGGCGCGTCGCTCTCGTGGCGAATGAACTCAATCGCGTGATCGGTTAGAATATCGCAGGTGTAGCCTTCGAACTTTCGCTCTTCGCCATCCGGCCCTTCCAACACAGGATCCTTCGGCGGCGAGCCACCCGTTCGCATCCCCATGAAATAGTCGTAGCCAAATTTGGTAGGGTGATGCCGGTCCTGAACGCCCAGATGCCACTTGCCGATCAGCGCCGTTCGGTAGCCCGCGTTCGACAGCAGCGCCGGCCAGGCTGTCGCGTCTTCCGGTATTCCCACATCCGCTTCCGCCCGGTTGATGTAATCCGTGATGCCCATCTCCGTTCCGTAGCGGCTGGTGATGAGTTCGATCCGGCTTGGGCTGCAAACCGGCGTCGCGACAAAGGCGTTGGTCAGGTGCGCGCCTTCGTTGAAAATTCGGTCGATGTTCGGCGTTATGAAACGCTCGTCTCCGGCAGCGCGAACTGCGTGCGGAGCCTGATCATCGGTCAGAATGAACAGAATGTTAGGCTGTTCAGCAACAGCGGAGGCGACAGCTGCGATTGAAAGAAACAGAGCGCTCAGGCGAAATCGAAAAGACATAAGTTTGGACTTGGGGTTCAGGGAAAGAACAACCGTCGAAGCCAGATCGCATTGCAATCCGAGCGAGAGTCGGCTTTGTCCACAATCATGAAAACCAGCACGCTACCTCTCCTGCTTTTCGCTCTGATCCTCGGCCTCGGCGCGCCTGTCCACGCACAGAAAAAACATGCCGAGATCCGCGACGACATCCCTTTCGGCGGCGATCTCGATCCGAAAATGGAAGAACCCGTCTTCGCCGTCGCCTCCAAACAGGGCGGGCGGATTCTCGTCTCTCGCGACGACGGCAAAACGTGGGCGCAGACTTTTCTCGGCACCGAATCGCTCGAAGACGGCGGCTGGCGGGCTCTACGAAAGCCGTGACTTTGAAAATCTGAGAAAGGTTCCGCTTCTGGGAGACGTTCCTGGGATGAATTTTCTGTTCAAGGCATCGGACACCGATAAGGCCGATTGAGCCCAAAGAAGGGAAACAGAATAGTGACTCCCGCCGAGAAACTCGGAAGGCGAAGCTTTTCTTTCGAAAGCGCTAGCAGCCCTCCAAAGCTTGCTCGTAAGTTAACGACTTGACGATAACTCGACCGCGCCGGGGTCGTTTTTGCGAACGAGGAACAGCTGCCGCGTTCCGTCTTCGGCAAGACCCGGCGCGAGGATCGTGTCGCCCGCCCGGTTCCAACGCGGCGCGGGGTCGATCCTGACAACCCCACCACCCGCCTTCGTCGGAACCGGCGGTGCGCGAAACCAATGACCGTCGGCCAAGCGATAAAAAGTGTAGAAACACTCGTCGCCGATCTTCTGGCTTCCGACATGCCAAGATCCATCCGGCGAAAGCGCGTTGTCGTCCATGGTGTCCGGAAAGACGCCCGGACCACCGAGTTGGCCCGTCCACTTTTCAGCTGCAACGTCGTAGAGATTGTAGGAGCCGTGTTCTTTCGAGGCTAAGACCAGCTCGTTCTTCTCGCTCCATTCCGGGTGACCGGCGTAGGGAACCTTGCGCAAATCGCTCCCGTCAAAGCGGACTGCGCAGGCTTGATCGGGCCGCTTGTTCTGCTTGCCGCGGACGAGAAAGAAAATCCACTCGCCGTCGCGCGACCACATCGTGTGATGCGCATAAATGGGGTATTTGTCAGGATCGCCGAGCTTCTCACGATTCTTTGCGGTGGTTAGAATCAGGTCCGACAGCTGCGCGTACGAAACCAGCAGCTGCCGATCGCCCGTTGCGGTTTCAACGCGGAAAACGCCGTCGGAATCCGGGTTCGCGGGATTCTCCTCAGCTGTGTGATCGGTCGCCCCCGGATAGGAAATCACTTCGCGGGAACGCGTGATTTTCCCGTAATTGATCCCGGCAAAATACTTGCCAGCCGGCGACACTCCGCCGTTCGCGATCGACTCGGAGCCAAAGCGAAACTCGCGAACCCGGCGGCGCTCGGCGATGTCGTAGAGCACGGTGAAAACGACTCCCGTTTCTGGATCCTTGTCGTTGAAGAGGAACTGCGTTTCCGCCGCGTCAGGATTCCAGAACAGCATCGTTCCCTGCTGAAGATTCCACGCTAACGTGCGATCGAGCAGCTCAACTCGGTAGTCGTTTTGAGTATCGATCAGGATGATCTCGGCGGCCTCATCCGGCTGCGGCATGCGGTCGTGAAAATCGACACGCAAGGCCACGATGTAGCGGCCGCTCGCGTTCCACGGAATCGTTCCGCCGTGCCCGACATAACCAAAGAAGTGATGCTTCGGCCCATTCGTGATCTGCTCGACCGTAGCAGCAGGCTCAGCAGATTGGGCTTGAAAACAAATGAGGATGATCGCGCTCGCGCAAATTGAAACCAGACGGTTCATAGGTTCGCAGCATCGCCCAAATTCCCTTGATTGCATCCCGGCGGTTCGGCGCCGAAGCTGAAGGTCGTTACGATTCGCCAGCCAGCAGGTGCCAGTGAAAAAACTGTTATGAAAGTCATCGCCGCATCCATCTTTTTCTCACTTCTCGGTCTGGCTTCGGCTGAGCCTGACACTGCCATCAATCGCGTTCTGTTCGGCTCCTGCATTAAGCAAGATCAGCCGATTCCAATCTTCGACGCGATCCTCGATCACAAGCCGGACGTTTTCCTGTTTCTCGGCGACAACATCTACGCAGACACGACCGACATGGCCGTGATGCGGGAAAAATACGCGAAGCTCGGCGCCAACGCGGGTTTCCAGCGATTGATGGCTGAATGCCCGATCTTAGCCACGTGGGACGACCACGACTACGGCGTCAACGACGGGGGTGCCGGCTTTTCGAAACGCGTCGATGCACAGCGCGAATTTCTCGATTTCTGGAGCGTCCCGGCTGACTCGCCACGCCGCGAACGTGAAGGCATTTACAACGCGCGCATCGTCGGCCCCGAAGGCAAGCGCGTGCAGTTCATCATGCTCGACACTCGCTATTTTCGCAACCCACTAAAGACCGGCGAGCCACGAGTTGGCGGTCGATATTATCCTGACGATGACCCCAAACTCACGATGCTCGGCCGCGCGCAGTGGGATTGGTTGGAAGAGCAACTTCGTCAGCCCGCGGAGCTTCGAATTATCGGTTCGAGCATTCAATTCGTCCCTGAGGCGTCAGGTCAGGAAGCGTGGTCAAATTTGCCACGCCAGCGCCAGCAGGTGCTGGACTTGATCGCGAAAACGAAGGCCAACGGCGTCGTTTTCATCAGCGGCGATCGGCATTGGGCGGATCTCTCCGTGCAAACTGACGACGGCGCGCCGTATCCGATTTACGACCTGACCTCAAGCGCGCTCAACCAGATCCATCCACGCGGAACGCCGACTGAAAATCGGTTCCGAGTCATCGACGAGACCTATCATAAAGAGAACTTCGGCGAGATCGAGATCGATTGGGAAAAGGGCAAACTTGCGCTGCGCATCCGCAATCTTGAGGGGGATGTCAGGATCGAGAAAAGTGTTAGTTTAAAGACGTTGGCGATCGACGACCAGGGCTGCGATCTCGTCCTGCGTGGCGGCCGGGTCATGGATCCGGAATCGGGCCTCGATGCGATTCGCGAAATCGGCGTGCGTGATGGAAAGATCGTCGCGATTTCCGAAACCCCGCTCGTTGGCAGCGAGACGATCGACGCAACGGGTCTGGTCGTAGCGCCAGGTTTCATCGATCTGCATCAGCACGCTCAAGACGAAGCCAGCTACGCTTTGAAAGTCCGCGACGGCGTAACCAGCGCGTTCGAACTGGAGGTCGGCACGGATGACGTCGCCGGCTGGTACCGCAAGCACGAAGGTAAATTGCCAATTCATCACGGTGTCGCGATCGGCCACATCAAAGTTCGGATGAAGGTGATGGGCGACTTTCCCGGCTTCGTTCCAAAGGGTAGCGACAAGGCGGCTACGCAAGTGGCCAGCGACGAGCAGCTGCTGGCGTTGAAAGCGGAGATTCGGCAGGGCCTCGACGAAGGCGCGGTCGCAGTTGGGTTTGGAATGCGCTACACGCCGGTGGCGACGCGCTGGGAGATTCTGGAGATGTTCCGCGTCGCCAGCGAGTTTAGCGCGTCCTGCCACGTTCACATTCGGTTGCAGGGCGACGAAAGCGTCGAGTCGATTCAAGAAGTTATCGCGGCAAGCGCAGTGACTGGCGCGCCACTTCACGTCGTTCACATCCAGTCAACCGGCGGGCGCGAGACGCCGAAGCTACTTCAAATGGTCAGCGAATCTCAAGCCAACGGCCTCGACGTTACCGCGGAGTGCTATCCCTACACCGCCGGCATGACCGACATCAGCGCGGCCATGTTCGGGCCTGGTTGGCGCGCCAAATACGGCCTCGAATACAACGACATGCAATGGCCCGCCACCGGGGAGCGCCTAACCGAAGAATCTTTCCACAAATATCGTGCGCAAGGCGGCATGATTCTTCTTCACCTGAATCCGGAGAGCATCGTGACCCACGCGGTCAAGCACCCCGCCGCGATGATCGCCAGCGACGGCCTCAGCGGTCATCCGCGTAACGCCGGAACCTACGCCCGGATTCTCGGCGTCTACGTTCGTGAACGCGGCGAACTCAGCATGATGGAGGCGCTGCGGAAAATCACACTGGCGCCTGCTCAACGTCTCGAAAAACGCGTTTCCGCAATGAAAAACAAAGGACGGATTCGGGTTGGAGCCGATGCCGATTTGACCTTGTTCGATCTGGCGACCGTGATCGACAAAGCAACCTACACGGAAGCTTCGTTGCCTTCGCATGGCATTCCGATCGTGATCGTTGGCGGGGTCGTCGTCGTGCGGGATCAGAAGTTACTGGATGTCCGTCCGGGGCAAGCGATTCGCGCGACGCAGACGAATCAGTGATCGTAATCGCTGCTCGACCGAAGGCTGAAGCTCGCCGATTTGGTTCAGAATGAGGAATAAGTTTAATCGTTCCCGCCTTGTTCGGATTCTTACCTGCGTGCTGACTTTCGCATTGATCTCGGCAGCTGAAGGGCAAGAAAAGGACTCCGTTCGCGTCGGTCTCGCCTCACTGCGAAGAGCCGCGACGCTTGAGGCCGGTGTCGAAAAAGTTCTGCAAACTCTGCAGGAATCTCACGATCGCGGTGTTGATATCGCGTGCTTCCCGGAAACCTATCTTCCCGGTCTCCGCGGTGCCGACCGTGATCTTCCGGCAGTCGATCAAAAGGCGATGGAACGCGCGCTCAATCGGGTTTCGGCGGCTTGTCGCAAGCACGATGTGACGGCGATCCTCGGCCTCGAATGGAAATCTGAGTTGGGCTTGGAGAATCGCGCCTACGTGATCTCCGGAGAAGGCGAGATTCTCGGTTATCAGACGAAAAATCAGATCACGCCCGGCGGCGAATCGGAAAACTACGTTGCCGATGGGCAACGCCAGATGTTCGAGGCTGCTGGCGCGCGTTTTGGGATTTCGATTTGCCACGAAGCTCGCGGCGCGCAGATCGTTTTCCAGCCGCAAGTCACCGGCGCAGATCATCTCGAACCTCACCCTCCGGCCGCGTGGGGCGAGTCGTTCTACGAGAAGGCGATGCAATGCCGGGCGGAGGAAAACTCGGTCTATTTCGTTAGCGTTAACCGCGCGATGCAACGCCAGAATTCGGCCTCGAGCGTGATCGATCCGAAGGGCGATCTGGTCGAGTTCACGCCGCGCGGCGATGAGCAACTGCTGGTTGTCGATCTGGATTTGACGCAGGCGACAGGGCTCTACGCGGATCGGTATCAGCCGGCCCTTTACGAAGAGCGCCTGGCCGAGCCGGAGACCGATTCGCCCCGCTACCGGCTTCCTTTTCGAGATCAATGGTTCGTGATGGCCGGGGGCGATACGCCTAACGTAAACCATCATATGAAAGAGCGATCTCAGCAGTTCGGCGTCGACTTCATGAAGACCGGCGGCCCGAACAATCGCTCCGTGACCCGAGGAGAAGTTGGGGTCGGAAAAGTGTTAGAGGATTTCTATTCCTGGGAGGCTCCCGTGCTCTCACCGGTCGATGGCGTCGTTCGCGTTGCGCATGACGGAGAGCGCGATAATCCGGTAGGTGAGCGCGATGCTGAGAACGCGTTTGGAAACTACGTTATGATAGAAGCCGCGCCCGACGAATTTGTTTACATCGCCCACCTTAAGAAAGGAACGATCACGGTCGAGCCTGGCGCTCGCGTCGTTGCCGGACAGGGTCTTGGGAAATGCGGAAATTCGGGTAACAGCAGTGGCCCACACATCCATATGCATATTCAGAACAGCCCGAAACCGTATTTTGGCGAAGGTCAGAATGTGATGTTTCGAGGAATCGATGTCCGCCAATCGGGCCAGCTCTTTGACAATGTCGACTGGGCCTTGCTCCAAGGGCAGTTCGTTTCGCAAAGCAGCGAACGGATTATTCCTATTCCGCTATCTCCGAAGATCCTCCAATAGGAGTAAGTCGTTCGTGTGAAGGCCAGTTGGGTCAGCAGATGCTGGCGGTAGTTTGAAATTTCATTCCCCCGCCAGAGCCTCCCACTCCGCTTTTGTCGCTGAACTCTTTTGATATTCCATGAGGATTTTCCACCCATCGGCACTTTTCACTAACAAGGCCTGAAAATGGATAAACTCCGCTTTCACCTCGTCATCGGCGTTCGTTGCGGTGTAGAGAAAAATCCCCGTTTCATGCGCCGTCGTTGCATCGCCAAATCGCTGCGAAAACCGAAACACGACGTCTGCCTTTATCTCTCCAGCCTTGGTCGCGTCGAACTCGGGCTGCCAACGTTCCAAAGCTTTGGTTAGCGGGTAACTCGTCTGCGATTTGCCGGAAACGAGCACGGCTTCTGGATGACAGGTCGCACGGTAGCCTTCGAAATCGCCTACGCGCACAGTTCGCGAGACCTCAGACCTCAGACCAATAGACGTTCAATTCGGCGAGCCTCGCGGCTTTGGCGTCCTCGCTGGATTCTTCCGCCAGGGCGAGGTTTGAGGCCAGCAGACCAAGCGCCGCCAGAGGGAAAAGAACGAGTTTATGAATCGATCGGAAGTTCATGAGAAAAAGTCAAGAGTCCACGCTACAACCCCTCTGTCATTCATCGCTTCGCAGTTCACGCAGAACCCCTTGAAAATGGTCGGGCTGGCGGGATTCGAACCCACGACCTTTGCACCCCCAGTGCAACGCGCTACCAAACTGCGCCACAGCCCGATTATCTAGCCTGAAAAATATGAGGGCGCAAAGTGGGGCGAATCGCAGTTTTTGCAAGCGATTGATTCAGACGCCGAGAAGTAATCGAGCCGGATTTTCAACGCAGTCTTTGATCCTCAAAAGAAACGTCACCGCCTCTTTTCCGTCGATCAGCCGATGGTCGTAGCTCAAGGCGAGGTACATCATCGGCCGGATCACAACTTCGCCGTCAACCGCGACCGGGCGCTCCTGAATCGTGTGCATTCCGAGAATCGCGCTCTGCGGCGAATTCAAAATCGGCGTGCTTAACATCGATCCATAAATTCCGCCGTTGGAAATCGTGAAAACTCCGCCCTGAAGATCTGCCAGCACAATCCGACCTTCGCGAGCGCGAGTCGCGTATTCAACGATGTCCTTTTCAATTTCAGCGAACGACTTTTCCGCGCAGTCTCGAAGAACGGGGACGATCAGACCTTTCTCAGTTCCGATCGCCACGCCGATATCGTAAAAATGATGCTGGACGATCTCGTCTCCGTCGATCCGCGCATTCACGGTAGGCACGGCTCTGAGCGCTGCGACGACGGCTTTCACGAAGAAGGACATGAAGCCGAGTTTGACGCCGTGAGCTGCGACGAAATTCTCCTGCATCGATTTGCGCAAACGCATCACCTCGCTGAGATCGCATTCGTTGAACGTGGTCAAGATCGCTGCGGTCTGCTGGGCGTTAACGAGGTGCGTCGCGATTTTTCGGCGCAACGGCGACATCGATTTGCGTGTGGTTCGGCCAGCCTCCGACACAGCAGCTGCTGGCGCGGTCGGTTCCGATTTCGCAGGCGGAGTCTCGACCACGCTGAGCGCAGGTACGGGCTCCGGCTCGGCGGCGATGGCGTCTTCGACATCCGCTTTCGTGATTCTGCTTTTGGCTCCAGTTCCCTTGATGCGGTGAAGGTCGAGCCCGTTCTCTTCTGCAAGTTTCTGGACGGTCGGCGCGATCAGAATCTGCTCAGACGCCACTTCTGGCTGAGGACTCGCAGCAGGCTTCTCAGGGGCATCGCCGGGCTCGATCTGAGCGATAACGGAGCCAACGGCGACTTCGTCCCCTTCGTTAGCCTTGAGGTGGATCACTCCGGACTCTGGAGCTTCGATTTCGGTCGAAACTTTGTCGGTTTCGAGGGTCAGCAGGACATCGCCCGCGCTGACTCGAGCGCCATCGACAACGTGCCATTGCGCGATCTGGCCGGAACTGACGGACTCGCCGACGGAGGGAATTTTGACTTCAATCATTGAGGTGTTTGGCGGTTAGACAGCGAAGGCAGTCTCAACAAGTTTCGCCTGTTCGTGGACGTGAATCGCTTTCGCGCCGGCAGCCGGGCTGGCACTGCGGGCACGACCGGCATAACGAAGATTGACGTGTCCGCCAGCGATCCGGTCGGCGAGTTTCTGGAGTTGAGGGTCCATGAAGCTCCAGGCTCCCATGTTTTTCGGCTCTTCCTGGCACCAGACCCATTTTTTATTCGCTCTTGGGTAACGAGAAACTATCTCCTCAATCATTTCTGAGTTGAAGGGGTAAAATTGTTCAACTCGGATGATGGCCGCGTTTTTGAGTTTGTTCTCATTCCGATATTCCAGGAGGTCGTAGTAAACTTTGCCGGAACAGAAGATCAGACGATTCACGTCATCGGATTCGGCCACCAGTTGCTCATCGTCGAGGAATTCGCAGAAGCGGGTTTTACCAATGAACTCGGCTTCGCGGCTGACGCAGATCGGGTTGCCGAGAAGGCTCTTCGGCGTCATCAGAATGAGCGGTTTGCGAATCAGCCGGAGCGTCTGTCGGCGGAGAAGGTGGAAGTACTGCGCCGGGGTCGTGAGATTGCAAACCTGGATGTTGTCCTCAGCACAGAGCTGGAGAAAGCGCTCCGGGCGCGCGCTAGAGTGCTCGGGGCCCATTCCTTCGTAGCCGTGTGGCAGAAGAAGAACGATGGAGCTGGGCTGGGACCATTTCGATTCCGCGGAGGCGACGAATTGATCAATGATGACTTGAGCGCCGTTGATAAAATCGCCGAATTGCGCTTCCCAAAGCACGAGCATGTCGCTGGCGACTAAGGAATATCCGTAATCGAATCCAAGCACGGCGACTTCCGACAGAAGCGAGTTGTAAACGCAGAAGTGCGCCTGGTCGGCTTCGTTTTCAGCGAGGTGGTTGAGAGGAAAATAGCGATCCCGGGTTTCCGCGTCGTAGAGAACGGCGTGGCGCTGACTGAACGTCCCGCGGCGGCAATCCTGCCCTGACAAACGCACTCCACGGCCCTCGAGCAAAAGCGATCCGAAGGCGAGCGACTCGGCGAAGGCCCAGTTGTAGGGACCTCCGTTTTCGACCGCAACGCGGCGAGGTTCGAGGAAACGCTTCTCGAGTTTGGCGTTCGGCTTGAACTTTTCTGGCAACGTCGTCAGGCCCTTGCCGATTTCGCGGAAGAGCTTTTTCTTCACGCCTGTGATCACAGGTTTGTGGGAGTACGGCGGCTGCATCACCGCAGACGAGCCCGCAAAAACATGGCTGTCGCCAGCGGCTTCGTGCTGCTTGAGCTGGTCGAGTTCCAGATCCATTCGAGCCTCGTGGATCTGGTAGAGCGCGGCGATTTCTTGTTCGGTCAGGATTCCGTCATCCAGCAGCTGCTGCTCGAAAAGTTTCGCCGCAGTGGCGTGAGCGCGGATGCTTCGATACATCTTGGGCTGCGTGAAAGCAGGCTCATCACCCTCGTTATGACCGTGTCGGCGGTAGCAGACGATGTCGATCACGACATCCCGGTTGTACTCCTGGCGGAAATCGAGCGCGAGCTGAGAGACGAAAGCGACTTCGTGCGGGCAGTCGCCGTTGACGTGAAAAATCGGCGCTTCGATCATTTTTGCGACGTCCGTGCAGTAGTCGCTGGAACGGGCGTCTTCGGCCGAAGTGGTGAAGCCAATCTGATTGTTGATGACAATGTGAATCGTTCCACCCGTCCGGTAACCGGGGAGCTGAGAAAGGTTCAGGACCTCGGCAACCGTCCCCTGCCCGGCCATGGCGGCATCGCCGTGAATCAGGATCGGAATGATCGAATCGCGGTTCACGCTGGTGTCGATTGGAAAACTTGCGGCGCGCTGGCGGGCGCGGGCCTTGCCTTCGACGACAGCGTTGACGGCTTCGAGATGACTCGGGTTAGCAGCGAGAGAAATCGCGACTTCGCCACCGGACTCGGTTTCACGCGTCGTCTCGAATCCGAGGTGATATTTCACATCTCCATCGCCCATCGCGACGTTGGGAACGTAGTTTTCGCTGAATTCATAAAGGATGACTTTGAGCGGCTTACGAAGGAAGTTCGCCAGAACGTTGAGCCGACCGCGGTGTGCCATCCCCATCACGAGACGCTCGGCTCCGGCTCCCGGACAGCCCTCTAGAATCGTCGCTAACGAAACCATCAACGCTTCGCCGCCATCGAGGCCAAAGCGCTTCTGGCCGACGTATTTTCGATGGAGAAATTGCTCAAAGGATTCGGCTTCGACTAGCCAGCGCAAGCGCTGCTCACAGGTTTCGCGATTGGGCGGCGGGCTCTGAATTCGATCTTCGATTCGCTCCCGAAGCCAGTCCCTGACCTCGGTATTGTGAATGTGCATGAACTCGAAACCAATCCGGTCGCAGTAGATTTTTTCGAGCAGCGAAATCATTTCGCGCAGCGGCATCTGCTGGGCGCGATGGAAGAACTGGGTTTTGACGATCGTTTCGAGATCCGACGCGGAAAATCCGAGTGCTTCCAGACTGAGCCGGGGATTTTTTTCCGGCTCCCGGCTGAGCGGATCGAGCCAAGCCTGAGAGTGGCCGAGTATCCGATAATTGTAGACCATGCTGACGACGAGCGCGCGTCGTCCGAGGTCGAGTTCGTCAACCTCGCCGTCGCTCGCGCCGAAAGCTGACGGGCCCGATTGGCGGGGTTTCAGCTGAGCCGAGCCGAGCTCAAATCCCTCAAAAAAGGCTGACCAGGTCGGCTCGACTGAGAGCGGATCTTCTTTCCAAAGGGCGAATTTTTCATCGAGCAGATCGGCGTTGAAGCGGGCGGAAACTGAAGAATTCATGGGTCGATCCAAGCTTGGTCATCAACGGCCAAAGGCTCTACTCAACGCGAGATCCCGGCGATGTCCACGACCGTCGCAACCAGCAGCTGCTGGCAGTCCGGTCAGGCCGCCAGCTGCAGCCCGGTTTTCTGCATCGAACCATCCAGAACGTCACGAATCAGGTTAGCCATGTCTCCAAGATCAAACGGCTTGCAAAGAATCGCGTTGGGACGGGAACCGTTCTGCGTTTCGAACTCATCGCTGTTGATCACGTAACCGCTGTAGATGATCACAGGCAGGTCCGGATCTGTTTCACGGAGACGTTTGAAGGTGTCGGCGCCGGAGAGTTTGGGCATTGTGAGGTCGAGGACGACACAGCTGACGTTGCCTCGATTCGTTTCGAAAACTTCCAGGCCGACTTCGCCGTCTCCGGCGGTGATGATCTCGTATCCGCACTGAGTTAGGAAAGTTTCGGAAACCTGGCGGACTTCTGGATCGTCATCGACAAGGAGGATCGTTTCGGTGCCGCCTTTAACAGCTGGCTCGTCTTCGTCTTCGGTCGGTTGCCTTTCGGGCAGAGCCTGAATCACGGCGACGTCTCGCGGGAGGTAGATTTTGAAGGTCGTGCCGACGCCGACTTCGCTCTGGCAGGTCATCCAGCCGCCGTGCTGTTCGACGATTCCGTAGGAGGTCGCGAGGCCGAGTCCTGTGCCTTTGCCTTGATCTTTGGTTGTGAAGAAGGGTTCGAAGATTCGCTCGAGAATTTCTGGCGAGATCCCGGCTCCGGTGTCGCGAACTGAGAGGACAACGTATTGGCCACCCTTGCAGTTTTCGCCTCCGAGGCGGACCGCTTCGTGGTTGAGAATGAGGCAATTTTCGCTGCGCAGAATGATGTCTCCGCCTCTGCCTTTTTCCTCGAGCGCGTCGCGGGAGTTCACGCAGAGATTCATGAGAACCTGGTTAATCTGGCCGGGATCGACGTGGAGCCCCCAGCAGCCTTCCTGCATTTCGGAGTCGAGCCGGATCGCAGTGGGGTCGTTGCCCGGCTTAAGGAGATCAGCGACTTCCTGGATGAGATCGTTAGCGCCGCAGTGCTTGAGATTGAGGTAACTTTTGCGGGAGAAGCCGAGCAGCTGCTTGATGAGATCGGCGGCGCGTTGGGCGGCGGTGCGAGCGGATTTGAGCTGGGCGGCAGGTCGAGTGCTCGGCTTGAGGTTGACGGAAAGCAGCGAGAGATTGCCCATGATGCTCGTCAAAAGATTGTTGAAATCGTGAGCGATGCCTCCAGCGAGTCGGCCGACGGCTTCCATTTTTTGGGCCTGTTGGAGACGTTGCTCAAGCTG
Organism: Verrucomicrobiales bacterium; assembly: GCA_047620505.1. Classification (GTDB taxonomy): domain Bacteria; phylum Verrucomicrobiota; class Verrucomicrobiia; order Verrucomicrobiales; family DEV007; genus JBLHKS01. The sequence goes on along the minus strand of JBLHKS010000096.1, from coordinate 5,364 downwards.
CCGAGCATCGGAGAAATCTCGGAAAACCCACATGTGGGCAAGCGGGGTATCGCTTTTGTCGAGAACGTCGACTCGGTAGACTTTGAGGTAGCAAAGCTGCGTGTTGAAACGACCGAGGTCAGCGGAAACTCGCAGCTTCCATTCGGCCTCATCTTCTTTCGTTTTGAGCGCTTCGCACAGCGTTCGAAATCCTTCAGGATTCCCGGCGCGTTCCCGCAGCATCGCGTCGAGACGCTCGCTGCCCATCGAGAGGACTTCGGCTTCATCAAGTTGAAATAGCTCGGTGAATCGGCTGTTCACGGATTGGATCCCGCCATTCAGATCGACGACAAGGAGGGCTTCTCGAGTGGAGTTAAAAGTCGCCTGGAGGCGGGCGGTTGCGTCCGCGATCCGATGCTGCATGACGACGTTGTGACTGCGGATGCGAGCGACCATCTGGTTGAAGGAAGCCGCAACTTCGCGGAATTCACGGGGGCCCTGAAGGGGCACGTCGATCTCGTTCCAGTTCTGGCTCGCGACCGCGTCCGACGCGGAAACCAGGGGATGAAGGTTGCGCTGAAGACGATGGGCGAGAAGAAGGCTGGCGACAATCGAAACGCCAAGACTGAGCGCGAGGCCAAAAAAGAGAGTGGATTGCGAGCCGGAGACCAGAGAACGCGCTTCATCGACCGGAATGTAGCCGAAAAGATGCCAGGCTTGTCCTGCGCCGGTTTTATCCGGGCTGAGGGAGTGATTGACGGCGAGGTAGTCGCGTTCGTCGATCATGAGTCTTCCCGCAAGAGACGCTTCAAACTCGGGCAGGCGGCTGAGCAAGGTGTGGCTGGCGTCTTTGTGAACGAGAATTGCGCCCGAATCATTCGTGAGCGCAAAATAGCCGCTCTGGCCTAGGCGGGCGTCGAGCAGCATTTTTTGAACATTACGGAAAGAGGTGTTCGCGCGAATGACCCGGAAGACCCGTTTTTCCTGGTCTTCAACGGGAATGTAGATGTCCATGAAGAGTTCGTCGGCTCCGAGCCGACGTTTGGGCGGGGAGACGACTTCTTTGTTGGTGGAGACAGCGGCAGTTAGAGCCGAGCTTTTGTCGATTGCGACCACCGCACCGATAACGTCAGTGGTGGCCACAAAACGTCCGTCCGTCCGGTAAATCGTGATCTCGCGGAAAATATCGTAGGCGTCCTGCATTCGGGCCAATTCTTCATGCAATTGCTCCGAGGTGGCGAGGGAATTTCGCAGCGTTGGGGATGTCTGAAGCGCACGCAGATCGCTGCTCATCCGGCCGATCACGCCGGTGACCCGCTCGGCGAGGCCGTGAGCTCTTTCCGTGGCGTTGGAACGTGCGTCGCTGAGAACGTGATGATTCAAATCTCCGCTGAGAATAGCCCAGAAAACAAGGAGCGGGCCGAGGCCAACCAACATCATGGCCATCAAAACGGAGATGCGGAAACTGAGCACACGGTTGGAGGCGGAGGAAGACATCGCGTTGGCGGAGTTGGCAGATCGCTTGAGCGAACTGCAATGGTCGTCGGGAAGGGAAGAAACCGGGCCGCCCTCGTTGGCCTGGCGGCCCGATTCGGTTAGGAGCCCGGTTCGGTTTGGAAATGGAGGAAACGATTATTCGCCGCCCTGTTGAATTTCACCCGTGGCCGGGCGCAATTCCGCTTGCGGAGCTTTGCCCGGGCTGGCGAGGATCAGCTTGCGCATGCCAAGCTGAAGGAGTTCTTCGCGATTGCCGTCGCGGGGGTCGAGGAGTTCGCAGACTTCGAGAATCGAAGCCGGAGGATACACGAACGGATCTTCGCGCAGATCCTTGTCCAGCAACTCGTAAGCCGCTTTGTTCGGAGTGCGATAGCAAGCATAGTTCGAGGTCATCGCCGCCACTTCTGGACGCATCATGTAGTTGATGAACTGGTGCGCTTGAGTCGATCGCTCGGTGTCGCGGGCGATTGCCCAGGCGTCAACCCACTGCGTTGACCCTTCTTTCGGATGGAAGATCTCGATGTTTTCATTTTCCTCGGCGTAGATCACTGCGTCCCCGCTGAAGCAGTGGACCATTGCGACTTTACCTTCGACCAGCCAATCGAGAACTTGAAAAGGTTCTCCGAAAAGCGGGGCGGAATCTTTCGCCAGCGCCACGAGATCGGATTCCGCCTTTTCAAATTCGGCCTGATCGCTGCTGTTCAAAGAGAAGCCGTTCTTTTTGAAGCCGATCGCGAACACTTCGCGCGGATCGTCCAGCAAGGCGATCTTGCCCTTCAAGGCCGGATTCCAGAGCGCACTCCAGCTCTCGCTCGCATTCTCGAGGTCCACTTTCGTCTTGTCGAAGGCGATCAGCGTCGTGCCGCTGAGCACTGGGATCGAGTGGGCGTTGCCCGGATCGGTGACGAAGTTCATGAATTGCGGGTCCATGTTCGACATCAGCGGCAGCTGTTCGTGATTCAGCTCGCGAATCAGCTTGAGATCGACCCATTCGGTGATGTTGCCCGATTCGGCGATGACTACGTCATATTTGCCCGGAGAAGATTCCAGGTGCGCTCGGACTTCGTCGAATGATTCGGTCTCAGTGTGAACGACTTTGATCCCCGTTTCCTTGGTGAAAGCGGCGATCGCGTCTGGCGAAATGAACTCGGACCAGCCGAGAAACTCGATCTGGTTGACATCCTCGGCTTGGGCGTTCTGGTCCTTATCGGAAGACGAATCATCGTCTTTGAGGCAGCCCGGCAACAAGAAGACGACCGCCAGAGCGGACAGTAGTGTATTGAACAGTTTATAAGGTGATTTCATTTTGGCAACTTGATCGTTAATAGTAATATCTACTAAAATTATCATAAAAATAATACACAGTCAATTAAGGTTTCTAAAAATTGTGGTGTTTGCGGATAATAAATGAGCCGCCCAGATCAAGCTCAGTTCTCGGTTTTGGCGTTGGCGATACCGTCGATGCTGACCTACGTCGCGTTTGCCATCCGGCAATTCACCGACGCGCTAATGGTCGGTCGCCTCGGGATGACGGAGCCCCTCGCAGCCATCATGCCTGCCCAGCAGGTGATGTTCGTGATCCTGAGTTTCGGGAGTGGTCTGGCTGCCGCCTTGAACACCGTTGCCTCCCAAGCTCTCGCGAAAAACGACACGAAAGAGGCTGGACTGCTCTGCTGGCAGTCGGTTTGGATCGCCCTCATCGCGGGCACCATCATGACCCAGCTGTTCTGGTTTGCCCCGAATCTGATGGGCCTTTTCGGCCACCAGCAGGTAGTTTACGCCTACGAGGTCGCCTACTTCGAGATTGCAATCTGGGCGATCATCCCCCAGTTCATTTCGCTCGCGCTTTCCAACTTTTTCTTCGCGATTCAGCGCCCCAAAATCTCGATGTGGATCGGAATTGGTTACGTAGTGATTAATATTATCGCGAACCGGATATTCATCTTTGGTTGGGGATTTGAAGGCCTCGGAATGGTTGGGGCGGCCTGGGGCACGATCATTGCAGCTTCGTTCCAAATGGTCGCGCTTTTCGTCGTTTTTATTTTTGATCCATCCATCAAGCCCTATCTGCGTTGGCCATCGTTCGCCGTTGACCGGATCAGGCGTCTGCTTCGAATCGGTCCCTATAACGCGGGAATCGACGTCGTGGACATCCTATTCTGGAACATTGGCATCGTGTTTTTCGTGGGCCAATTCGGAACCACTCATCTCGCCGCCGCTGCCGTGATGGTCAGTATTCTCGATCTCGTCGTGTTTCCCGTGCACGGAGTTTTTGTGGCCCTCACTAGCGTCGTGGGTCGGTACGCGGCTGCTGGCAGGCATGAGGACGCTTTTCGCGAAGTTCGGCATACCGTGATTGTCAGCGTTTGCGTCACCGCGCTCCTTGGAATTGTGCTCTGGCTCTGTTCGCCGCTGATCTACGAATTCGTCAGCGGCGACCCGGATGTCGCTCGGATCGGCCAGCGCTGCATGGCGATGCTGCCGCTCATTCTCGGATTTTCGGCTTGGTTTTACGTAGTCGATGGCGCGTTGAACGGGGCTGGCGACGCCCGCTTCCCGTTCATCGTCCTGTTGATCTCGAACTTTCTCATCATTGGCGGCGGAGGATACCTCTGCTTGATCTACTACGGCGATCTCGGATCCTTCGTGATCTGGGTCTGCGTCATGGTCAACCGCGGAGTCATCGCCGTGATCGCCTCTGCTCGCTGGAAATCCGGTGCATGGAAGAATCTTCCGCCCTTCGATCTCGCCGAATCGAAATAGCTTAATTGGGCTCATCGAGCACGTACTCGAACATCAACGGCGCGACGATCGAAGCATCGGATTCGATCATGAACACCTGCGTCTCCTTTTCGCACTTGCCCCAGCTGATTTTCTCGCCCGGCAAAGCGCCGGAATACGACCCGTAGCTCGGCGTCGAATCGCTGATCTGCGCAAAATACGACCAGTGCGGCGTGTTTTCCTCCTCAGCGTCGTATCGAAGCATCGGAGCCACGCAAATCGCAAAATCCCCGGTGATTCCGCCGCCAATCTGGAAATACCCGAGCGGTTGCGCCGCCGACTCCGCCCGAAACCAGTCGGCCAGCTCCTTCATGTATTCGATTCCGCCCTTAACTACGAGCGGATCCATCCCATCCTTGATCACCATCCCGGCAAACATGTTTCCGCTCGTCGAATCCTCCCAACCCGGCACAAAAATCGGAATTTTCATCTCAGCCGCCGCAAGCAGCCAGCTATCCTCTTCCGGAGCGTCGTAAGGCTTCAAATCTTCGAGCGAATCGATCAAAAACTCGTGCGGAAACTTCCGTTCCCCTGCCTTTTTCGCCGCCCACCACCTGGGAATCAATTCGCGGGAAATTCGCTTCATCGCCTCTTCCTCTGGAATCAGCGTGTCGGCCACGCGCGCCGCGTGTCGATCCAGAAATTCCTGCTCCATCTCATTCGTCAGCTGACGCCAATTTGGCACGTTTTCATAACTCGAATGGGCAACCAAACGATAAACGTCCTCCTCCAGATTCGCCCCCGTCGAGCAGATCGCGTGGACTTTTCCCTGCCGGATCGCCTGCGCCAACGAAATCCCGATTCGAGCCGAGCTCATCGCCCCGGCGAGCGTCACGAACATCTTGCCCTTTTTTTCCTCAATCAGCTCAACATAGGACCTCGCCGCTCGTTTGAATTCGGATGCGTTGAAGTGATGATAATGACGTTCAACGAATTGGCGAATTCCGGACATCCGAACTTGTTGAGCCGCAATTCGTTGACGTCAAGAATATGTCCTTATGAACTCTCGAGCTACGCTGCAGCGGCTTCAAGCGCGCGCTCGATCAGCGCCTTCGTCTTCAACGCTCCTTCAACCGGATCGATGTCGTGCCCCTCGAACTCGATCGA
>JBLHKS010000095.1:0-26060 GCA_047620505.1 Verrucomicrobiales bacterium | reverse complement strand
CTGCCCAAAGTCCTCACCCACATTCACGCAACGGCTATGGCCTACACCGAAGGCTGGAACAGCGGCGCGATCGCAACGGCGTTCGGTTACGGCAAACCAGTGATCGCGTCGAACATCGGCGGCTTCCCTGAGGTGATCCGCGATGGCGAAAACGGTTTCCTCGTTCCGCCCGGCGATCCGGCAGCGATCGCGGGGGCGTTCGTGAAACTTTTTTCCGACCAGCAACTGCTGGCGACGGTCTCGGCGGGCGCGCGCAAAAGCGGGATGGCCGAGAGCTGGGACGTGGTCGCCAGCCAGATCGAATCGCACTACGTGGCTTGAGCGCTTCGGTGGGATCGAACCCAAGTTTTTCAGTTTCCTGGAAACGGATCGGCGGTCAGGCGCGTTTGGATTTCCTGCTGGAGTTCAGGGCTGGGCTTCTTCGCGAGTTCGAGCGGGGCCCAGGCGACGCAGATCGGCATGGCGATGAAAATCGCGGAAATCACGCCAGCAGCGAGCCAACGACGGGCGTCACCGGGGTTTTCCGGTTTGGAAAGCAGACGGCGGATTCGAGTTTCGAGGACACCACGTTTGGTCATGTACAGCGCGGCGGCGAAGGAGCGACCGTTGCTGGGGAGTCGCGTGCTGAGTTCGAGGAGATTTTCGGCGTAGCTGGCTGGGTTAGCGACTTCGAGGACGGCGCGGTCGGCGGCGAATTCGCGTTCGCGCTGCCATTCGCGCATCAAAAGCCAGACGAGCGGGTTCCACCAGAGCGCGGCGCAGATTCCGTGGCTTAGCGTCTGGAGCCAGACGTCGCCAGCGCGGTGGTGATGGATTTCGTGGGCGAGAACCTGGACGAGGCGACTCTGTGGCCAGCAGCTGCTGGCTCGCGGGAGGACGATCGTGCGCCGAAGCAGACCGCATGCGAAGGGGACGCCAGCTTCATCTGAAATGACGATTCGGCAGCCACGCGGGAGCTTGCCGAGCTGCTTGAGGACCTCAGCCGGGAGTTCGACTTCCTCGGCCCGGGCGCAGAGTCGGCGCAGCCAGGAACTGCCGATCAGCAAGCGGCTTCCAAACCAGATCGCGCCGACGATCCAGATTCCGGCGATCCAAGGCAGCCAGGCGATCGAGCCGGCGGTTTCGAGAATCGCGGTCGGAACGGCGGGCAGGGCCTGGTGATTTGTTAGTGGGATCAGTGGCAGAGCGACGACGGCGGTGACGCTCAAGCCCATGATTCGTCCGCGCCAGGGAGCTTGGAGCCAGCGAGCGCAACAGAAACCGAGCCAAGCCAAGCCGGCGGCGACGAGACTTCGAACCGCGACGGCGGGAAGCCAGTTTAGTTCGGTTAGCCAGTCCATTTTTCGGATTAGGCCGATTCGGCTTTGTGATCGTCGATCAGATCGCGGATCCGGCGGGCCTCAGCCGGGGTGACAGCTTCTTCGCCAGGGTCGAGCAACGTCGCGACGAGGTTTTCGGCGTTGCCTTCGAAAAACGTGTTCAGCAGTTTGCGTAGCGCCTGGCGTTTGGCGCGCGGGATCGAAACGGTCGGCCGATAGACGTATTTTCGGTCGAGGGTTTCGTGCGTGACCATGCCTTTGTCCTCCAGGATCGCGAGGGTCGCCCGGACGGCCGAGTAGCTCGGCGGATCGGGCAGCTGCTGATGGACATCGCTCGCGGACGCGCTGCTCTGCTTGAACAGGATGTCCATGATTTGCCGTTCTCGGCGGGAAAGATTTTCTGCGGTTGTGGTTTCCACGATTATGCTAAAATTGCAGCACGGTGCTTGCGCTTCAACCAGCTTTTATCGCAAAATTCGTTGACTTCAAGTGAAGATGCTAAATTTTCAGCAAGTAACCAACTCCATGAAAAATCTCAGCCACCTCTCTTTGCTTGCCTCTTTCGCCGTGATTCTGAGCGGCTGTTCCACAACGAAGCAGCCGTATTCAGGCGAGAGAATCAGCAACGCGCCCCATAACATGCCTCAGAGTTGGGACGGGGCGGCAGTGAGAGGTTCGGTTTTCGCGCCATCAAGGGAGGTCGCGGCCAAGCCGGTCGAAAGCCGTCCCGGACTGGGCACGAAGTGGGGCGAGCACCGAAATTCGAAGGTTGCGGCGCGCGAATTCAGCCGAGGCGGGAAAACGAGGCCGTGGGCGACGGCGAAATTTTTCTACAACGACGAGGAGGGCGCGAAGGCGATGGCGAACACCACCGGTTTTGCCTGGCGGCGAACGGGCGCGTTTTCAGCTGCGAAAGGCGCGCTTGAGGTCGGCCTGAAGAAGGGCGGCGGCGGATTTCTGCGATCGTTTTCAGCGGAAGGCGACTGGTTCTTTGCCGGCGAGAAGGGCGATCGCTACGTGATTTGGATGAAAAACAAGACGAAGGCCGCCCTTGAAGTGGTCGTCTCGGTCGATGGGCTCGATGTGCTCGATGGCAATCCGGCGTCCTACAAAAGGCGCGGCTACCTCGTTCATCCGGGGCGGACGCTCACGATCGATGGATTCCGTGAGAACTCGGATTCGGTCGCGGCTTTCCGCTTCAGCAGCGTGTCGAATTCCTACGCTGAGCGCCGGCACGGCAACTCCCGGAACGTCGGTGTGGTCGGGATCGCGGTGTTTCCGGAGAACGGCCACAATCCGCTTCTGTGGCGCGACGGGCTCGATGTTCGGATCGGCGCTGACCCATTTCCGCGCGAATTTGCTACTCCGCCGGAGTAGCCAGCAGCTGCTGGTTGCGAGGCTGGGCATTCGCGGTAAAATCATCGCCGGATGGCGGAGCAGGACAGCGATTTTGACGGCCCGTGGAAGGCGGCTGGCGACGAGCATTTCGAGCGATTGTTGAAGTGGGGTTTTCCGCGGCACGCGGCGCTCGTGGATTGGTCTAAGGCGACCGAATCGGGCGCGACGGAGTTGAGCCAGATCATTGGCGAACCGCAAGAGCGCAACGATTTCGTCGATACGCTTCGCAAAGTGCGTTTTATCGATGGCGGCGAGGCCTGGATCTGGTTTCACATCGAGTTTCAAACGGACTATCGAAGCGCGTTTGTGGAACGGGCGTTTTTCTACAATTGCGGCTTGGTGTGGATCCGGGGCGCGCCGGTGATCACGCTGATCGTGCGTTGTGATTTGAGTCGGACGTGGAAACCGGCGTGCTACGAATACGTCTGCGAAGATTTCAAGCACGCGATCGAATTCCCGACCTGCAAGCTCACCGCGAAGCTGAACCACGATTGGAAGGACGATTTTTCTTTAATTCCAATGATGGCAAGGGCTCAGATCGCGGCGCTGCGGACGGCAGGTGATCCCGAAGGGCGATTCGACGCGAAGTGGCAGCTGCTGAGAAATCTCTACCGGCTCGGTCTGCCAAGACACGAGTTTCAGGAGATTTTCCGTTTGATTGACTGGATGATGCACTTGCGCGATGATCTGCGACGGCGCTTTCTTGAAAATGTCGCGAAAACCGAAGTAGAGTTGAAAATGAATTACGTTACCTCCATCGAGCAGCTCGGAATCGAAAAAGGCCGGGCCGGCCTGCTTGTCCATATGCTTGAGGCTGCTTGTGACCAAAAACTTGATGAAGCCCTGCAAAATCGGATTGGCGAGCTTTCAGCCGAAGACGCCAACAATCTCGGCGTCGCGATGCTTCGATTTGAGGGCGTTGCCGACCTCGAAAGCTGGTTGGCCGAACACCCCTGATTTCGGCAAATCGCTTGCCCGGGACAGAATCGAGCGAACCCGCGTCTTGACGGCGTTGGCGACCCCCCTACAATCGGCGGACCCGACTTTTTCGGGCTGCATCGAAAACCCGCCACATTTTAACCAATCACGTTATGGATTCCGATTCCGATCCCATCGCCCAGGAGCGCGCCGAACTCGCAGAAATTAACCAGAAGCCGCTTTTCAGCCGCCTCGGTTTTTACACCAAACGCAGCGGCCCCGGCTGGCTGCAGGGGGCGATCACTCTCGGTGGAGGCTCGCTCGCGGGCTCGCTCTACCTTGGGGTGATCATGGGTTTCAGCATGATGTGGCTTCAGCCGTTCGCGATGGTGCTCGGCGTGATCATGCTGGCGGCGATTTCCTACGTTACGCTGACGATCGGCAGGAAACCGTTCGGTGCGATTAACGAGAATCTCAGCCCGGTTCTCGGCTGGGGCTGGCTCATCGCGACCGTCATGGCAAACATCGTCTGGTGTCTGCCGCAGTTCGCGCTCGGCACGGCGGCGGTTCAGAAAAACCTCATCCCGGCCCTCGATACGCCGACCGGAATGTGGATCATTTCGATCGGGCTCTTCGCGATCGCCTTCTTTGTCGTCTCGTTCTACAACTCGGGCAGCAAAGGAATCAAAGCGTTCGAGATGATCCTCAAAATCCTGGTCGGGATCGTCGTTTTGTCGTTCTTCGGCGTGGTGATCGTCCTCACGATGGAAGGGCTCAACTGGGGCGCTGTCTTCAAGGGATTCCTCCCGAATTTCTCGCTCCTGACCAATCCGGCACCGACGCTCGTTCCGGCAATCGAAGCGACCGGCGGCGACGCTTCGGCTTATTGGAATGGGATTATCGAAGCCAAGCAGCGCGACAAAATCATCACGGCGTTCGCGACTGCGGTCGGGATCAACATGACCTTTCTCCTGCCATACTCGATGCTGCGCAAGGGCTGGGGCAAAGAGCATCGGCCGCTCGCGATTTTCGACCTTTCGATCGGTTTGATCGTCCCATTTGTCCTCGCTACCGGCTGCGTCGTCATCGCAGCAGCTGCTCAGTTTCACAATCAGCACGAGGACGTGATGGATTCGATCCTGCGCGGAAATTACGCCGCGAAAAGCGTTGGAGATTTCGACAAATATCTCGGCGCTCGAGCGGATGCGATCGCCAAAGAAAATCCGGATTCCACTCTGAAGACCGAATTCGCCAAAATCAAAGACCTGAAAAAAACATACAACGATGCCAAATTGAAGGCCGCCGCCGCGAAAGCCGTGGCCAACGCAGCCGATGCATCTGATGCCGATGCCACCGCGCATTCCGCCAAACGCGACATCGACGAAATCTACGACTTGTTTCCGGTCGCCGAACGTCAACTGGCGGCCAAAATCGCCGAACGCGGAAATCTCAAACTCGCCGACACGCTCGCTCCGCTCGCCGGAAAAGAGTGGTCGCAGCGAATCTTCGGCATCGGCGTTTTCGGCATGGCGCTGTCGACGATCATCATCCTCATGCTGATCAACGGCTTCGCGATTTCCGAAATGTTCGGCGTCGAACCCACAGGCTCGACCTTCAAAATCGGCAGCACCCTTCCGGGCCTCGTCGGAATCTCCGGACCGTTCATCTGGGCCGGAGCTGCTGCTGCGCTAGCGACGCCGACTTCGGTTGCTGGCGGCGCGATGCTACCGATCGCCTACTTCACTTTCCTACTCTTGATGAACAGCAAAGCCGTCCTCGGTGACGCCCGTCCGAAAGGCCGCTCGCGAGTCATCTGGAACGTTCTCATGATCTTCGCCACCGTCGTTGCGACTGGAGCGTCGGTCTGGGGCATCTGGGCCAAAAAGTTCGGCGGAATTCCGTTCGGCAAGATCGGCGTCGCGATCCTCGCGGTGATGTTCATTGTCGGCACGTTAGGATTCCTGAAGAACGAAAAGCGCGTCTCTTTAGGCAACTAACAAAGCACCAGGAACAAAGAACAAAACAACCGAGCGAAACGATTTATGAAATTCGGAATTATCGGCGCGGGCATGATCGCCAACTTCCACGCCCAGGCCATCAAAGCGATGGCCGGCGGGGAACTGCACTCTATCTTCGGCCGCAGGGCTGAAGCTGTCGAGGAATCGGCGAAGGAACACGGCTGCAAAGGCTTCACGAATCTGGACGAGTTTCTCGCCGACCCGGAGCTGGAAATCGTGACGATCGCGACGCCGTCCGGAGCGCATCTCGAGCCCGCGCTCGCCGCAGCTGCTGCTGGCAAACATATCGTTTGCGAAAAGCCGCTCGAAGTCACGCCAGAGCGAATTGATCAGATGATCGAGGCCTGCGCAAAAGCGGGAGTGACCTTGTCAGGGATTTTCAACCGGCGATTTCATCCAGCGATGGAGGTCTTCAAAAAAGCGGTCGATGGCGAACGATTCGGAACGCTGACGATGGCGGACGCGAAGGTGAAATGGTTTCGCGATCAGGCCTACTACGACTCTGGTGCTTGGCGCGGAACCTGGGCGCTGGACGGCGGCGGCGCGCTCATGAATCAGAGCATTCACCTCATCGATCAGCTGATTTATCTCGTCGGCGACGTCAAAAGCGTCTGCGCATCGATGGGCTGTCTCGCTCACACCGGGATCGAAGTCGAAGACACCGCTGTGGCGATGTTAGAATTCAAAAACGGCGCTCGCGGCGTGATCCAAGGCGCGACGACTTGTTGGCCGGGGCATCCGGCTGAGGTGAATTTGTCAGGCGACAAGGGCTCGGTTTTTCTCGCCGATGAACAATTTCGGCACTGGGAATTCACCGAGGAAACGCCTGAGGACGAGGAAGTCCGCAAGACGATGATGGAGGGCGCGGGAGCTGGCTTGGGCGCGGCGGATCCGACGGCGATCAATTTCACCGGACATCAGCGGAACTTCGAAGACGTCGTCACGGCGATCAGCGAAGGCCGTGCGCCGTCGATCGGCGGTGCCGAAGCGCGGAAAGCCGTTGCGCTGATCTGCGCGATTTACGAAAGCGCGAAGAACGGCAGCAAGCGGGTCGATCTCTGAGCCGCGACGTTAAACTTCGCCCAACAATTTCTTCAACGTCGCGAAATCGCGCCGGGTCGCCTCGATCACTTTTGGCACGATCGCCGGGTCTTTGTGGCCGAGGTACTCGACATGCAGGTTGATCGGTCCGGTGTGGCGCTCGGCGACGAGCTTGTAAAAAGACTTGTCGACCGCACCCTCGCCTAACGGGCCGAACACGACCTTATTCTCGATAAATGCCGGCTCTTTCGCGTAGACGGTGTCGACGTAATCCTCGATCAGCCCGTAATTCAGACGCCACGCTTTCGAGCCCTCGACCGTCGCGTGGCCAATGTCGAAAGCGACGCCGATGTGCGCCGGATCGTGCTCCTTGAAGAGGTCGAACAAATCCCAGATCGCCGTGCCGCAGTACTTCGAGCCGGAGTGGTTCTGGTACACAGGCTTGATCCCGATTTCTTTGCTCATCGCGATCAAATCCCGCAGCTGCGGCCGAAATTCGTCCAGCTGCGCGTAAATCGGCTTATCCAGATCATAACGGTAGTAGCTCATCCGAAACCGCCCGATCCCATGAGCGGCCAGAGCCCGCAAAACCGTTTCCGTTCTCTGTTCGTCGTTGACCTGGTTGATCCCGCTCGCAGCGATCGTGACTTCGAGATCGCGCTTCTTCAGCGCCGCGACCAATTTCGGCAAATCCTCCTCGATCCGCTCCGGCAAAACGTGTCCGCCCGGCCGAATCGGAGCCTCGATCCCGTTGAACCCGAGTTCGGCGATGACCTCGGCCATTTTCTCATAACTCAGGTGTTGAAACGGTTTTGTGAACGTCGTGAAATGCCAACTGCGCGCGGCATCCTGAGCAGTGAGCAAGCCGGGAGCAGCTGCTGCGGCCAGTGCGGTTGTGGAAAGGAAGTTTCGACGGGTCTGCATCCGGATTCGTCGCCGGAAAACAAGCGAAGCGAAAGGTAAAAATCAGATGCCGAATTGGAGCCGAACTCCGGCGTCAGGCCTTTTCCTCTTCGGTGCCAGCCAGCTTCTTCTTCACCTTCGCTTCGACTTCCGCGTACATCGCTTCGTCGTTCTTGAGAGCTTCTTTCGCGGCGTCGCGGCCCTGGGCCATCTGGGTTCCCTCGTAGCTGAACCAACTTCCTCGCTTTTGGATCACTTCGTATTCCAAAGCGAGATCGATCAACGAACCGACTGACGAAATTCCCTCGGAATACATGATGTCAAACTCAGCCTGAGTGTAGGGCGGCGCGACTTTATTTTTAACGACTTTAACTCGGGTGCGGTTGCCGGTAACGACACCGTCCGTCTGTTTGATCGCTCCAATTCGGCGAATGTCGATCCTGACAGAGCTGTAAAATTTCAGCGCGCGGCCGCCGGGAGTTGTTTCGGGATTGCCAAACATCACGCCGATTTTCTCACGAATCTGGTTGGTGAAAATCGTGCAGGTCCGTGCCTTCGCGATAAGAGAGGTCAGTTTCCGCATGGCGGCGCTCATCAGCCGAGCTTGCGCGCCGACAGTCGTGTCGCCGATCTCGCCGTCGAGTTCCGCCTTGGTCACGAGCGCTGCGACCGAGTCTAGCACGACCACATCGAGAGCGTTGGAGCGCACTAGCGTTTCGACAATTCGCAAGGCCTCTTCGCCTGAGCTCGGCTGCGAAACCAGCATCTCATCCATGTTAACCCCAAGTTTTTTCGCGTAAGTCGGATCGAGCGCGTGCTCAACATCGACGAAGGCAGCGAGACCCCCGGCCTTCTGAGCCTGGGCGATCACAGTCAACGCCAACGTGGTTTTTCCGGAGGATTCCGGGCCGTAGAGTTCGACGATCCGCCCGCGCGGAAACCCGCCTACTCCGAGCGCACGATCGATGAGGAGGTTGCCCGTCGGAATCACCTCGATATCCATCGAAGTCCGTTCGCCCATGCGCAGAATCGAACCTTCGCCGAAGTCCTTCTGAATCTGGGCGATCGCGACATCGAGATTTTTCGCGCGCGCGGCGATCAGGCGATCAACTCCCTCTTCGGGCGGTCCGGATGACTTTCTCGTAGGCATGATTTTGTGTTCCGTCAGGTTTTGGTTTCTCGGCCCCGATTGGGCCGTGTCGGCGATGTTCGGATGTCCCTAACGTTACTTCAAGCGAATAGTGATCCAGCCTGAATTGCGAAAAAATTATGATCCGCCAACTTGCGATTTCCTTGAGGCGCGAGAATCGCGAACGGGTTCCATTTTTCCTCCGGTTGCGGGGGACGAGGAATTCAGCAACTGCTGAAGCAGGTTCTACTTTTCTTCCTTCAAATTCGCAAAAATCAGCCGACCAGCGGAAGTCTGCGTTATGCCTGACACGACCACATCGCAGGTTTCGCCGAGATGCGGTTTTCCGTTGTTCACCACGATCATCGCGCCGTCCGGGAGGTAGCCGACCGCTTGGTGCGGGTCCTTGCCTTCCTTCACAAGTTGCAGGGAAATTTCATCTCCAGGCGCCATCTGAACTCGCATCGCATCGGCCAGCTCGTTCAAATTGAGGACGGTGACTCCCTGCAATCGAGCGACCTTTCCGAGGTTCGCGTCATTGGTGATGAGCCGCCCTCCGGCGAGTCGAGCGAGCGCGACGAGCTTGCCATCGACCTGCTTTTCATCCGGAAAATCATCCTCACGAATCGTCAATTCCAAGTTCGCGGCGTTTCGCATCCGGTCGAGACCTTCCAATCCGCGTTTTCCGCGACCGCTGCGGACCGGGTCCTTGGAATCCGCGAGATGCTGCAATTCGTTGATCACGAAACGCGGCACGATGACATCGCCGGAGAGAAACCCGGTTGCGCAAAGCCTGAGAATCCGGCCATCGATGATCGCGTTGGTGTCGGCAATCAACGGTTGGTCACGTACGCCATCTCTCCGAAATCGGACGTAGGGAATGATGAAGGAAAATTCCTCCTTGTTGCTTCTCAGCGCGATCATCATGCCGAAAAATCCGAGCCCCAGGTAGAGGACCATCTGGAAAATCGTTCCCGCTTCGCCGCCTTCGAAAATTCCCGCTTCAAAAATGCCGACCTGAGACAAAACCCAGGCGCAGCCGGTTCCGATCAAGAGTCCTACCGCGGCATGTGAGAATCCGCGAAAGCTGAAATCCTTCAGCGCGATGTCGATTCCGGCCATGAGAACGCCGAACGCCGCACCGATCAGCGAGCCAGCCGACCACGATTGTTCGAGACCGATCGCGAGCGAGATCCCGACTGACATCGAGACGAGGATGAACCCGACTCGAAGGATATTGATGAACGCTGGCGAGTTGATTCGGCAGATTGGCGCAGAGCGTGCGAAAATCAAGGCGGCGCTCTCACTCGGGGATGAGCGAATCTAAACTCAAGCCAAAGGAAACAGCCAGGCCCCTAACATGACCACGGGCAGGCCGACGAGCCCCATGATCGTGAGCATCACGCTGACGGATTTGAGCGTTTCGGCCTCTGTCATGCCGGACATTTTGCTGATGATCCAGAAGCCACTGTCGTTCATCCAAGGGATCGGTTTTGAGCCGCAGCCGATCGCCAGAGCGAGATAGACCGGGTTGTAGGGCAGGCCAGCAGCTGCTAGCGGGGCAACGATCCCGATCGCGGTGATCATCGAGACCGTGGCCGAGCCTTGGGCAATTCGGATGAGCGAGGTGAGCGCGAACGCGGCGGGCAGGAGCCAGAATTTGCTGTCGGGCGTGAGATCTCCGAGCGTGTGGCCGATGCCGGTCTGCTTCAGGCAGTAGCCGAATGCGCCGCCGGCCGAGGTGATCAAAATGATGACTCCGCCGCTCCCAAGCGCCGACTGGATCGATTCGCTGACGTTGCGCAATGAGCGGCCTTGACGCGATAACACGAGGCCGATCGCGACGATCGCTGCGAGCGTCAGCGCGACGTTTTTGTCTCCGAGGACCTTAAGCCAGGTCGGGACGTTCTCGACGAGCTGATCGACGATGTTTTCGCCCGCGATCAGCACGACCGGCAGCAGAATCGGCAGAACCGAAAACCAGAGCGACGGCAGTTTCGCTTCGTCGATTTCGACCGTTTCCGTACTGTCAAATGCCGAGGGCCGCAGTGGAATGATCATCCGTTTGTTAAGCCAGGAGGCGTAGAGATAGCCGGCTGCAACCGTGATCGACCCAACGATCAGACCGCCGAGAATCATCGTGCCGATGTTTACGCCGAGGCTTTCGGCCACAAGCAGCGGGCCTGGTGTCGGAGGGACGAGTGAGTGAGCCATCGTGCCGCCAGCGACCATGCAGAGGATCAAGAGTAGGTAGTTTTTCTTCGTCTTCGCAGCCATCGCCTTCCCAATTGGCATCAGCAGGTAAAAAACCGTGTCGAAGAAGACCGGGATCCCGACGAAGAACGAACTGCTGGCGAAAGCCAAGGGCGCGCGCTTGTCGCCGAAGAGTCGCCGGATGCCCATCACGATTCGCTGTGCCGCTCCACTTTCCAGCAGGCATTTGCCGATGATCGCGGCCATCGCGATGACGATTCCCAGGCTCATCGCGCCGAGCCCGAAGCCGCGAGTCACGAATTTAGGGAACGACTCTTCCGATAGCCGCTCTGCGTTTTCGGTTCGCATTCGTTGGCTCATCCACTCGACGCTCTTATCGCCGCCAGCGGTTTTGCCCTTTTCCCAGTAGGACTCGACCATGTCGGGCGAGGTCAGGGCGGCGACGACGAGGGCCCCGAGGATCAAGGCGATGAAGGCGTGTAAACGGAAGGCGAGGATGCCGCCCATGACGACGGCCATTCCAACAAGGAGAATCAGCAACGGATGCATGGCCGAAATCATGAGGGCCGAAGCGCTGGGAGGGAAGCGGAAAATTCAGCCTTGGCCCCAGCAGCTGCTGGGCAGATCAGTAGTTTCCGGCGCGATTCTCGAAATGCGTCGGTTTGCCGAGCGTCTCGCCACCTGCGAGCAGCCAGGCGGCTGTCCAGTCGAGGATCTGCGTCAGGCTTGTTGCCGGGGCACCGAATTCCGTGTGTGAGCGAGTCGGGTTCGTGATCCAGGCGGTCGGCGCTTCGGCTCCCACGATGTTCGGCTCACGACCGAGACGCTTGCCGAGTTCCTTAGCGAGATCCCGGACTCGGTGGATTTCAGCTCGGCTGATGTTTCGGATCTCCGGCGGCGAATCGGCCACGCCGAGGCACTGGACGATGTGCGCGACCGCGTCGCCTTGCCAGATCAGATTGAGGTAGCCCATCTCGACATCGACCGCTTCGCCAGCGAGGATTTTCTGGCCGAGGTCGACGAGCACGCCGTAACGCAGGTCGACGGCGTAGTTCAGACGGACGAGCGTGACCGCGGTGTTGTGCTTGGTCGATCCGGCGACGAAAGCGGTCTCACGACCAAGGCAGGACTGGGCGTATTCGCCTGGCGGGTCGGTAGGCGAGGCTTCGGATGGACCTCCGGTTTCTGGCTCGGCAAAAGAGTAAACACAGCCTGTCGAGAGCGCGACGATGCGCGAGTTTCGAAAACGATTCGCGACTGCCGTCGGCATTTCGATGTTCATTTTCGTCAGCAGGCCCGAATCGTTCGATGTGCCGAATTTTACGCCGGCGAGGAAGAAAACGTTTTGAAAATCCGGCAATTTCTCAAGCGCAGCGGCGTCGCAGAGATCAGCCGAGATCGTCTCGATTCCTTGAGCTTGAAATGGCTCGAGTGATCCCGTTGAACCGAATCGCGAAACCGCAACGAGTCGATCATCGCGCCCCAGCGACTTTAAAGCGCGTTGCAGCATCAGCGTGAGGTGGAACCCCATTTTTCCCCCGGCTCCAAGGACCGCGAAATCTCCAGCGTGAGCCTCGACCGCCCGCAAAGCGCCTTTGGTCGGGCAAGAAATAAGGTCATCCAGTTCGGCGATGTTTCGAGGCGCTGACATTCGGCGAATCTGGAACCAGGCGCGCCGAATTTCATCCTCGAATTTCTACAAGGTTTGTCTTCGCACTCGCAGGCGGTCCAGGCTCACTTCCGGCATGAAGGCATTCCGTACCGCCGTGATTCTTCCGCTTTTCCTTTTCCTGAGCGGCGGTCTCCTCGCGGACTCGATCCATCCGACGCTGACTGGCGACGAGCTGATCGATCAGCTTCGGCAGGAGTACCAGCGCACCAAGCAACTGTCCTACAAAGGGGCGCGAACGGAGATGTTCGTGAGAATCGATAACCGCGACGGAAAGGTGGCCCTGGCCTACACCGGCAAGGTGTTCGAGACAGTCGAAATTCCCGACCACACGAAGGTCAACACCGAGCACACGTGGCCTCAGGCCAAATTCACAGACGCTCGAGGCGAGGCTCAGATGAAGACCGATCTGCATCATCTTTTCCCGACGATTTCTCAGGTTAACAGCGTTCGGGGCAGCAATCCGTTTGGCGAAATCCCCGATGCGGACACCAAAGAATGGTGGATCGCGGCCATTCCCCAAACTGCGGTTCCCACGGACGAGATCGACGGCTACAGCGAGTCGACGGATCTGGTCTTCGAGCCGCGCGAGGCTTTCAAAGGAAATGTGGCCAGGGCGATGTTCTACTTCTACTCAATTTATGGTGATCGCCGAATCGATAAGGCCTGGTTCGAGCCGCAGATCGAGACTTTGGTTCGATGGCATCAACTCGATTCGGTTGACGATTCGGAGCGCGCGAGAAGTTTGAGCATCGCAGAAGTCCAGGGCAACGAAAACCCGTTTGTCGTCGATCC
Source organism: Verrucomicrobiales bacterium (assembly GCA_047620505.1). GTDB lineage: Bacteria > Verrucomicrobiota > Verrucomicrobiia > Verrucomicrobiales > DEV007 > JBLHKS01. The sequence continues at coordinate 12,656 of JBLHKS010000095.1, read as the reverse complement.
GACTCTTGTTGAACGGGCCTTTTCGAGTGTGATTCCAGCTACCGTGATCACGGCCTCCACTCCAGCAGCTGCTGGGGGTTTCGAGGAAGAGGTGAGGCCGTTTCTTGAACAGAATTGCTTCAAGTGCCATGGCCCGGAAAAGCAGAAGGGAAAAGTCGCTCTGCATACTATCTCTGGAGATTTCGAATCGGAAGGCAGCGATATTTGGTTGAAGATTCTCGACCAGCTCACTTCCGGAGACATGCCGCCGGATGACGAAGAGCAACCGGATCCAATCGCGAGGGCAAAAATCGTACAATGGATCAATTTGCGGCTTCAAGATTCGGCGCACGCTGAGGCTTATCGCGAAAAACTTCTGAAGCCTGAATACGGAAACTACGTGAGTCACGAAATGCTGTTTTCCGGCGAGATCGATGAACTCCCGTTCTCTCCAGCTCGAATCTGGAGGTTCAGCCCAGAGATTTTTAAAGGTAAAGGAATTCGAGGTGGGCAGAGTCCATTCAGCTATATCACTTCGTCTGCCGGAGTTCGCGATTATTCGGCGATCAGTGGCGTTGACCAAAGCACGGTCGAAATGATTCTGATCAACACGGATCAGTATTTCCACCTTCGGGCAGATGAGGAGCGCTTCGAGATTTTCGCCGAAGACGCTCCGATGCCTTCCGAAGACCAAATGGTGGACGCGGTTCGACTAGAATTCAGGATGGCGGTGGGGCGGCTGCCGAATGACGAGGAGCTGGCCAGATATATGGCCTTCTTAAAGAAGAACATCGCCGATGGCGGGATCGCAGAAGGGCTTAAGACGACAATCAAAGCAATGTTTCTAAGCGGTGAAGCGATTTACCGGATGGAGCTGGGTTTGGGCCTGCTTGACGAGCATGGACGCCGTCATTTATCGCCGGACGAACTGGCCTATGCCGTTTCTTATGCGCTTACGGATCGGGGTCCTGAGCAGAACGAATTTATCCGTAAAGCCGTAGGCGAAAAGCGCCTGGCCAACAAAACTGATGTGGCCGCAGTTGTTATGCAGATTCTCGACAAGGGGATGCATCCGAAGCAGACACCAAGGATCATTCGGTTTTTCGAAGAGTTCTTTGGCTACAACCGAGCGGGCGGCGTTTTCAAGGATATGGACCGGGTCCGCAACGAGGGAATTCAACAGTGGAACACGGGCCGGCTGGAATACGAAGCGCAGCAGCTGGTAGAATATTTTATCAATCGAGATGAGAACGTGATTGAAGAAATACTGACGAGTAACCGATTCTTCATTGCCCATCCTGGAGACAACGATCTCGCTCGCCAATTTTATGAAGAGGCGATACGACCGGACTACGTAGATTTAAAGGTCAAACAGCGGATCGAGCAGTTTGAACGACAAAAGCGCGATACAGAAGCGGAGAAGGAAAAGGAAGAGATCGCGCGAATTCGGAAACAGGCGGAAGAGCGGGCGAAGATCGTTCGCGAGGCGATCGAGGACGGGCTTACGCCGTTTCCAGGCTGGCCCTACGATCGCGAAATTCGGGGGCAGAGCGATCTGGTTTTCATCGGCGTTTACAATCTTCCGGCGACGAACCGAGTTCAGCGCCAGCAGTGGAATTGGGAGATCGAGCAGCCGTTGGAAATGCCGATCGAGCAGCGGGCTGGCATCCTGACTCATCCGGCCTGGCTTGCGGCTCACTCGCTGAATGACGGCAACGATCCGGTTCGGCGCGGAAAGTGGATTCAGGAAAAATTGCTCGCTGGAATTATCCAGAATGTTCCTCCGGATGTTGACGCGAGCGTTCCCAACGACCCTCACTTGACGCTGCGCGAACGGATGGAGCCGCTTCGGGCTGAGCGCTGCTGGAATTGTCATCGGAAAATGAATCCGTTAGGCGAACCCTTCGAGATCTTCGACGATTGGGGCCGGTACCGAACCGAAATCTACTTCGATGAGAAGGACGAAATTGTGGTCAAGCGAGGGAAGGATTTCCAGAAATGGATCACCGAAGGCAAGCTGACCACTCGCCCCGTTAACGCGACGGGTGCGATTCGTGGAACCGGAGATCCCGAGGTTGATGGCGAGGTCGAGGACGCGGTCGAAATGATGCAGCGCATCGGCCGCTCGGATCGCGCGCGCCAGTCGATCATTCGGCATCTGTTTCGCTATTTCATGGGCCGAAACGAGATGCTGAGCGACTCCAAGACTCTGATTGACGCCGAGACGGCTTATCTCGATGCTGGCGGCAGTTTCAAGGCCCTTGTGGTTTCGCTCCTAACTTCTGACTCCTTCCTTTATCGCCGATGAATTCTTCAAGACGAAACGCTCTCAAGTCGATTTCCTACGGCTCCGCGTCGCTCGCCCTGGCCCCGTTTCTCCGCAGCGTCGCGGTTCACGCAGCCGGCGACGAAGCGGCTCTGCCGAAGCGATTTGTGTTCGTGGTCAAGTCGTCCGGGATCGATCGGGAAAACCTTTCGCCGCTCGATTCGAAGGCCGGCGACTGGCCGAAAGTCCGGGATGAGCTGGTCAATCTTCCGCTTTCCGGCCAGCAGCTGCCGGAGAATTTGAGCGATTTCGAGGAAATCAAAGATCAGCTGACGATCATCCAGGGCCTCTCCGGAAAGAACTTCGTGGGAAACCACACAGCTGGCTACGGCACGCTTTCCTGTCATCATTCGGAGCAGGTCGCCGTCGCTCCGACCGTCGATTGCATTCTCGGGCAGCACCTCTCGGCCGGGCCCTATCCGATGTACGGAATGGCGATGAACGGCGCGCTGCTGGAGCAATTTTTCCGCTCTCCAGAGAACAATTATTGCTACCCGAATCTCTCCGCGATGAAGAAAGGCCAGCCGGTCGCGTTTCAGGCCAGTCCGAAGAAAGCCTACATGGAGTTGTTCGGGTCGGCGGTGGCGACTCCGGATCAGCTGAAGCGCCAGGTGACTCTGAATACCAATTTGATGGATTTCATGCGGGACGACGCTCGTCGGCTTGAGCGCCAGCTTTCGCCCGATGACAAAGCGCGCTTCGCGAACTACACCGATGCCTTCGAGTCGCTGCGGGTTCGGGCGCAAAAGAAGGCGCTCCTCGACGATCAGGTGAAGCAAAATGCGCCGGAGTTGACGAATCGATACGAGTCGATGGTTCCTTCGGATCGGATCGATCTCCATTTCGATCTGGCGACGGCGGCTTTGATCACAGGGCTTACGAATGTGATCACGCTGAGGCCGGACACGCTCGGAGTTACCTATTCGGATCTCGGGATCGATCAGTCCGTCCACGCTCTCGGTCATTTGGGCGTGAAGGGGAAAACTGGAAACGGCTGGGACGGTCCTCGCGCTCGAAAGGAGGTCGATCGGCTTCATCTCGGTTACGTCGCGAAGATGGCCAAAAAGCTGAAAGCGATTCCCGAGGGAAACGGCTCGATGCTCGACAACACCACGATCGTTTACATGTCCTGTGCTGGCGGATCGCACCATGCCGGTCAGACAGATTGGCCATTCGTTCTCGTCGGCGGCCTGGGCGACAAAATTCAGACCGGGCGCTACATTCAGTATCCGAGTTATCAGAAGCAGGGGCACCGAACGATCGCCAATCTCTACATGAGCTTGATGCAGGCCGTTGGGATCGAAACGGACGACCATTTCGGCCAGTTGGACGCTCAGTTGAAGGATTTCGACTTGGCCGGTCCGCTTGCGGAGTTGACCTGATCGCCTGATCCGCGATCCAGCCAGCTTCATCGAAGTCGAAGCAAATCCGAAGCGACCTCGTCCCATTCGGGCGGTCGAATCGATCGACTGACCCCGAATCGGAATCACTAGAATTCCGGGCGCGAGAAATTGTGATTTCTATATTTTCCAAAGTTGAACTACCCACTGAATCGGGTTGCCGGTCGCCCATTTTCAGCGACTTTATCCAGCTCTGATTTTTCTCGCAAACTTGAGGAATTTCACTTCACCGTAAACGAACTCCCGACCCGATCTGACTGACACAAATGGTTGTGCGAATCGACGAGAATCAGCCTCGAAAGCGCGCCTTAGTGGTTCAGCGCGATGAAGATACGCGTCGTCTCATCTGCACCAGGCTGACTGATCGGGGTTTCGCTGTCGATTCCTGCGCGACGTTCGATGAAGGTCGGGCGACCTACCGTGCTCAGCAACTCGTCGTTGCGCCAACGGAGCCGGGCACGATTTCGCCGAACGGTTTCATCGCCTGGGTGCGTTCCGAGGCACGAGCAAAACCCGAGGGTCAGCCGCCCTACATTCTTGCGATTGGCGACCGCGAAACGACCCAGAACAGCCCGACTCCAAATCAAGAGTGGGATGAGCTGATCACGACTCCGCTCGATGGCGAAGATTTCACCGCGAGGCTCGCTACGATCGATTCGTGGCTTGAGAATCGAGTGGCAGACGCGGAAATGAATCGGCCGCAACTCGATCCCGGCACGACCCGCGTCGCGATCCGTCCCCTGCGGCCTCCACCTAAGCCGCAGACGCCGAAAATGCGCGTTCCGCCTCCTCCGCGACCGACCAAAACCGGCGGAAATCTCGTCGATCCAGCCACGTTGCTCGCGAGGCGCAAGCTCAAAAGGCACCTCCCGCCTCCTCCGAGAGCGCCCGGCCTGGAGACGCAAAAACAGGTCCCTCCGCCAGCAGCTGCTCAGCCGGGTGCGGGTGCAGCCAAGCCGATCGAGGACACGATTTTCGAAGCAGTTCCGGTCGAGCCCGCAGGTCAAACAGCTCAGCTTCAGGCGTTGATCGACAACGCACCGATTGCGATGGCGCTGTTCGATCGGGAAATGCGTTATCTGGTTTTGAATCAACGCTGGCTCGCGGATTTCGGCTTAGTCGGCGCAAATTTAATCGGCCGCAGTCACCTGGAGGTTTTCCCGAGCCTCGGACCCGCCTGGCAACGCGTTTACACGCGAGCTCTGCAAGGAAAGTCTGAGCATTGTGAGGAGGATTTGTGGGTTCGTCAGGATGGATCTCAAGACTGGGTTCGCTGGGACGTGAAACCGTGGATCGGCGCCGATGGGCAGATCGCCGGGATCACGATAACGTGCGAGGTCATCAACGAAATGATCGCCCATCAGCGCGGCGGGCTCGACGCGGAAGCCGGGCGTTCGCTTCTTCGAGGCAAGGTGACTCCCGTGCTTAGCATCGATCTCGAAGGCCACGTGGAATCGGCGAGCGAAGCCTGCCTCGCCTACCTCCCCGGGACCGAAACTTTCGCGATTAAAGGCGAGTTTTTCTGGGAAGTCTTCAGCCTCGATCCCGGTCGCGATAAACTGAAGCGGGATTTCCTGGCCGCCGCGCGCGAGACGCGAGAAGGCGAGCGTTTTGCCTTCCCACCGAGCTGGTCGCATCCGGCGAGACTCGCAACAGGCGGGCGGACCGTTCTCGTCTGGGCGAACTCACCTCGTTATGACGCCGACGGTCGCGTCTGCGGTGTGCTCTGCATCGGGATCACTCAGGGCGAGCTCGCCGCGCCTCCCGCGATGCGAAAGCCGATCGTGACCGAGCCTCAGCCGTTGGCCAAAGCGGAGACCGACACGACTCGCCAGATGGCCGCGAGACCTGAGCAGCTGCTGGAGCAGGCTTCGTTCGGAATCATCCTGCTCGACCGCGATCGGAACACACTTTACGCCAACCCTGAGCACAGCCGCTTGCTCGGTTTCGACGTCCGCGATTACAAGGATGTCGAAGAATGGCTCGCGCAATCCGCGCCGGAAACCAGCCACGGTGTGCTCGTGTTAGAGTCCTGGCGCGAAAACGTTTGGCAGAAGCAGGTAACGAAAACGCTGACGCTTCGAAATCGAGAAAAGGCGCTTCGCCAGATTGAATTTCGCCCACGACCGACTGCAGACGGCGGGCTGATGCTGACGCTTTTTGACGTCACCGAGAAACGTCGAGGCGAGGAGGCCTTACGCGCGAGCGAAGCCAAATTTCGGGCGCTTTTCCAGCACGCTGGCGTCGGGATCGCGCTTGAAGATCGGTCCGGAAATTTCTTCGACGTGAATCCGGTTTTCGAGCGGATGGTCGCGGCGCAGCGTCACGAAATCCGCAAATCCCACGTTCGCGATTGGATTCACCCAGAGGACTGGCCGCAAATTCTGGCCAATCTCGAGAATCGGCCAAACGGAGCCGCCGCGATGGCGCTCGAAATTCGCCTGAACCAGAAATCCGGGGGTCTGCTCTGGTCGCGAACGACGATTTCGCGGATCGTCGATCACAACGGCCGATCGATTTTTACGGCCTATTTTTTCCACGACATCACGAACGAACGCCGCGCCGATGCGACCCTCAAAGCGGCTCATCGGGAACACCGCGCGCTGCTCGGGGCGATTCCGGATCTAATTTTGATGCTCGACCGCAAGGGCCGCTTGCTCGACATGATTCCGTCGGCAACGGGCGCGCTGATTCAGAATTCGGCCACCTCAATTGGCCAGCCGCTCTCTGCGTTGATCCCTGCGTTCGGCGAGTCCGTTCCGCAGCTGATCGAGCGCGCCGCGAAGAAGGATTCAGTCAGCGTTTTCGAATTTAACGACGCCGAAAACCGCCACTTCAAAGCGAGATTCGTCCGTTGCAGCGACGATCGGTTTGTGGCCGTGATCCAGGACGAAACGGCCGGCAAGCGGGCAAGCCAGGCGATGCAGCGGCACTCGCTTGCTTTTGAGCACAACTGCGAAGGTATCGTGATCACGGATCTGACCGGGAAGATCACCGATTTCAACGATACGGCTGAGCGGATTTTTGGTTACCCGCGTGGCGAAATTCTCGGCCACACCCTTTCGACTTTATTCAGCCCAACTGACCGCCCCTCGTTCAACCGTCGCGTGGCCGACTCGCTAAGCGGCGGCAAGTGGGCCGAAACCACGTCGTTCCGCCGTCCCGATGGAAGCGAAGGCCGTTGCGAAGTTTTCTACGTCGCGGTTGCCGAGGACGAAGAGCGGCCAGCCGCAATTATCGGGGTTAATCGCGAGATCAGTCCTTATGAATCCGCTTCTTCTCGGAATTTGCCGGGCCGAGCAGCTGCTGATCGAACTCCTGCGGATCTCCAGACCTTGATCAAGCTCATCGGCCTGCATCTCAGCTTCGCTGGTTCGGCGGAAATGCGCTTCGCGTTGCGCCAGAATCAAGAACGCATTCGAGCGATCGCCCTGATCCATCAACTGCTCAATTCAGACGCTGGACCGGGCGGTTCGCGCGTCAACATGGCGGCCTACCTCAAAATGCTGCGACGCGCGCTTCTTCAGAATTTCAACATCGCGCCGGAAGACATCGTCATTCGGCTGACCTGCCCGGAGGACGCGATTTTGCCAGCTTCCCAGGCGCTTTCCATCGGCCTGATCACCAGCGAATTCCTAGCCGAAACTTTACAGGACGCCTGCAATCGGGGTGGAGCCGGATCGATCGCCGTGAGCCTGACAATCTTCAAATCGTTCATCGAATTCCGGATCGAAGACGACGGCCTCGGAATTCCTGACAATCTGAAAACGCTGAGCGGATCGAATCTCAGCATGGAGGTCATCAAGAGCCTATCGGAACAGCTCGACGCCGAAATGTCGCTGATCGCGAATCCGCAATCCGCGCTCTCGCTGCGATTCCCCGCCGCGCCCGCCTAAGCCGGTTTCAAGACCGATTTCACGATTCGCCCGGAATGCATTTCTTCGAATGCCTCGTGCCAATTCTCGACTCCCCAGATCCCGCCAGTGATCGGCTCGACGTCCAGTTCTCCAGACGCTAACATCGCCAGAACGCGTTCCCAAATCGGCCAGTTATGGCTGAAGCTTCCTTGGAGCGTTACGTTTTTCTGAACGAGCGGATCGATCGAAAAATCCAGCGGCTTCGGGCCCCAGCCGACCTTGGTGATCCAACCGGCTGGCCGAACAACGTCGATCGCGAGCTTCAACGTGGGCGAAACGCCAGCTGCGTCGATCACGACATCGGCACCGAGGCCGTCACGTTCGAGACACCATTCTTTTGCATCTGTCAGGGGTGTGCAGCCGTACTTTTTCACGACCTCGAATCGAGCGGCGTCAGACTCTAATCCTAAGACCGCGACTTCCGCGCCGTTGAGCCGCGCCATCGCTGCGCAGAGAATCCCGATCGTCCCAGGACCGATCACAAGAACTCGGTCACCCGGCTGAATTCTCGAATTGTTGACCACCGCGTTGTAGGCGACGCAGCACGGCTCAGTCAGGCACGCGCGCTCAAGCGGAAGCTTTTCCGGCACGCGGTGCAGGCAGCGCGCGGGAACGCGAACGAAGCGGGTCATCGCGCCGTCGACGCCGTAGCCGAAGCCCTTGCGCGTCGGATCCAGATTGTAGAGCCCGCGCCGAGTCATCGGGTTATCGAGATCGACCACCGCGGCGGTCTCGCTCGCGATCCGATCTCCCTCCGCCCAGCAGCCGCTGACGGCTGAGCCGCGTTCGACGATGTGGCCGGCGAATTCGTGACCCAGCACGACCGGGTAATTGACTGGCCAGCTGTGCGAAGCCGTCCACTGGTGCAGGTCGCTTCCGCACACGCCGACAGCAGCGACTTCGACGAGCACATCTTCCTCGCCGATCGTTGGGCGATCGAATTCGCGAACCTCGACGCTTCCAGGATCCTCGGCAAAATTGACAACGGCTGGTGATTTCATGCGTTTGAATCGTAAGCGTGAACCGTCTCGCAAATCAATCGCAGCGAGCTTTCCAGATCGCCGTCTGCCGTCTTGAACGCATCGGCGTCGATCGTTAGTGGAGCGCCTAACACAACCAGAGGCGCGCCGTACTCCGGGCACTGAACCGCTTGCTCCAGCGAAAGCCCGCCGACTGCTTGAACCGGGATCGAAACCGCTTCGACCACCGCTCGAAGGTCGTCCAGCGGGCTCGGCATCCGCTCCCCGCGCGCCGCGATCCCGCGCCGTTCGTCATAACCGATGTGATGAACGATGTAATCGCAGCCGAGGTCTTCGAGCCGCTTCGCACCGTCGACCATCGTGGTGTAACCCAGATTATCGCCCATCACTTCGACGCCAAAATCTTTCCCAGCTTTAACGACACACTTGATCGTCTCCTCGTGCGCTTGAGCCATCACGACGACCTGCGTCGCCCCCGCTCCAGCCATCATCTGCGCTTCGAGGTAACCGCCATCCATTGTCTTGAGATCAGCCACGATCGGCGTGTCCGGAAATCGCTCTCGCAGTCCACGAACGCCGTGCAGGCCTTCGGCGAGAATCAAGGGCGTGCCGGCTTCGAGCCAATCGACACCAGCGCGGAGAGCCAGCTCCGCAGTTTCGAAGGCTTCTTTGAGCGTGGTTAGGTCGAGTGAAATCTGAACGATCGGTCGCATGGGCGAAGTTTCGCGAGATCAGCAGCTGCTGGTAGCGGAATTCGCAAGAATTTAGTCGAATCACTTTTCGGTTGCGGCATGAAATTGCCCCCGCTATACGGGTCTAGCGATATGAGTAAAAATTTCACCCAACACCTCCTCCTTTTCTCGATTCTGTTCACGATGCTCCCGGGCTTGTCCCAAGCTCAAAACCGCGCGTCCGAGGTTCCCGCCTGAGTCATGTGACCGGGCGAAGCGGCCACCGTGCGTGGTCGAACAATGGACGATACTGAATCGAATGATCCGTTCGATGCGGTTAACTTTCTTAACTGGCCGGCTGAGCCAGCTGGATTTGGCTTGTATTCACGGTGGATTCCGGAGAAGCCGGATCACGGGAAATGGTATTTGAATCTCAGCTACCAATTCACCGACAACTTCCGCGCGGGCGTCGATTATCGCCCGGTAACCGGCGATGCGAGCATTCTGGCGAATTGGCGAGTGTTCTCGGAAGACGATTCGTGGCGACCGGCTTTAATCCTCGGCACGAGCAACGATGACTTTGGCGATATCAATAGTCAGAGCTACTACGGGACCTTTTCGAAGTACCTTTTCGAAATCGGCGGCGCGAACGTTTCGATTTACGGTGGCGCGACTTTCATTGAGGAGCTGGATGAACTCCGCCCTGTTGGCGGCATACATTTGAGACGGGGGCCCTGGTCATCGCTCTTTATGTATAGCGGCGTGGACGAGCACTTTTCGATCTCACGTGATTTCGGAAATCACACGGTGACCTTCGTGCTGTTCAATCTCGAACTGCCGGGCATCGCCTACGGCTTCAGCTTCTGATTCAGGAAACCCGAAGGCGGTCAAGCGGGCCCGTCGAATTCGAATACTGTTCCTGCTCAACGCCGAAGTTTTGAATCAGCGTTAGCAGGCAATTCGCGTGTGGCGGTTGCTCGGGATAATTCAATAGGCGGCCGGTGTTGAGACCGCTCTGTTTTCCGCCAGCGAGGACGAGCGGCAAATTTGACCCCGCGTGGTTTCCGCCGTGGCTGAGCCCCGATCCAAACATCAAAACCGAGTGATCGAAGACGCTGCTCCCGTCGTATTCTTTGAGCGATTGCATTTTCGCGATCGCTTCGCCGAATTGAGCGATGTACCACGTGTTAGCCGAGTTGAATTCGACCGCCAGCTTCGCGTTTTTGTTGAAGTGCGATGACCAGTGAAAGTCAGCCTTGAGATCAAGAAAATCGTGAATCCTGCGACTGCTTTCCAAGGCCATGATGCACGAAGCAACGCGAGTCGCGTCGGTCCAGAAAGCGAGGGCGACGAGATCCATCATCGTCTTCATCTTCGAGGGAAAATCGTTCAGCCGAACGACGTCGTTCCCGACTTTATCCAGATTCGGCCGCTGCACGCCTTCGGTCTCCTGCCGTTCGATCGCAATTTCGACATCGCGGACAGAATCGAGATAATTCGAGATCACCGTCTGATCGCGACCGCTCGCCCGCTTGAGCAGTGCTGAAGTCGGTTCGCGGACCGCGTCGAGCACGCTGCCCATCTCCTCGCGAATCGACGCATCGCCCAACCCACGAAAGAGACGATCGAAAGCGAACTGAGCGTTGCGTTCGACCGGGCGCGGGCGGCCGTCCTCATCATAAGAGAGGCTGTTCAGCGAAGTCGAACGGACATCGACGGGATCCGCCGAAAGCTGGAACGATTTGAACTGCGTTGTCGTGCCGATGTGGTTTGCGATGACCTGATCGAACGTCTGCTTAGGATCGCGGTTCTGGATTCCGGTCATGAAAAGCGGCATCGCGCCGTAGTGATCGCCCTTCTTCTGGTTGCTTACGTTCGAGAGAACCACGATATCGCTCTTGAACCGCTGAAGCGGCTGGAGATTCTTCGAAAGCACAAAATCCGTCTCGGTCCCGGTCGCTTCCCAGCCTTCCGGATCGATCCCGTTACCTTTGTGGAAAACGCCGAGCCGCCGCGGAATCGGAGTCGTCGCCGCCTGCGCCGAACTCATGATTTCGAGCGCCGGCAGCGCGATGCAGGCTCCAACGCCTCGCAACAAACTCCTTCGTGGGATCAGGTAATTCTGGCTTCGATTCATTCGGCTTCTTTATGTCTAAACGGGTAGCTCAGGGCGACCGCTTCAATCACGGCCATCATTCCGAAATCTTGCGCGGCGATCGACTGTTTGATCTTGCGAATCGCGGGTCGATCCGTTGGCTCCAGCCTCCGACCCAACGCGTACGCCAACACCCGGCCGATCGCGTTATCGACGATCTCATCGCGGTAGTCGATCAGCAGCAACTGCTTCAATTCGCCCGGAGTTTTGAAGGTCTTGCCGTTCGGCAGCTGCTGGCTCGGCTTATCAGTCGGGAGCGACACCGTGATGACTCCATTCGAATCAGTTCCTCCGTCTGCGTGCACCGTCGCCGTCAGTTTCCAGCCAGACTTCGGAGCGTCTTTCGGAATGGTGAAGAACCAGACGTTTTTGTTGTTTCGCGTGCCGGTCGATCCCTTGTGAGCATCCACGAGTTGAACATTTCCGGACTCAAGCCGCACTTTCTGGATATCCAAACGGTGAGCTCCTTTGGTCCATTGGAAAAAGACCTGAACCGCCGTGCCGGGTGCCAGTTGTCTGGCCAAATCCCATGAGCGATCTTCGTCCGCCCTTGGCGTTATCGTCGGAGTCCACGAATGCTTTTCCCCAAGCGGATTCGCGTTCACTCGAGAGATTCCAAGTTGATCGAAAGCCTCAAGGCCAAAGCCGATCGGGTCGATGTGTTTGTGGCAGGACGCGCAGCCTTCCTGCGAAGAGTGCAGTCTCAAAATCTCATTGTGGGTGAGATCCAATTTCTGTTCGCTCGCCTTCTTTTGGCTTTCTTCGAGATCCGGAACGTCTTCGGGTTGCTCGAATTTCTCTCCCAGAATCCGCTCCATCACCCAGACTCCGCGCCGGATCGGGCTGGTTCGGTTCAGAGTTGAAGTTGCGCTCAGGGTCGAGCCGATTGTGATGAAACCACCGCGATCAGCGTCGTCCAAACCTACCAACGTCAGCGGAATATGTTTATACTCATAATTGCCTTGAGCGATCAGCCGCTGGGTCGCGCGGTAGTGAAGATTGATCGGCGGAAGCGCGTTGTCTTCGGTGAACGCTTTTTCTGCAGTCGCTAGACGATAAATTCGGGATGTGTGAGGATTGATAAACGTCCAGTCAGCTCCAACGAGATCGAATACCGATTGATCATATCGAATGAGACTATCGAAAAATAGTAGCGCTTCTTCGTACTGGGTTCGATAGAATCCAGCCATCTGATCGCTACGCTTGTTGATCGCGCTCTGCTGACGCA
>JBLHKS010000094.1:0-26143 GCA_047620505.1 Verrucomicrobiales bacterium | reverse complement strand
TCAGGTGATGCTGGACCGAGATGATAAGCCGCTTTCAGCGACCTACGTGAAAGTTTATGCGCGAATGACGGACGGCAGCGTGAAGTTTTACAAAGATGGCTACACGGATCTGCGCGGGAAATTTGATTATGCAAGTTTGAACACGAACGAGATCGAGCAAGTGCAGGAGTTCGCGATTCTGGTCGTGCATGACGAACACGGCTCGCTCGTCAAGGAGGTCAAGCCGCCGACTCGGTAACGACGGGGCGACTCAATTCGCCGAAGGCTTCGGCAGCGGTCTTTGGCTGCTGTCGAGCAGAGTCGCCAAAGTCGCGACCAGCTCCTGTTGCGATTCGTTCTGCCTCGATTCCTGAATTGAACGCAGGGATTGATAAACTTGCTCGCGCAATTCGCCGACTCGGTCCGCCAGCAGCTGCTGACGTTGGGCCGCGGCCGGCTCATCGATATCGATGACGCGACGTTCCAGTTGGTCGATGGCCTTAGCACACTCGCGAGCGATTTGAGCAACTTCGTTCAGCTTTTCCGCCGGTTTACGACTGTCCTCGGTCGCATCGTCGGCCAAAGATTCGATCCGGTGACCGAGCGAAGCTTCTGGCGCGTCGGCGTCCAGCAATGCATGCTCCAGATGAGTGAGACGCGACTCGATGACTTCGAGTTCTCCGCCGGTCGGGCCAGCTGGAGGTTGAAGCGGATCTGGAGTTGGTGTCTCAGAATTCATGCGGTGAATTCTAATAATTATAGAAAATCCGGATTTGTAAAGATTTTTTTCTCTTCATTTCCCTCTGCGGTTGCCGGAACGAAAGGTCTCGCTTAGACTGCGATCCCTCAAGAGCAGGGTTTGGTTCAATTTTCTTAATATTTCACTACCATGGTCAATCTTGCCGCTGGAGTCAACCTTCGCGACGAAATCCTCGAGCTGAAGCGGGAACGCAACGCGATCATTCTGGCTCACAATTATCAGATTCCTGAAATTCAGGATCTCGCGGACTACGTCGGCGATTCGCTTGGGCTCTCGTTCAAGGCGCGCGACGCTGACCAGGAGGTGATTGCCTTCTGCGGTGTCCATTTCATGGCCGAAACGGCGAAAATCATCAATCCGCAGAAAACCGTCGTCCTTCCGGATAAAGATGCCGGTTGCTCGCTCGAGCAGTCCTGCGCAGTGCCGGATTTGAAGCGATTTCTCGAAGAAAACGCCGAGAAAAATTATTACGTCGTTTCTTACATCAATAGTTCGGCAGGAGTGAAGGCCCTCAGCGACGTGATCTGCACCAGCGGCAACGCGGTGAAAATCGTTCGGAAAATTCCGGATGATCGGAATATTCTTTTCGTTCCCGATGAAAATCTCGGGGCCTGGGTAACCGAGCAGACTGGTCGAAAAATGGATTTCTGGCGTGGTGCCTGCTACGTTCATGTGGAGTTTACGCGAGAAAGCATCAATCGAATCAAGATCGAGCACGGTGACGCGCGAGTCGTCGCTCACCCGGAATGCACGATGGCGGTCAGGTTGCTCGCTGACGAAGTCTGCTCGACCGAGAAAATGATTTCCTATTGCCGGGATACCCCGGTCGACAACTTCATCGTCGTCACCGAATCCGGGATGCTGCATCGATTGAAAAAGGAATGCCCGAGTAAAAATTTCATTCCGGGTCCGACCGACAATTGCGCCTGCGCTGACTGCAAGTTCATGAAGATGAACACATTGGAGAAACTTCACGCTTGCCTGCGTGATCTCAAACCTGCGATCGAAATGGACGAGGATTTGCGTCAGGCGGCCGAAGCTCCGATCATGCGAATGCTCGATTGGAGCAAATAGGATGAAACCGAAACGGAAAAAGTCCCGGTGGTTAGTTTTGATTCCGTTGATCGCGGTCGTCGTGATCGCACCGACGGCTTGTCATCACGGTTATCATGGTGGTGGCAATCGGGGGTTCAATCCGGAGGAGCGCCACGAGCGTGGAATCGGAAACCGCGGTTACGCCGGCCGACGCTATCACGATCGAGGCGAGATTTACGATCGAAGGAGATTTAACCGTGGTTTTGGCTACGGAGGGGATTATGGCTGGGGTTTTTCAGGCCACTACCATCATAGTGAGCGTCATGAGAGAGGTGGTCGGCATCCATCCGATGGAGATCGATACCGTGAACTGAGCGGATCTTCGCTTGAGACTCGCGATCGCGAGCGCGGTGAAGAGCGTGATTAGAGAGGCGGCTTCCCAGCAGCTGCTGGAATAATTCTTTCCCGAATTTCGCAATCGCCCGCGCTGCAAGCGTCTTCGCGCGCTATGGCTAAAAATCCGCTCGGGGAGGGGCGACTCCAGTCCGTGAGCCGCCGGATTCTAATCATTCCAATGTTTGCGATCCTCGTGATCGCGCCAAGCGCTTGCCATCGAGGCTCGCCTTCGTCTGGAGGCTACGAATCAAGCTGGGAAACCGTCCATTACGGAAATTCAAATTCGTTCCACGAATCTTCCGTCGATAGCTACTCCAGTTCGAATTCAAATGACAACGAAGCGGGTGATTCCGAGTATCATGAGCAGCAGGAATCCCACGACAAGGAATATTGGGAAGACCAAGAGAAGCACGACTGATCAGTTTTCTTCCACCTCGCGAAATTCGCCGCCAGTCCGCCTGACAATCCGCTTCAGCTCGGAGCGTTCGTCGTCTCGCATTTCGAATCCGATAAAGTGAACCGGTACTTTCCCGAAAGTCGATTTTTCTTCATGCTCCTCGACCTTTTTGCTGAGGTCTTGGTAGGGGACTTTCTCGTTTCCGGGATCCCTCCAGAAACTGCCGTCGGAAATGATGAAAACCACGTCCGGCTCCATCGCAAAAGTCGCGTCCAGGACAGACTCGATTCCATTTGGCTCACGCTTGATCACGCCGCGCCCACTAGCCGGCATCGTCCCGCTCTCATTCCATTGAGTCTGCACCCACTCAGCAGCTGCTGATTTATTCCCGTCGGTCGCAGCCGTCAATTGCGGGTTAAACGGTTTGTAATTCCTCACGAATTGGATCAATCCGAACCGCGCGTCGATCGGGAGGTTCTCGATCAGCTTGATCGTCTCCTCCTTGATTTTTCCCATCGATAAACCCGATGAATTGGCCTTGTTCACGACGCTGCCAGAAACATCGAACAACATTACGATTCGTTTTCCGTTAGAGCGGATACCTAGAAAGCTCATTCCGTCTCCAGTTCCGCCTCCGCCTAGTAGGCCTGCGCCCATCCCTCGTCCGATTCCGGAGCTGCCCATCAAGCCGGAAACCTGATCGTTGATCAGCTCGCTGGGATCGAGCGGCATCATTTGATCGAGATCAACCTGAGGCAAATCGGGCAACGCAAACTCCATCGGTCGTGTGCTGATTAGTTTTTCCGTAAACGTGGGTTTCGGAGTCATCGCCTCGTGCTTCTGCACGTTTAAATTGTGCTCCGGCGTCTTCGGCGGAATTTTGACTACGGGTTTCGGCGGGATCTCGAAAACCGCTTTCGGTGGCTTGCTGAAGCGCGCTAGTACGAATGCGCCGACCACTGGGATCATCACGATGTGAAAGATGATCACGCCAATGAAAATCGAGCCCATCATTCCCCAGCGCCGCTTGGTTTCCTTGGATTCCTGTGCTTTCTGTTGGCGTTGATCCGCCGCGGTTAGACGCTCAGACATAATCTTAAAAATCCCCTTCTGCTGAGGTGTTGGCGGAGTCAAAAGTTACGCCTTTGATCTCCGCGATCGCGCAGGCGTTGAGGACATCGATAATTCTCTGGTGCCTCACCGCTGGTTCAAGTGCGAGCGTTACGAGAACTTTAGATTTGTTCGCTTCAGCTGATTGCTTAAGCCGCTTCAAAACTCCCGTCAACTGGGGCAATTCGCTACTCTCCGGAGAATCGTATGTCAGGTCATTCAAAACTACCTGGCCGCCGTTTTGAACTTGGATTCGCAATTCATCCGGGATATCAACCGCTTCGCTTTGCTCAACTGTACCGGGTAGTCCGATGTTGATGTCGCTTTCCCTCTGAATCGGTTTGGCGGTGACCATAAAAAACACCAGCAGCAAAAAGACCATGTCGATCATCGGCCCCATCTGCATCTCGACTTCTTCTTCGCCTCCTCGGCGTTTTCGTTTCCGCCGATTGCGTCTTTGGTAGGTGTCACTCATCGTTCAAGGTTCCGAAAATGACGTTCACCGCTCCGGCCTCAGTGGCCATCTCCATGAACTCGGTAATTTTCTTCGCAGGCGTGCTGGCGTCTGCGCGGAGATAGATTTTTAGAGGAGGGAAATCTACAAACTGTTTTTTGAGGTGTGCGGCCATTTCATCTTTCGACACCGGCGTGTCGGAAATAAAGTACTCGCCGCTTTCGTCGATATTGATCACTTCGCGATCCGAAAGATCCTCAGGAATGACGGCGCTCTGTGCTTCTGGAAGGTTAATATCCATTTTCACCGACTGATTCGTCAAGGTCGTCGTGACCATGAAAAAAATCAGCAGCAAAAAAGTCATGTCGATCATCGGTGTGATCTGAAAACTGACTGGAGCCTCTTTCTTTTTGCGGCTCATTTTTCGCGGTTCTGAAGTTGGATTTCACCCGACAGAACGTCGATCGCGAAGCTGAAGTTCCGCTGAATTTGCGCCATGATTCCAGCGAGTCGGTTCCGGAAAAAGAAGTAGGCGAACATGGAGGGAATCCCCACCAGCAAGCCGCCGGCAGTCGTCACCATCGCTGTCTCAATTCCACCGGCGAGTTCTGAGGCCTTCGTCTGGCCGGCTGTGAGCTTTCCGAACGCCTGAATCATTCCGAAAACGGTTCCGAGGAGCCCTAGCATTGGTGCAAGAGTCGCCACGCTATTTAGATAGTTAATCCAGTTCATCTGGCGCGTCTCCTCATGATCAAGCGTGTCTTCTGCGGCGTCCATCATCGAAGCCTTGTTGGCGAGATCACGATCGAAATTGACCTTCAATAGGGCCCCTGACAGGCATTTCGAATAGCTGCACGGATTCTCTTCACAAAGCTGATAAGCGTTTTGAATATCCCGATCGGCCATCGTGCGATTCAGGCTGTCGACCAAGCGCTTAGGGGTCATTTTTCCAGGCGATACCGAGATCGCACAGTAAACAATTAGACCGATCGTTGCGATAGAACCAAACAGCAAGACGTGCATCATCGGTCCTCCAGCTGAATAATAATCGAGAACCGTCTTCTCTTTATACTCGTTTGTGGTCGGCGGAGTTTCGGACTCAGTCTGTGCGGCGAGGCTGAGGGGGATCAGCATCAGGCCAGTGGCTAGAAACAGAGTTCGAATTCGATGCGGCGTGGTGGTCATGGTGTTTCGGAATAGGAAAGGAGTAACTGTTCAGCTCGAGGCTTGAAAATGGTATTCGGGTAAAGTCTGACGATGTCCTCCGCACAGCGCTGGGCGTTGCGGGTGTCTTTGGCGAGACTGTAAACCTCGGCTGCCATCCAGAGGCCGCGAGCGGATGCGGTTTCCTCTGAACCGTAAAATAGATAGGAGAATAAAAAACGATCGAGCGCGTTGTTGTAGTGCTCATTCCGCTTTGGTCTGACTTCATCGTCCTCCATCCATTTCGGATGTTCTTCTTCGAGCGCTTTCAGCTGATTGAATTCAGCGATTCCCAGAACGAATTTTGCTTCAATTAGAGCTCGTGGATCTTCCGATTCTTCCGCCATTTTCTCTGCTTCGCCAATCGCCTCTTCAATTTGGCCCAGAGCAATCAGCGCACGCAACCGGCCCTGCTTGGCCAGCTGTTCGTTTTCTCGATTCCAATCGTTCTTCTCTACTTTCTCGAAAATTTCATGAGCCGTTTGCCTTTGAATCTCGCTATCAACTTCGAGGAGCCGCTCCGCGTAAGCCATCGCTACCTGCCCGGCGTTTGAGCGAGGTCGCCCGAGATGAACGCGCTTCGCGTCCCACAAAGCTTCGAGAGCTGAAAGGTCAGCAGCTGCTGGGTCTGCAAGAATTTCAGTTTCACCCGGCAAAGGCTCGAACTCAATAAAATCGATAAACTTGGCGGCGATATCGACGGTCCTCGAACCGAATTGGCCCGGCGCGAGTTCGATCGTTGTCTTCAGCGTCACTTTCTCTTCATTGATGAACTGAATTTCGCCTTCAACCGGATCGTGATCCTTGATATGAACGACGTCTTCTGCAATCGCGGCCGAAACGAATATAAAAGCGACAGAGAAAAGAAATTTCACGGCGTTTCCTCCTCTTTAATTGGCGTTTGCGGCGGAAGCGTCGTCTCTAATGCCGCCGCACGGGCGCGTGCGCCGTTAATTTCTTTAGTATCGTCAAGGTCGACGCGCTGCGCGAATTCTGTATAAACCTCAAAGGCTTCGCGGTTCAACGACATCCGTTCAAGCGCTTGTCCGCGCCGCCAATAAGCGCTGGCGACCAGTTCGCGGTATTTGCCGTAGATAAGATAAATTCGCTCGTAGTAGGCAATTGCCTTTTGATCATCGCTCTGAGCAACGTAAAGATCGCCTAGCGCGAGCAACGCCCGGGCTTTGAACTGGCTCGGAGTCGTTTTTTCTTCTAGCAGCTTCTCCAGCGATGCAATCGCGCTGGTAGTCTGGCCCTCCTGATGCTGAAGCTCGGATTTCGCCAGGATGACCTCCTGCAAATCATAAGAACCGAAAGTTTGCTCCTCAAAACGCTCGAACAGGCTGATCGCGGCTGGAGCATTTCCCTTTTCTCTTTCGATAAATCCGAGTCCGGCCAACGCACGTCCTTTGTGGACCGAATTTGGATGCCATCGCCTGAGTTCCTTGTAGAGCATCTCTGCGATCGCGAGATTTCCAGCTCCACGGGCTCCATCAGCGCAGTCGGCGATGATGAGCGGATTGTGGTTCTCTGGATCGACAAGCGAACCCGCGCGGCTCAGCAGAATGTCTCGATATTCTACTTTATCTGCGAGATTGGCGCGGGCCCAGAGCGCTCGAAGTGCAAGCGTCTTTTGGTCTTCGCCAGCCTGATCGCTGAGGTCCGTCAGTTCTTTTTCGAATCCGTCTAACGCTTCTGGACCGAGCCGCTTATAAACCTTGGGCATCGCCACTAAAAGATCTTCGATTGCGAACATATCAGGATTGTCTCCGTGTTCGCGGAGCGTTTTCCAATAGATGTCTTTGGCCTTTTCCGGTTCTTCATCGGCGACGTGAGTCCAGCCGATCCAGTAAACTGCTTCAGGCATCCGGTTGCTTTCTGGATATCGCTCCAAGAATACCAGGAAATGTTCGCGCATCGCCTCAATCTCTTCACTCAATTTGAGTGCCTTCCCGGTTTTGAACCAACCGTCTTCGAAAAACTGCTTGGAAGCTGGGTTAATCGATTTGTAGGCCGCTATGCCTTCGTCGATCTGGCCTTCAGCGAGGTGCGCGTCGCCCAAAAGCAGCCTGGCTTCGTCAACGTCCGCGCCATTGCCATGCTTTTCTAGCCATAAAGAAAAGCTCTCGATTGAAGCCGGATAATCCGCGATACAAAAAGTACAGAACGCGATTCGGAACTCCGCTTCGGCCTCATATTTCAAACCCGCGTCAGCATAGGCTTCGAGATAGGCCTGCATGTGCTCGCTGCAGGCCTCGTATTCCTTTTTGTACGACATCGCCATGCCTTTCCAATAAAACGCATCTTGCTCGGATGAGCCGTCTTCGAAATCGGCCAAGATCCGATCAAACACGCTGATCGCTCGATCATTCAAGTTCTGAAGCAGCGAAGTGTAGCCGTGCATAAACAACGCTTTCGGCGCCAGCAGCTGCTCATCAGGGAAAAGCTCGGCAATCTGCCGATACGTGGCGCTCGACTCCTCCAGGTTCTGCATTTGCAGCAACGCATCGGCCTGCATAAACATAACCTGGGGGATGTGCTTGTTGTCTGGCTTGTCGCCAAAAACTAGGAGATAATTCTCGGCCGCCTCAATCGCTTTGGGCCAACGCCCGAGCTCCATCCAGCACTGAATCACCGCTACGGAAGCCGTCTCAACAACTGGGTTAGGATCCATGTCTTCCAGCATTGCCTCCATGATCAGCGCGGCCTCGCGGTAGCGCTTCATCCCTTGAAACGTCATCGCCAGCCTGAATCGTAGCGCCGAATCGAAATTCTCCGTCTTCTTGAAATTCTCCAACTCGCGCTCAGTCCGTTTGATCGTCCCGTCGATCTGCAGGAGTCGGCTTTGCGTCCTCGGATCGCTCGCTGCGACAGCGCGGTGCAGCTTAAGTTCAGCCAGGCGATCGTTCTGATGTTTCAGAAGTCGCTCGCGCGTCCAGATTCGCTGGAGACAGGCGACCGCTTCGTGATACCGCTCAAGTTCCATGAATTTCGAGCCGAGTTGCAGCGCGAGATTCTGGAAGGAGACCAGCTGCGAGATGTCGCCGATATTGGGATATTCCGCTTGAACCAGGCTGAGCGCGCCGTCGTAATTTTCCGCCTGAATCAGCGAAAAAAGGGCGAGGACGACTCCGCGGCCCGCATTTTCGCGTCCCGATTTGGCCAGGCGGAGCTTCGGAATCTGGGCCTCGAAAAACTCTGCAGCTGTCTGGTGAGCACCCTGAATTACGTAGCAGGTTCCGAACATCACCAGCGCCTCCTGACGTTTGGCTGCTCCGAATTTCGACTCTTGGAAAAATCGACCGAACGCATGTTGCGCTTCCTCGTAATTTCCGTCCTGCATCCACCCGATCGCCTGCCAGAACGACAATTCCTCGCGGATCTCCAGCGGGAGTTTCGGCTGATTCAGCGCCGTCTCGATCCACGGCCGCGCCTCGGCGAATTTGCCGTTCGTGATCTTGCAGAGGGCGATCAGCGGCGTGTTTTGCTCGATCACAGCCTTCGCTTCCGGGCTCTCGCCGAAATCGCGATCAAATGCCTCGAAATACGCTTCCGCCGTTTGGTAGTCGCCGTTCCCGTAGGCCTCGCGAGCCCGCGTGAGCAGCTCATTCGCCGTGAATGCACCCGGTTCCGACAGCTGCGCGAAACAGCAGCTGCTGACGAGGACGAGGAGTCCGATCAACCTGAAAAATCGAGTCAAGATGGACGACGGTATTCTCGACTTTCGCCCGCTGCCAGCATCGAATTCGCAGAAATCCGAGAGAGGCGCTGAATTAGTTTTTGGGACCCGCGGCAGTGGGCGGCTGAACTGTCTCGGGTTGTTTTGCCTGTTTCTGGTAATCGGCGACCGAATAAGTTTTCAAAGACTCCCTTATCCGATCCAACTCGGTTGATTCAGGAAACACATGGTAGCTTGGCGCGATGATCTGATCGATTTTGATTGGATCAATCTCGATGATCGAGACAGTTTTGAACGCGTCTCCGATGAACGACGCAAGTTTCGCAAACGCTTCGGCATAACGGGAATCACCCGACTTCAGGATCCTTGCTTCGCCATTTATCTTGTATCCTTTCTGAACAAAAACGTTCACGAAGCTTAAACAGACATTCTTGTTGATTCGAATATTCCGAACCGTCTGGGGTGAAGCGATATTCGCGACGAGAATTCGCCCTTGCCCATCATGCAGGAATGCTTCCTTCGGAGACACATTGGGTATGCCTTCTTCTGACGCAGTTGCCAGCCAGCATAAAACACTGGATTCGATGAACTCAGCGATGTTGGCAGTGATCATTTTTAGTGAAGGTCCGAGGCGTTAGGATCGACGCCTTGTTCGCCCTTTCTTTCGGGCAGAATTCGCCTGAACGTCAAGCCTCTTCACTGCATGTGCGTGAAGTCCGCGATGGGCCGCTCGACTAGTGATGCGGTTCAGATCGTGTTTCATCGAGCTGGTCGTCTGAAACGCCGCTTCGGGACCTGCCCGGTTGCAGAGATGCGTCTCCACGGTCGGAATCCGCGATTCCGCCTTGCTAAAAGGCGGAATCATCACTAACTAGCGAATTTCTTATGTCGAGTTTTGACACGTTAGGGCTGAGTGACCGAGTTATGGTCTCTGTGAATCGCCTCGGGTGGGAAACCCCCACGCAAATTCAGGCGCAATCGATTCCATCCGGGATCGAGGGGCGCGATATTATTGGAGCTTCTCAAACGGGGACGGGAAAGACGGCGGCGTTCGGCCTACCGATCCTGACGCGGATCGAGCCGAAGAAGCAGCCTCAGGTCTTGATCCTGGAGCCAACGCGCGAGCTCGCCGCTCAAGTTTTCGAGGCTTTCTATGAAATGGGGAAGTTCACGCATAATCGGCGGGTGCTGCTCTACGGTGGCGTGGGTTATGAGGAGCAGCTGGAGGATATCGAGAACGGAGGAAACATCATCATCGCGACTCCCGGCCGATTGCTGGATCACGTTCAGAAGGGGACGCTTTCGCTGAAAACGATTGAGGTTTTGGTGCTGGATGAGACGGATCGGATGCTGGACATGGGTTTCTTGCCGGATGTGCGCAAGATCGCCGGAATGTGTCCGGAGGGCCGGCAGACGATGCTGTTCAGCGCGACGATGCCGCCGCAGATCGAGGGTTTGGCGAAGTGGGCGTTGAAGGATCCACTGGAGATTGAGATTGGCCAGCGGCGCTCAATTCCGAAGACGGTGAAGCATGCGTTTTATCCGGTTTCGATTGATCAACGGGACGATCTTTTAGTGGAGCTGGTGCGGAGGACGGATTTTTCGAGCGTAATGGTTTTCACCCGGACAAAGCGGGAAGCCGATCACCTCACGGAAATGGTAAAGCGCGAGACGAAGCATTCGGTCGTCGCGATGCACAGCGATATTCCGCAGCGCAAGCGAGAGGATGCTTTGCGCGGATTTCGGGCAGGCGAGTATGATGTGATTATCGCGACGGATCTGGCGGCGCGCGGTCTGGACATCAGCAGCGTTAGTCACGTGATCAATTATCGGGTGCCGGAGAACGCGGAAGATTACGTTCACAGGATTGGCCGAACCGGGCGTGCCGAGCGGGAAGGAGATGCCTTCACGATTCTTTCGGCAGATGAGCTGGATTTCGCGAAGGCGGTCGAGATTTTTGTCGAGGCGAAGATCGAGCGCCGGAAGTTGGATAATTTCGACTACGTTTACACCGCGTTGCTCGATGATAAGCCGGCGGGGCCGGTCCGCGTGAAGCGGAAGGGGCCGAAGCGTCGCAAACGGGGCTGATTTCAGGTTTCGGATTTTGGAATTCAGACTTCCTTGAGGGATGCGCATTCTCTCGATTGACCCAGCGCTTCGAAACACCGGTTATGCGGTGATCGAACAGGCTTGCGCGGACGGACGTGCACCGCAGAACGCGAAGTATCGCGCTCTCGATTATGGCGTTGTAAAGAATCCGCCGAAGCTTCGTCCGTCGAGTTGCCTGGTGGAGATTCGCCAGCAGCTGCTGGCAGTGATCGAGAAGCATCAGCCCGAGGTCTGTGCGATTGAGGCGGTGATTTACGTTCAGAGTTTCAAGACGGCGATCACGATGGGGGCGGCGCGAGGGGCGGCTTTGATGGCGGCGGCTGAGCACGGGATGGCGATTCACGAGTACGCGCCGAAGCGGGTGAAGCAGGCGGTGGTCGGTCGAGGCGGGGCGACGAAGGATCAGGTCGCGTTTATGATGAGGGCTTTGTTAGGCTTGACGGAGACTCCGCCGTCAGACGCGGCGGACGCGATGGCGATTGGGATGACTCATTTTTACACAAAAGACACTGCGGAGATGTTGGGCAAGGCTCCTGCGGAGATTTGAAATGGCGATGGAATTTCGTTGGCTTGGACGGGTCCGTTACGCTGAAGCTCTGGAGCTTCAGCAGCAGCTGGTCGCGCAGAGGATGCGAGAAGAAATCGGCGATGTGGTGCTGATGTTAGAGCATGAGCCGGTGATCACGATCGGCCGAACGCAGGACAAATCGAGCCTCGGTGAGGCGGAGGCGCTCGGCTTGGAAGTTGTCGAGACCAATCGCGGTGGCCAAGCGACTTTTCATGGGCCCGGGCAACTCGTCGGCTATCCGATTCTCGGCTTGGCGGCTTACGGGAAGGATCTTCGAACGTATCTTCGCGCGCTTGAAGCGGCTCTGATTCGAGCGTGCTCAGAGGCAGAAATTTCCGCGGAGCGACGCGAGGGTCAGACCGGAGTCTGGATCGAGAACCGCAAGATCGCTTCCATCGGCGTTGGCGTTCGCAGGTGGATCAGCATGCACGGATTCGCGATCAACGTTGTCGACGATGTGAGCGGGTTCGACGCGATCACACCTTGCGGAATCACGAATGTCGAGATGACTTCGGTCGAACGAGAGAGCGGCCGGGATTGGGGCGTAGAGGCGTTTTCTAAGATCGTTCAGCCGCATTTGATCGCTGAATTGGAGGTGCTTCGGGCGGCAGGCCCTCCTGATAACAGGCTAGAGGCCTAATCTCGATCATCGCCAATGCCGTTGCCGTCTTCATCGCGGACGCCGCTGAGCGCGTTGTTGCTCACGGCCTGCCAGGCGATTTTGCGGAAAGTTTGATCCAGTTCCTGACTCGGAAAATCGGCATTGCGATTTCCGCCAAAGTCAATCTCGCCCTCGATCAGTTCCGCCGATCGACCGTAAATTGTGGAGTAGAAAACGTAGCCTTCGAGCCGGTCAAATCCCGGTCCGAGGTGACCGAGCTGATCTCGCCAGAGCGACCGCTCCTTTCCTCCGATCGCGCGGTTGATGCCTTCGATCCCAGGAAGCTCGCCGCGATGAAAATGTTGCACGGCGAGGACCATCGCGTCGCAGGTAGGCATGATGAAAACCTTGTCCGGGTAATCCTCTTTGAGCGCGTTCACGATCTTCACGTAAATCGCATGTTTCTCTTTTCCAAGCCGCGTAAACGTTTCGGCGGTGAGCGGTTCCTCCGTTGTTGGGATTTCGCCAAGTTGCTCGACCTGCGGCCAGGCATCGGAGAGGTAAAACTTCATTTCCGGATTGTACTTCAGGCAGAAATCGATCCAACATGAGTAGTAAACCGGCCGATCTTGAAAGTACGGCCCCCACATCATCGCGTCCCACTTCGCGTTCGAAATCGACGCCAGCAGTTTTGGCACAGGATTCTGGTCAAACTGAAAAATCCCGTTTTCCTGCTCCCATTTGTAGCGCGCGCTGCCGGTGACGCCGCCCCCAGTATGCGTGTAGAGCGGCTGCTCGAATCCAGCTGCGCGGCAGATGCTCGGAAACGTTTTGTAACCCGGAGCCATGAAGCTGTGCCCGGTTCCCACGATCCTCAGGGCCCCGGATTCCGGCTTATCAAACGAAACAACCGGGCTATTTTTCGTCAGATTCGAGTAAATCGCGGCGATCTCCTCAGGAGTCCGGTAGGAAACCGCGTGATCCGGAAAGCGCTCTAAATCCCAGCCGGGATCGACCTCGAACGTGCGCGGAGTTCCTCGCTGCGGTCCGCCTTTCGATTTCTGATTCGCGCCTCGGAGTTTCTCGCGATACGCGGCCGCTTCCTCGACCGTCAGCTTGCCGTCTTTGTTGGCGTCCGCGTCAGGAAATCGTTTCAGCCAGTTTGCCAGTTGCTGCTCGGTTGGATCGGCGGCGAGCCCGAATCCGGCGAGGAAAAACGGGAGAAACAAAAGCAGCTTCAGATTCATTCCATCACCACGTGGTCACTCCGAGGTGTTTTGCACAAACCGAGCATTCAGCCGGAGACGAGTTCGAAATAGTCGAGTCCGGTTCTAGCAGCTGCTGAGGCGGCTGATCAAGAATAAACCAGCCAACTCCGGCGAGAGACAGCGAACAAATGAGGATAGCGAGGAGTGCGAGGCGTTGTCGTAGCATCCCTGACGCTGGCCGGGCTAGATGATTCTGAAGTGATCGCTTGATGAAACTTTCGTCACTGAGCAAAAACGGCATGGCCCGGCGAACTTCGCTGCAACTGCGGCGGCTGCCACGCGCACGCGAAAAAATGGCTTAGCTTCAGTGAATTCTACCTATCAATGCTCGAATCCTGCATGCCGGAAATCGCTCGGTGCCAGCAAAGTCGCAACCGCCCGTTCAATTGACGAGCGGCCAGAAACCCGATAGCATCTCGGCATGAAGAATTTGCTTCGTAATTGTGTTGGATGGTTGGCTTTTGCTTTGACCATCTCGGCCCTCGCTCAAGAAGAAGCGCGAGTCTGGACTCCCTCCGGGCGGTCTGGCGTCACCGCGATTTTCGTCAAACATGACGGTGCAAACGTCGTTCTCCGCACTCCCGATGGAAAAGAACATACGGTCCCGCTGGCGCGACTGAGCAAAGCGGATCGAGATTACGTTGCCTCGCAAAAAACCGCCCCCGGATCCGAACCCGCTCCAGCAGCTGCTGACTTTTCCGGCGGGCTTGGCGAGATCGGGCGCGCCCTGACAGACGAACAAACGGCGGCGCTTGCGGCTGCGTTAGACCAGTCCATCGCCGAGAAATCCTGGGAGCCTTACAATTCGCTTGTTGAGCCTGGCGCACGTCAGCTCGCGGCGAAACTCAAGCCGGAACTCGGTGTCTCGAGCTACCTCAATGTGTTCAGCGAGCCGACGTTCGCCAAACTGATCGCCCAGGAGCGTTTTCTAAGTCGCGTGCCGGAAGCCGGACTGACGGCGTTGCTCAGCTCGGGCGAGGAAGGCGAACCGTTCGTGCGTTGGCTGTTCGAGCGGACGGACGCGATGGAGGCGTTCATCGTCGCGCTCGATCCACAGGATGATCCGGTGAAAGCGATCGAAATCTGGCGAAGCTGTTGGGAAGCGGTTCCGGAAACTCAGGCCGAGTTTGCCAACGTCGCAATCGCGTGTGCGCTGGTTTTCGATAAGAAAAAGACGGTCAAGACCACGGTCAGCGGCCCGAAGCCGGAGATCGATCCAGTCGAGCGCTGTCGCGAATTTGTCGCAGCTTCGAAGAAAGGGTCGCTGCACACTCAGCTTGAGGAAATGCCGATTCACGAACTCGTTTGGGTCGTTTGCGCGGATGTTTCGTCAGCCGATCTGGAATGGGCTCGCAAGGAAGTCAGGCTCTCCCAGAAGAATCTCGGCCGCGCTTATCCGATGATCGAATATTTGATGGAGCGCGCGACCGACAACACGAATCCCTACGAAACTTACGCGCTCGAAGAGATCAAAGAAGTCGGCGGCGTTTGCCGGGATCAGGCGCATTTTGCGACGAACGTTGCCCGAGCTCACGGCGTGCCTGCTTTTGTCGTCAGTGGCGATGGAGACCGCGGCCGGCACGCGTGGATGGGCTACAAACTCGGCCGAGGCGAGTGGGACAGCAACACAGGCAGGTATCGCGGCTATCGCACGGGAACCTCGCGCTCGCCGCAGACGAATCAGCCGGTTCGCGAGCAGCTGTTCGCGCTCTGGAACGAAACCGATTTCAACGACCCCTCCAAGTTTCAAGCCGCGCATCGACTCATTTTCTGGTCCGAAATTTACCGCGATCTTGAGAACCAACTCGCCGAAGTCGCGCTTGCGCGGATGGCTTCGGAAGCCGCGCCTCACAATCCACCCGCGCTCCAGCGATGGATCGACGCGCTCGAATCCTACCCGGAAACAAACGAAGCGATGTGGAAGGAAGTCCTCGCCGACATCCGCCGTTCTTTCCGTGAGCACCCTGACATGCTCGCCAAAGCCGCGGAGTTGGAAATCAAGAACATTTCGATCGAGGAGAATCTCGCAGAATTGGTCAGCGCAATCGAAGCAGAGCGCCGAAATATCATGCGCAAGGACAGCGAACGTAGCGACTTGCTCGTCGTGCTCTATCGGCGCGAGGCGGATCTCGCGATTCATCAAAAGGATTTCGATGAGGTGCTCGCGATTTACAAAAAAGCGTTCAAGTCGCTCGCGGGCGATGTCCCGGCTTTCAAGGGGCTGGCGAAGGACCTCGTCGCGTGTGCCGATCAGGCCGTAGCGCTCAGTGTTCGGCCCGCCGCGATCAAGATTGTTGAAGATTATTTTGAGAAAGACATCAACACCGGCGGCGGCGATTATTTTCGCCAGCAGAGTGAGGCCGGTGTGAAGAAAATGATCGATCAGTTGAAAGCCAAGAGTTGAGCCAAGTTGCAAAACGACAACCCATGCGTTGAAATTCGTCGAGCCCTGCGTTGATTTGGCTGATGCCGGTAAAGGTCGTAGATACCGAAGGAAACCTGCCGCCGTTCTGGGATCGGAGCGCGGTGTTCGTCGCCAATTTGCTTGGGCTATTTTTCGGCAACGAAGAGGAAACTCAGATGCTCGCTAACGAGGTCGGCGAGATCGATTCTTACGGCGGGCGGCTGATCCCGATTCTGAACCTGATCTACCGAGGCGGCGAAAACGTGCTCGTGCTCGAAACGGATCCTGATCCGGATCTCTGCGGATATTTTCGGGAAGGGTTGGGGCTGAGCCTGCCAGATCAACGCGTTCTGCTGCATTCGGATTATCAAAGTCTGACGACGGCGTTGAAGAACGGTGCCTCAGACGAAGAGTTGAAATGGAGCTTGTTTTCCGAGTTAAAATCGAACTCACACAAGTGGCTCGATGGCTACGTGACTGACGACACTCTTGCGGATCTTGCTTGCCGCGCTCAGATGCGGACGATCTCCTCTGCAGCGGGCAGCAGGCGCGGAAACAACAAACGAATGCTTCACGAGCATCTCGAAGCCGTCGGGATGCCGACAGTCGAGGCCTGCCTGATTGACTCAGCTGCGGATTTGAATGCGGCGCTGGATTCGCTCGAAAAATCCGGGTTTCGCTCAGCCGTGATCAAGTCGGCAATTGGCGCTTCTGGAATCGGTCTGCTCAAGGTGGAATCGCTTGCTGATCGCGGCGACATCGTTCAGCAGCTGCCGGATTATTATTTCTACGAAGGTGCCTGCATCGTTCAGGGCTGGCTGAGGCCGGGCGAAAACGGCGTGCTCCACATGCGAAGCCCGAGCGTCCAGCTTTTCTTGGATGACGAAACGGTTTACCTCTACGACTCGACCGAGCAGATCCTTAGCCACGACAGCGTTCACGAAGGCAACGAGTCGCCGCCGCCTTACTTTGGTGGAGAGCCGGAATTGCGGGCTGAACTTTTTCGTCAGGCGGCGGAGGCGGGCAGCTGGCTGCACGACCAAGGCTATCGCGGAACGGGCAGCGTGGATTTTCTCGTAGTGAACTACAAAAATCGCGGTGCCGTGGTTTACGTTTGCGAAATCAATGCGCGGGTGACGGGAGCGACTTACCCATCCCTCCTCGCTCGAAATTTTTGGCCGGAGGGCGCTTGGCTGATGCGGAATCTGCGGTTCGGTCGACCAGTGAGCGGCCAGCAGCTGCTGGAAATGCTTCGCGAGCACGGCAGCCTTTTTGATCCGGAACGGAAATCGCCCGGGATCCTGCCAGTGAATTTTAACCGCGGTGCTGACTGCTTGATTCACAAGGGCCAGTTTCTCTGCATTGGCGGAAATATTCATCAGAGCCACGGCCTGCTCGACATCGCGAAGATCGACCTTCCGGTCGCTGCCGAAACCGATCGGGACTAACCAAATGAGCGACCTTCGAGAGCGATTGATTCAGGAGACGCGCGACCTCGTGCTGATCGAAAGCACAAATGCTAAGCCGGAGCGACGCGCAGAGTGTTTTCGCTGGTTGCGCAACCACCTCGACCAGCTGCCGGGTCTCGAGCTGACGATGCGCGAAAGTGGCAACTACGAGTCGTTGCTTGCCTTGCCGAAGGGCGTCGAAGCGCCTGAAATTCTGCTCTGCGGGCACATCGATGTGGTCGAGCATCCGGAGCCGGGAGCCTACGAGCCGACGGTCAAAGACGGGCGGATTTTCGGGCCAGGCGCGGGCGACATGAAGGGGCAGGTGGTGATCATGTTAGAGCTGATGCGGAGAATTCACCGGGCTCATCCCGGGGCCTCCGTTGGACTGGCGCTGACCTCGGATGAAGAAATCGGCGGTGAGCATGGAGTCAGGTTTTTGGTTGAAGAGCTAGGTTTGCGCTGCGGTGTCGCGATCATTCCAGACGGGGGCTCCTTGACGAATATCACGGTCGAGGAGAAGGGCGTGATCCATCTTTTAGCGCAGTGTCAGGGTGAATCGGCGCACGCGGCGCGGCCTTGGCTTGGGGACAACGCGCTGGAGCGGCTTTGCGATCGGTTGGCGGAGTTGCGGGCCTGGTTCAACGAGTTGAAGAGCGCTGATTCCAATTGGTATCCGACTTGCGTGGTTACGGTGATCGATACGCCAAATATGAGCCCTAACCGAATCCCAGAGCGCGCTTCCGCGGTGCTCGACATCCGATTTCCGCCCGGCCAATCCGCTGAGCAGCTGTTGGCGCGGATTGGCGAAATCGTCGGACCGGAAATCGAGCTGGAGCCGATCATCACCGCCGAACCGACCCATCTCGATCCCGATCCGCTCTTCATCGAAGCAACTCGCGAGGTCGCTGTGGAGGCCAATCTCGTTAGAGCCTCGGGCGGTAGCGATTCGCGTTTTTTCGCGCCTCTCGGCATTCCCGTCATGCTGTCCCGCCCGAACGTCGGCAATCTTCACGGACGCGATGAGTGGATCGAAATCGACTCGATGCTCGATTATTTCGAGATCTGCTGCCGCTACCTCGAGTCACGGCTCGACCTCAAACTCAGCTGAATTCTTAGGCAGAAGGATTTTACCGCGAAACTCGCCGAAAACACAGGAGCCCCATTTTATCTTAGAATCTTCGCCAAAGCTCGGACGTTTCCCAAGCTTCGCCCGCCCGCATTCCACGCCGTCCTGCCAGATGCTGATCGCGTCGTCCTCGATCCGAAATTCCAGCTTTGTCGGTCCCCAATTCCAATCGATTTCAGCGGCGAGTTGACCGGGTAGGCGCAGGCGATGCACGGCACCGTACTCGTTGCGGACTTCCGGCGTCAGGAATTCGAACTTCGGATCAAACGCGGCGGCGGTCTTCGCAGAGGTAGAAATGTAGAGCGAATCGCCGAACGGAACGGCGCTCGTCAGGCGGTGTCCCCAGGCGTTCCTGGAACCATCCGGATCAGCAGCTGCTGTTTCGTTTTCCCAAGGGTGAACCACCTCGTCCGTTAGCTCAGGCTGGCTGAACATCCGCCTGACAAAGTGCCAGGAATCGGCCGCTTCGTCATAACGCCAGAGTTCGGCCCATGGCCAGACGCCCACCAGCAGTTGCCCGCCATAGATCGTCGTCGTCTGGGCTTCGCGCGCCCGTTTGGAAACTCCAGCGAGCACGGGTGGCCAATTTTCGAGACGCCGAATTTCAGCGCCGCCGTCGAATTCCCAGAGCTCGCCAGTCGGGTAGTGGCCGAGCAGAAGCCGATCTCGCCAGTTGATCCCGGTGTAAATCTGGAAACTCGTCTGTCGATCCGGTTCGACGAGCGTAGTCCAGGTTTCGTCGGCAAAACGGTAGACGCCGCCCGTGTTCGTCGCCGCGAGCGTCGCGTCGCCGAGTTGGCCCCACGCGTAAACGAATTCCTTCGCGGATCGAAGCGGAATTCGAATCGCGCTATCGAGGTTTTTCAGGGTTTGCCCCGGAGACCATCGGCTTGCGGTAATTTCGTTTGTTAGCGCGTCGTCCCCGCGACTCAAGCGACGCGTCAGGAGAAAACCGTTGGAGAAATATGGCTCGAGTGGCCGTAGTCCCTCGGGCTTCTCCGCGAAAACTAGATCGTCGCCCCACCAGAGACGTTCGCGCCGCAGCGCCAACGCTCGACCTGTCGTTTCATGGGCGTAACGCACGATCTCGTCATCTTCAATCCAGGTTTCTGTCGATTCGTCCCAGTAGCGAATCTTGTGGTCCGTCGCGCCGCTGCGAGTCGTCGCGTAAAGCCGGCCGTCGTAGTCAAAAAGGTAAACGCCGGCATCGGGCGAAGGTCTGGGCAGCTGTTGGATCTCGAATTCCCAAGAGTCATCAGTCGGAGTGATGAAAAAGCTAAGACGATGCCGATTGCTTCGCGGCTGCGTGTTGTAAGCGCCGAGAAAACCAGCTCCGCAAATCACTCGGCCATCGGCATCGCGAACTTCGAAGATGGAACTGAGATTCTGACCGACATCCTCACCAAAATCCACAGTCGCTTCAAAAACCTGACTTCGACTCGTGCCCGTGAGCATCAGCGTGGCGGCAAAAAGGGCAAAAATGGAGAAACCGTGAATCGTCATACTTGCTCAAGCTTAACGGAAATTTAGCGATTCCAGCAAGAAAATTAACTTTTGCTAATTATCAGAACTTCCGTAATTTATGGCCTGACAAACCCATCACGCTTATGATTTTGCCGTTTCGATTTTTCCTTTTCGCCAGCTCGCTCTCGCTGGTTTTCACGATCTCTTCGCTGACGGCCCAGACATCAAGCCCACGATTAGCGGCCAATTATATCGAGACCGGAGAAGCGGCGATGATTCCCGATTCTCGCCAGGGCGAGTTCACTTTTTCTCGCGAAATTTACGATCGCACGGTCCTGTCGGCTGCCCATCGATTGCTGCCGATCGACACCATGATTCGCGTCACCAACCAAACGAATGGTAAGAGCATCGACGTCAGAGTGAACGATCGACTTGCGGCGAATGCGGTCGAAATCGTCGCGGTTTCGCGTGCTGCGGCTCAGCAAATTGGGCTGGTCCAAAGCGGTAGAGCGAACGTTTCGCTGACTTCGACTGCAAAAAACCGCCCGGAAATCGTTCAACACCGACTCACCCCGCTGAGGCCGAATGAGGCAAGGCCGCTGATCCGCTTGACGCCGGTTTCAGCTGTGGCGGCGATTCGCGCAGAGCGGCCAGCCGAAAAAAAGTCGACGCCTAAGCCAAAACCTAACCTGACGCCAGTGGCCGGGATTCCTCCGCAGGCAGCTCAGCCAAAGCCTGCTCCCGCACCCGCGCCAACACCCAAACCAACTCCGGTGACGCCCCCGAAAGAGCCAGCAGCTGCCGACAACTTCCGAGTCCAATTCGGTGCTTTCGCTCAAAGCCAAAACGCGCTTTTGCTCCAGTCAGAGCTTCAAAGCAAAGGAATCGCGGCGATGGTCCTGAAGACCGACGGGCAAGTTCTGCATCGCGTCGTGAGCCAGCGCAATTTTGTTCAAGCGAAAGAGGCCAACACCTGGGCCGAGCGGCTAGTCGCTCAGCAAGGCGTGGAGCAGACGGTGGTGACTCGTTAGGAAGCTGGCGTAACGCCCTTGGTCAGAATGACGTTTCCGTACTTCGCGGTGTCGCCGGTCATGACCACAGCGAACGCATTCTTAGCTCGCTCGTAGAACGCAAAGCGCTCCAGTTTCTGAAGCGGCGGGGTTTCTGGCCAGACTTTGGAGATTCGATCCCAATAGCGTTTTTCGACCTCAGGATCCGCGGTGTCGCCCTCAACCGGAGCCATCATGAGAACGGATTCCTCCGTGTAGGTATCGGTTACGAACAAAGGCAGGATGCCGTCGAGCAGGTCCGGAATCAGGAGCCCGTCGGCGCGCAGAACCTGTGGACCGACCGACTCGCCGGGAAAATGTGCGTCTGCCAGGATGATTTGATCGCCGTGGCCCATGCGGCACAGGACGGCGAGCAGCTCCGGGCTTAACAGCGGAGAAATTCCGTAAAGCATCGTTTTTTCTGGCTCAAGGTGCGCGGTAAAAACCATCCGGATTGTGGAGCCACCAACGATCTTTCGGATTGAGCCGCGGAAGGATGCACATCGGCCGGCCGCGTTCGTCGACCGAGAAAATCATGCCGCTTTCGTCGACAAAATCTTCGGTCATCGAGGCCTTCGGCGTGATCGTAACCTTCGGTTTTCCGGCGTCGGGATTCTTGACGAGCGAAGTCTCACGGATCTCTTGAACAATCGTGTCTACCCACTTTAATTCGACCGCTTTGTCTGCGAATTCGTCCCAGTCACCTGTGGATTCCTCTTCGTACATCCGGTCCACAAATTCTTGGAGTCCGATTCCCATTTTGTCGGCCACGGGCTTTGCGAGGCGCACCCACCAGTCTTCGGTTTCATCAACTTCCTCGAGAAGCTCGGTTCTGTTTCCGGCTACAATTCCGCTCAGCTGATGATGAAGGAGAATCGCATTCTCATAAGCAAACGAACGGTCAGCCAAGGTCGTGATCACCGCCGCCATGCTCGCCGCGTAAGATTTTACGACGACGTAAACCGGCGCTTCGCTGCTTTCCATCGCCTTGAGAATTTTGTAGCCAGACATGACCGATCCGCCCGGGCTGTCGTCGATCACGATGAAAATCGGATACTCCGTGCTGCGATTATTGAAGTAGTTGATTCTCTCGGAAACGTGAGTCGCCGTGTGGGTATTGACCACACCATTAAGCTCAATTCGTCTGTCGCTGATGATCAGCGTGCCGCCCTGGAACGGCTCCTCGAGATAGACCGGTTTCTGGTCAGCGTAATTTTCTCGCTCGCGTTCCTTGTCCTTCTGCTGAACTTCATAGGTTAGCTCGGTGACTTGCGCTTTGAGCTCTTCTTCGTTCTTTTTGAGACGGCTGACAGTCGCGTCCATCTCGGCTTTAGCGATCTGCGATTCGAGCAGTGCGAGTTCCAGTTCAGCCTTCTTCGCGCCGACTTCTTGACTGCGCGCCGCGGCCTGCGTTTCTTCCAATTCGAGTTTGGAACGCTCCATTTCGCCCCGCCGATCAGCGAGTTCAATCTTGAGCCCTGCCTCGGCAATCGCGACCTCGGCCAGGAGCTTGTCTCGCTCCAGATGAAGGCGTTCGACTTCCTTTTTTAGCTTCGCAACCTCCGGATCAACGGGTGCCTTCGGCTCAGCAGCTGCTGCTGGAATTGGCGCGGGCGCGGGAGGTTCGGGAGTCGCAGGTTGTGCGTTGTCCTGGGCCGCCAGGGGGAGCGCGGCGGCGGTGAAGATCGTCAACAGAATGGGGGTTCTCATCATCAGTAATTTCGGCTACCAAGGCGGTTTCAAACGCCAGCCGCAAGTCGAAAACCGATCGTTGCGAACCGGCGAATGGATTAGAAATTGCCCCCTTGAAGACAATTCC
Organism: Verrucomicrobiales bacterium; assembly: GCA_047620505.1. Taxonomy (GTDB): domain Bacteria; phylum Verrucomicrobiota; class Verrucomicrobiia; order Verrucomicrobiales; family DEV007; genus JBLHKS01. The sequence continues at coordinate 3,271 of JBLHKS010000094.1, read as the reverse complement.
AACCACCGGAACTTAGAGCGAGCTCACATCGATCCGAATAAATCCAGACGGAAACTGCACTGCGGTAAAAGGAAGCCTAACACCCCCCCATTCATAACCAGCTGGCGGTGCCGGCAGCCCCGATGGCGCGGCGATCGGGATCGGAGTTTGATCCCAGTCCCCTAGCCCGACGGTTCCTTGGGCAAGGTATTCCACGTTTTCAGATTCGTAGCGATTTCCGGTCGTTGTCCCGCCGATCAATCGCAGATAACAAAGCGTGAAATGATCCGCAGAATCGACGAAGCGCACCTGACCGATAGACTGCGACTGCACGCCGGCATCTTTTGGATCGGACCCGCCCAATGCCCACTCGGCCAGGTTTGAGTCATCATCGTCATCCGGATTTGAGATCAATTCAGCCTCGGTGCCGGTTAATCCGTAAGTCGTCACGAAATCGGCGTAGACGCCGCCTACTCGAAATCCGCGGGCCGAAGGACTAAGCTCGCCCTCAAAAGCCGCAGAAAAGGGCCTGACCCAATAGAAATAGTCAAGCTGCGGCTCGACGGCATTAAAGTCTTGCTCGAAGCTGAGCGTCGGCGTCGTCGATACTTGAATGCTGGAAGCGAAGTTATCAGTCAGGCTTCGAAAAACCCGATAGCCATCGATCGGGTCTCCGACGGTCGCCCAGTCGACAGTGATCAGGCCAACGCTCGTTGTCGTCGCGCTGACAGTCGCCGGTGGAGCGAAAAGCCGCTGCCCCTCGGCACCGACGCTCGGCGAACCTTCGATACCGTTCGCGACGGCGCTGACAAACCAATAAAGAGCCGTATTCGCCGGAAAATTTGCCGCGAGATCGTCAATCGTCATCCCCGCCGTTGTCCCAACCAACCGCTCAGAACCGCTGACTGTCGCCGTTGTTCCCTGATAAACCCGATAGCCCGTTGCACCGCTCACCGCGCTCCAATTTACGACCACTTTGGAGCCGAGGTTATTTGACGAGGAAACCCCGCCAGGCTCGCCGATCTGACGGAATCCGGAGTCAGAATTCCCAAACCCACTTGTCCCATGCGTGTTGGATGCTTCGACCCAGTAAAAGTAAACGACACCTGGAGAAACTGTCGAGTCGACATAATTCGTTAACGTCAGACCGGTAGCGATTTGCGTGCTTGAACTGGAATCGTCGACCGTATTCCGGTAGACATGATACTCAATCGTATCCAAGGGAGCCGACCAGCTCAAATCGACTTGGTCAGGCGACGTCCCATCGCTGGCAACCACATTAAAAGCTGGATTCGGCGGCGCATCCGGAAGGAAGCCCGTCAGGTCAATCAGGCGGATTCCGTCGTCGGCTTCAACGGCCAAAAGCCGCCCATCCGGTCGGACCTGAATATCCAGTCGCAGCGGAGGTGTTATTCCGCCGGGAACGTCGACGTTGAACGATTCGGTCCAAGTTGACGTTTCGTAGGCTCGAACTTTGTCCGCCCCAAGGTCGACAGAATAAAACAGCGTTCCATTCGGAGAAAAGATAGAACCACCCAAATTGGAATTGCTCGTGACATTCGTTCCCGCCTGATCAAAAATCTGAGTCCCGCCCGTCTCCGTTTTTGCAATTCGGGTTGCGTCAAAGTTAACAGAGAACCATTGAGCCAGCGCCGTCCCGGAACTGTATTCTGTGCCAAAACTATCGCCCGCAACATCGTAAACACGCCATGGTCCGCCAGTTACACCCCGGTACGCGAGGACCTTGTTGCGCAGAGGATTGCGCCACAGACTTCCGTTCTGTGGGCTCTTATCCGTAAAAATCCCGGTCGGAATATCCAGTGACAGGATCCGCTGATTGCTCGTTACCAGCGCCTTTTGGGGGGAGAGAACAGTAGTATTGAAAGCGCTCCTCTCAGCGTTGTTCAGCACCCAGGTAAAGTCTGAGACAATTCGGGTCGCAAGGTCAATTTTGGTTACGACTCCTGTGGGAATGTTCTGAGCGTACTGGGAAACAAGTAGAAATTCATCATTCGGATCCACGTCCAGATTTGGCAGCTGCCCGCCGAGGATGAAATCGTCAATTACTTCTTTTGCTGGGATGTCGTAGACTTCGACTGCCCCTGTGGACGAGCTGACGAAGAGCCGATCGTTTCCTTCGCCGAATACGAAGCCGCCGACGTCGGTCATGGGAATCAGCGAGCCATTCAACGGCGCGGCGGCCCGGAAACCAATTCGTTGGGAAGACAGCGCGCTCTCATCCCCCTGCGCATCCAACGCAGAAACATAATATCGGTAATTCTGCCCGGGCGTTGCGGTCGTGTCGTAGAAGTGAGGTGCGGTTGTTGTTCCGATGTGAGACCCGGGCGTCGTCGATTCGCGGTAGATTCGATACTGATCGGCACCGGCGGCCGGATTCCAGTGGACTCGAACACGATCGACAAACAAACCAATCGTAACAAACGGGGTAGCCGGCTGATTCGGCACCACCGTGAGCTGAGCAGCTGCTGAGTCAATGCTGCCAGAGCCATCGGTGACGCGAACCCAGTAGAGACCCTCGTCAGCCGTCTCAGGGTTCGGAATTGTGAGGAAGGAAAATCCACTTCCAAGCGGATCTGTCGTTACCCCGCGATTTCCTTTGTACCACTGATAACTCAAACTCCCGGATGAAGCCTGAGCAGAGACTTGAAAAAAGGCCGGGAATACAACGGTGGTCGTATCGTCGCTGGGTTGAACAAGGATATTCGGGGCAGCTTGAGCGCGGTTTGAGCCGACAGCACACGCCAAGGCGATCACCAACGCAAAACCAAGCTTTGAACCATCAATAAGCATTCCAATTCTCCATTCAACTCAACGAAACGTTAGACGAACGCCGCGTTAGCTGTCAATTGCCAAAGCTGCGTTCTTCGCGCGTGCCCGAGTAATGATCTCAAATTCAGCCTATCAAACCAGAAGCCCTCAGCTGGGTCGGCGCCAGTTTCTTTCCCAAGCCGGAGGTGGAATCGGGGCGTTAGCACTTTCGGCTCTGGATGCCGGAGCGACGACGGATCACCCGGCGAAAGCGAAACAGGTGATTCAGATTTTCTGCTCCGGCGGGCTCAGCCACGTCGATACCTACGATTATAAGCCGGAGTTGGAACGCCGCGCTGGAAAGCCTTTCGATCCGGATGGTAAGCTCCAATTTTTCGCTTCCAAACCGGGAAATTGTCAGCCGAGTTTCTGGAAATTCCGCCAACACGGCGAATCTGGGCTCTGGATGAGCGACCTGCTTCCGAAGCTCGCCACCTGCATCGATGACATGGCGTTCGTTTAT
>JBLHKS010000093.1:0-26299 GCA_047620505.1 Verrucomicrobiales bacterium | reverse complement strand
CGCCAAGAGCCCTCGTCGAGCGGCCAATGGCGGCTGGAAGCCACCACTACAGAGCCCTCGCCACTTTCATTCACAGCCGTTTGTGCTTGATGACTTCTTAGGAATTCGGTAGGAAGAATGGATGACGGTTCGCGGGTCTTTAAAATTGATGGCAGCTCTCGGGTTGATCTGCATCGCGAATCAATCAAACGCGCAGCTCATCGATCCTTGGTTTTTCGGGAAAACTGAGCCCGCACCTTTCGAGCGAGCTAAGATTTCAGTCGAGTCGGAGACGCTCGATTCGATCGCGCCGGACCTCGCGCTGCTTTCCGGGAACATCGTGATTCCAAACCGCGTTCGAGCGCAAATGGTGGTCGTTGGTCTGGCGTTAGATCCGGAAAATCCCGACCTTACTGAGTTGAACGCTGGACTCGAGCAAGAGCAGCCGCCTTACAAAATCGAATCCGACTTCAACCCCGATGAAGTTGCTCGCAAGTTAGTCGACTCGGCCTACCGAATCCAGGAAAGCTGGAAGAAGACCGGATCTGAGGACTCGAAAAAACTTTCCTCGATGTTGCTCGACATCTGTTTCGCGATCTATCCGGAAGATCCGAAACTGACCTACACGCGAGACATGTTTTTGCGGGAAAATCCGCCGTTCGACTGGCGAAATAACCTCGTCGAAATCGGTCGCGGATCTGGTCCGAAAACGATCGTCGCAGCTCAGTTTCCAAAGACAGGCCTCCAGCTGAAGCAGACTCAATCCGGTGCGCGTGCGCTGCTGATTCGGGAGCTGCCTAACGGCATGATGGCCGGCAAAGGCAGCCGGATGAGCGCCACGTACATCGCTGACAGGCGAGGCAGCGCCGAGGGAGTCCGCTTTAACCAGGAGGTTGGCGATTACATGGAGGAAAGCCTCATCAACCTGAAATCGTTCATGGCGAAACGGCACGGCGACTGGTTCGACGAGGGCTACGTCGAGTTCGCGTTCCAGGAAAAATTCGTCTTCAAAGACGGTGACTCTGCTGGCGTGGCCTGCGCTTTGATGATCGAGTCGATTGTCACCGGTTTTAAGGTCGATCCGGCTTTCACCTGCTCCGGCGCGATCAACCCAGACGGAACCGTCGGTGCGATCGGCGGCGTGGTCGCGAAACTTCGCGGAGCGGAAAAATCTGGCGCTAGCTTGATTGCTGTGCCGTTCGAAAATAGTTACGCGCTCAACGATCTGGTCGTGCTCGGTGAAGCCGAAAATCTCGCCAGGCTCCAGGTTTTTGTGGTCAACGAATTTGAAGAGGCGATGGCACTGGCTCGAACGGATCGCTCGCCCGAAATGAAGGCCTCGATGGCCGATTTTGCTAAGCTCCAAGCTCAGTTTTCGGGCGGCGTTGTCAACGTGATCAAAACTCCCGAAGCTCAGCAGCTGCTGACGCAAATTCTTGAGCGAACGCCCAATCACGCCTCGGCCCAGCTCATGCGTCAGGTGGCCTCCGGCTCGGCACCGAAGCGGCTTTCGCTGAACGGATCGCTTGAGCAGCTGATGGGTGAACTGGCCTACGTCATGCAGGTCGTCAGCGTCGATCGCGCGGGCAACGGCAGGCCGGTTGTTGAGATCGATGCGCCTCCGTCGGTTACGGCGAGCCGCTTGAAAAGCTCCGCCGCTCGGATGCAGCGTCTTGAAACCCTTTTACCCGAAGACGTCGTCAAACTTCTCGCTAGAATTCGTCAGTTTCGCGGTTCGTTAGACAAAATGAACGGTAATCGAAACCCTACCAACTCCCTGGCCGTTGGCCGTTCGTTGGTGGAAATTTATGATGCTTTGGAAGAAATCTCAGAGCTTCCGGATTTGATTGAAGAACTCGATGCCGACGACGGAAAGGACAGTGAATAATGAATGTCCGACGACTACTTCCAATTCTCTTCCTTTTCCTGTTTTCCGGTGCCCTCGAAGCTCAGACAGGTGAAAAAATCCCCGGTGGGTCCTACTTTTTTGACACCGAAAATTCTCTGAAGCCGCTGGTGACGGCGAAGGGCCTGGGAGTGAACCAGAGCTCCCTCGATGGACTCAAGGAATGCCTCGTCGTCCTCGCCTGCAGCGGAAAATATCGAGGGAAAACTCCAGCCCAGCTTCTTGCGGTCGCGCTGTCGATCGATCCCGAGTTCGAGCCAGCTTACACGGCCAACATCGAGTCAAAATTCGGACGTCAACCGCCTCCGATCGAATCGAAGTTCACTGACGAGCAAGCAGCCGAGCAGCTGCTGGCCACGACCTACGCTCTCGGGGGAAAAGCTCGCTCGCCGAAGGCCAAACTTCTGGTTTCCATGCTCCTCGATGCCTGTCGAGACGTCCATTCGGGTAACCAGAAACTCAAACGAACTCACGCCGCTTACCGCCGTCAGAATCCAGCTCCGCCGTGGCCTCGGCTCGTTCTAAAGAGCTTGAAATCCCGCTCTGATGGCAGGGTGACTGTCCGAACCGGAGATGAGCCGGGTAACGATTTTGATGGGCTTGCGCTACGCCTGCCTGAGCTCGAAACCGATACGGTTTTCATGATCAGGATCGGCAAGGAATCTACTTTGCCGGAATTGAATCGGTTGACGGCGAGGTTGAACCCGACACGGGAGCGTCTGGATCGAAACGAACGAATCGTCTTCGATCCAAGTCATCCGAAATCGAACAACGCCGGCCTACCTGAGGTCGTGAACTACCTTTCTATCCGCCACGGCGACTGGCTGAAAACCGGGCGAATCGAGTTTGGCTATAACTCGGTTGCAAAGAACGAAGATGGGATATCTTCATCGTTAGCTTGCGCGTTGTTGGTCGAGGGCTTGATCGAGGGAATGCCCTTGGCCGACGGAGTTTGCTGCATTGGAACGCTAAATTCAGACGGGTCCGTCCAGCCGATTAAGGGAATCGTCGAACGACTCCGCGAAGCCGAAAAAAACGGCGTGCGCGTGGCGATCATTCCCGAGGCAAACCGCTATGCTCTGACCGATCTCGCACTTCTCGGCGAAGCGCGAGTTCTGGCGAACATGCAGGTTTTCGCGGTCGAAAATTTCGAAGCCGCCTGGCGAGTCGCAAGCTCAGAACGACCTTCAGAGATTGAGAACGCGATTAACGATTTTGCACGTCTCCAGGCAAATTTCGACAAGGCGAAAGTCATGGACGTGGTTCGTTCGCCGAAGGGAAAAGCGTTAGTTTCTAAAATCGTCAAACTCGCGCCGGATCACGCCTCAGCCGAGGTGATGCAGCAGGCTGTGAACGGCACTTTGCCGAAGACTCTCTCGCTCAACGGATCGCTCGAAAAACTCTTCAGCGGCTACTCCGATTTGATTGAAGCCCTCAACGCTGACGACCGGCATGTGGACCGAATCTCCGCGGTTCTGGCTGATTTCAGGCGTTACAATTCGCGAGTTGAGCCTCGCACCCAAGAGCTATCGACCGCGCTGACTCAAATCTCCAGCCAGCTCATGGCGTTATTCCGTGACGGCACCTCTCGTGAAAATGCGAAGCGCGTCACGAGCCAACATGCTAAGACCCTCGGCGCGGCGATGCTGAAGCTGTCGGACGATCCAGAGGTGATCGAAGACCTGGGATTTTAGTCCAGTCAGGCTGCAAAAAATCGCAGCGACTTTTCGATCCCTTCGTCTAGCGGCGTGAGCGGCATTTCTGGAAATCGCTCGACAATTTTTGCGTCGTCCAAATCGCAGACGAAGAAAGATTCGGGCGCGCCCTCCGCAGTCGAAAGTTGCGCCGTCGGCAGCCCAATTCCGGCAGCTTGTCCGCTAACCAAATCTAGAAAATCCGTCGTCGCTCGCGTTTGACCTCGAAGATTGAAAACATCATACCCGGAAAACTCAGCAGTCGCCGAAATCGCGAACGCCGCGCCGACATCTTCGACGAAATGGTAGTGCTCACGACCGTGGTAAGGCATCGCGAACGATTCCCCGTGCGCGACGCTTTTCATCGCCGACGTCGGGGCTGATGTCAGTCCGCGATCTCGGCCTGGCCCGTAGGTCGTTGCCAGTCGAAGCGAGACGGTCGCAACCCCGGTTTCGGCGTGAAAAGCCTGCGCAGCGCCTTCTCCAGCGACTTTCCAGTATCCGTAAAGGTTAGGCGGCTGGAGCCCTCCGTCCTCGCAAACCGTGGCCCCCGGATAAAGACTGCGAGGCCCGTAAACGGCCGACGAACTCGCAAAAACGAAGCGCTTCAGGTCGGAACCAAGCCCAGCAGCTGCTCGGAAGAGATGATTCGTACCTTCGACGTTAATTTCCATCCCTCGAAACGGCTGCGACTGGCAATCCGGCGATTGAAACGCGGCGAGATGAATGATCCGCGCAGGCCTGACCTTGGCCACGGCCGCTTCGATCTGATCTCGATTCGCGATATCGCCAGCGATCGCTTCCATGCCTTCGGCCTCGCCCGTACGCGTGAACGCAACGAGGTCCGAAAACCCGTTCGCGCGAAGCCAAGCGCAAGCCGCAGAACCGATACAACCGGTCGCGCCCGTAATGAGAATTCGCTCCATCCGGCTAAGCTCTACTCAAAACGCAACGTGCGCCCATCGCCGCGGCCGCCTTCTTCGATCCACTCGTGCGTGATGTGATCGAGAAGAACCTTGAGATGGCCTTTCGCTCGGACATTGAATTCAATCGTCTTGGCGTGAGTCGTGTCCGGGTAGTGTTTTACGACCGCGCGCGTGTCGATTCCGGTTTTGTCGCCAACGCGATTCTGAATGCCTTTAACGCGGTTATTGACAATCTGCCCGGCGTTAAGCGGCGTGTCGGCCAGGACGGTATCGAGAAAGTAGAATCTTCCAGTCGCCTGACCGGTCGTATCGATCGTCAACTCGATCACTTTTCCTCCACCATCGACGAGATACTCAGCCTGGCTGATCGAAACGATCCTAGCATACGGGATAATGAATTTATTGCCGTAATAATCGATGCTGAGGTAGCCGCGCCAGCCATCGACGACGGAATCTCCGGTCCCCTGCGCAGCGGGAGTCGTCGTGTTCGGGTTCTGCGCAGACGCCGCAACGGGTAAAGCGAGGATAAGAGGAAGGAGAAGGCGAAGGTGAGTTTTCATCGGAATGTGGGCTTGGAACCCCGGACTATCGGGCAAGTTCCGGGCGTGTCAAAATTCGTCCATCAACCCTCCATCGCCCGGTCGGTAGCCTTGGAGATCCGGAAGGTCCGCGTTCGTCACGCTGACCAAACGCCACTTCCACGGCGCACCGCCTTCCTTGCGCCAGACGAAGACAAAAGGCGCTTCCACCCGGTTAGCCCGATCCATGATGATTTCGGCGATCGGGGAACCTCGGCCGCTCAGCTTAACGATCGCGGAAACCCGCGCTTCGTCTCCATCGAGCGCGACTTTGATGTCTGACGCCTCGAAATTCAAAAAAAGAAAATGACGACGAAGATCTTTAAAAGCTTGAGTCAACTTTGGCTTCTTCAGCCCCCAGGAATCCGAATAGTCAGCCGAAACCAAGTCAGCAAGTTCATCCTCCGAATTGTCTTCCAGGGATTCAAGAAAGGCACGCTGCTTGAATTGGACCGCAATCGAAGGCCGCCACCGGTAACCGAAAAGATAAGCGAAAACCAGAATCAACGTACACGCGACGGCGATCCAGAAGGCGCGCGAGCTCAGAAGCCGAAAAAAGGAGTCAATCACGGAGGCTGGTCTTTAGAATTAAAGGTAGATTTGGTTGACGACGGGCAAAGGAACGCAATTCTACCCGCCGTATGGCAAAATACCGCCCTAACGTAGCGGCAATTCTTCTGCGCGCCGACAAAAAAATTCTAGTTGCCGAAAGAATAAAGATTCGTGGTGCCTGGCAGTTCCCGCAGGGCGGCGTCGACGACGGAGAGGACCTGATTGCGGCCTTGAAGCGCGAAGTCGAAGAGGAAGTGGGCTTGGCTCCCAATTTTTACGAACTCGCGGCCTGTCGAACTGGCTACCGATACAAATTCCCGAAAACCCACTCGAAGAACGGCAAATGGCGCGGCCAGGATCAGACTTATTTTCTGTGTCGGTTTCGCGGAATGGACAAGAATTTCGATCTCAATTTCCACGAGAGGGAGTTCGCACAGTTCAAGTGGATCGCGCCTGAGGAGTTTGAGCTAAATTGTCTGCCGGTTTTTAAACGCGAAGTCTATCGCGAAGTTTTCCGGGATTTTTTCAATCTCGATCTGAAAATCGACTCGCCAATCGAATTGGAAGCGGCCAAGAATCCTGACAGTTCGATTATTTAAGTTTTTTTAAGTTTCTCTTGCCCGCAGACCGCCAAAGCGGCTATTTTGCGAACTGTTCTCGATGTTTGCTTCCCGCCGTCAGCTGAAGAATTCCGTCTCCGTTGCTATCGCGGCTCTGGTCTTGGTTTTGGCCGGAAATGAGGGATCTCAAGCGTTTACCACGGTTGTGATCGACGCTGGTCACGGCGGTGAAGACCCTGGCTCGGTTTACGGGATTTTCGAAAAGCAACTCACCTTGGATCTGGCGTTGCGAATTGAGCTGCTGCTGAAAGATCGCGGAATCAATGTGATCCTGACCCGACGCGAAGATGTCTACGTCGAGCTTGGAGATCGTGCCGCGATTGCGAACAAGCATCCGGACACCGTTTTTATATCACTTCACTTCAACGCGCATCCGGATAAATCGATCAGTGGGATCGAAACCTACTACATGAGCGCTGAAGGTCAGAAGCTCGGAGAAATGGTTCAGGCGCAGCTGACGAGAAAGGTTAACACTAAAGATCGAGGTGTAAAAAAGGAAAACTTAAAAGTGCTTCGAGTTACCCAGTGCACAGCAATTCTGATCGAGGGCGGATTTCTGAGCAACCGTTGGGAGAAGCAGCGCTGCTCTGCCGAATGGTACCGAAAAATCCTCGCCGAAGAAATCGTCGCCGGACTGATGCGGTATCGCGATTGACTGGACTGCAAAGAAATGTGACGCGCTTCAGGAAGACTGCCTCCTATAATGATTCCGACTCATACCGATGGGTTCGGAGCCGTGGCCAATATTGGAAAATACTCCTTGGGAGATTTTCTCTCCTTTTTCATCTTGGTGTATTGGCGGCAACAATTCCTTTATTGGTTACGTTGATCTGGATTTCGGTGGCAAAATTTATTCTCATTAGCCTCTGGATCGCAGTGCTCATCATTTGGATCACCTACTACCAACTGAAGCGCTCTATTTTTTGTGACATCTGTGGGTATAATCCCTCAAAGAGCAGGAGGTCTGGCAGGACACTAAATGACCCGCAGATAGAAGACCGATTATTGAAGCTCGATCGTTGTCCTGTTTGCTCGCCCAAAAACAAATCTGAAGAACATCGCGAGAATTCCAGCCCGGAGCCGCTGCGTAGTTGAAATCGTGAGAAGCGTGCCAACCCACAGTATGTTCAGGAACCCGCCGCCCGCAACGGGGTGGCATTTCTTTGGACGTTATTTCGCGTAGGCTTTCCAACGCGCTTCGAGCGAATCCGCACTCGATTTTCCGTCGAAAATCACCAACCGATAACGCAAGGTCACCGATTCGCCGGGCTCGATCGACCAGCTCGTTTCTTGAACCGGCACGTAGTTGAAGAAAATGTTTCCGTTGTCCCAAGTGCGAATTCGCTGGGGCGCATCGTGATTCTTCGGATGGCAAAGAATCGCGACGGTCGCCGGCTCACCGGTTCCTTCCGCCGGACCAAACATCGCGACCCAACGTGCTCGAGTCGCGTGGCTGTTGGTTCGATCAAGACCTTCAGAAGTCAGGTAGTCGCTATTATCTTTGTTCCACGAATGTGGCCCGCGATACGCGATTCCTCCTCCGTAGCGATAGGCCGGAAAAACCAACGGCCTATCAGCGACGTTTTTCTGGGATACGACATAATCGATCACATTCGCACCATCGACGAACGCGACGTCGATCGAGAAAGTCTCCTCAAGAATCACAGTCGGCTCGGCGTCGACCCCATTGAGATAAGCCACTTGCTCTTGGATTACGGTAAATCCCGACTCGCGGATTTCCTTTGTTGAAGCGTATCGAACTCGACCGGTTTTCGCCTTTCCGAGGTTCCAGAAATCAGGTTTGTGGTCGCCAAATTCGGAATTTACCCAAGCATGCCAGAGACCGAGGTGATGATAGTGGTCATCCGGATGAATTCCAGTTACGACCCCGCCGCCCGGCGCGTTGAGCGGATAAATGAAGCCGCTGCGATTGTAAATCGGATCAACACCTTCAGGCGGAGGAACCTCGGCGATGTGATAAGTGAGGATCGGTGTTTCGCCGCGCTTGAGGATCAGGGCCTCGTCTGTTTTTGTCAGCGAGATCTCGTCTTCGGCAAAGAGCGATCCCGTAGACGCAAAGAAAAAGGTCAGAGCGATGAACTTCAGTAAATTCATGCCCCAACCTTGAGTTGTTTTTATCGAATCGCAATCGTGGCGACTCGAGTTCTCGTCGGATCAATAGCCACGTCGATGGTCATCTCGCCGTTCCTCATCCGCATCACGTTCGGCCTCGTGGTATCCTCGGCCTTCATCGCCGTAACTTTCACCGCGGCGATCGTCGTCATAGCCGTTTTCATAAGTTGTGCAGGCCGAGAATGAAAACGACGCGATCAAACCTAAGATCGCAAGGGAGAGGGTCTTGATGAACAATTTCATGAGGGGTAAAATTCCGTGGAATGGGCCGAAGACAAGCCGAATTCCAGCGGATATCAATTTTCCGGTGCTACTGGCTCTTTGCGCATTTCTTCGATCATCCCTCGGAGCTGCTCAATTTCCTGCTGGAGATCAAGAACCTCACCACGCAGATCGGTCAGCTGCTTGCTCGGTCGCCCCTGCCCCTTCAGTTGCTCGATCATTTTGCGCGCAGTCTCAGCTTCACGCTGCTTGGGCCCGCCCTCAGCTTGGAACGCCTCAAGCGTCGCGATGGCTCTGGGATCTCCCAAAGCGCCCAGTCCTTCGATCGTTGGAGCCGTGAGCTGGTTTCTAGGATCAGTCAAAAAACCGCCGATGAACTCGCGGACTTCATCCCGCTTCTCAGGCTCGGAACTCCGCGCCAATCCGCCCAAAACCTTGAGTGCATTCCCAAGATCGCGATCCTCAAATTCGTCCGATTTTTCACGCAGATGGGCGAGCACCGGATCAACAAAAGCCGGATCATCCTGCTTACCAATTCCAGCTAACGCGGCTCTTGCGATTCGATGCCGGTACGAATCCCGGTCCAGCGCCGCGATCAGCGCCTCATCGATCGCGTCTTCCGGAAACTTGCCAAGACCTTCGAGCGCAATGGCGACGATTTCCGGATTCTTTTCCTTTTCAACAACCATCAGCAGCTGCTGGCGAGCCATCGGGCGATAAAATCGTCCAATTCCCTTCACCACTTCCCTCCGAACCAACGCGTCCTCCTGATTCAAGCCGTCGATCAGCGCCTGCAAAGCCTCTGGCGATTGCCGATCAGCAATTGCGCGCGCCGCTTCGACGCGGACGCCATAAAACGGATCCTTCTTCAGCCGATCGGTCAATAGATCTAACGTCTTCTGATCTTTTCGCCCGCTAATCATCTTAATCCCAAGAATCTGACCAATCACGTCGCCTTCCATCGCCACTTGAGCGTCTTGAAGCGGACCCGGAACTTTCAAGCGAATATCAGCCAGAACCGTGTAGTCAGGATCGACGCGAACCGCGGTTGGAGCATCCGGAAGCTCAAAGAGAAAGTCTTCGCGAGGTTGTCGAATATCGACAACAAAATCGTAAGAACCTTCCTTAGTATAAAACCGAATCGGAAGAGAAAAATCGAACAGCAAAACCCGCTCGCTGAGCTTCTGAATCTGGGAAACCGTCAACTTGGCCCGCTTTTTCTTGCCATCCCAGCCATAATCAACCTGCAACGTCGGCTCGCCGCCGTGATGAACCCACTGATCAAAAAAACCGTCGAAAGAACGCCCGGTAACTTCTTCAATAACAGCATTAAGATCCTCTGTCACCACAACACCGCCGCGATGTCGGTCCAAATAGGTCTTGACGCATTTTCGATACAATTCCGAACCGAGTTGCGACCGAAGCATGTGTAAAACCCAAGCCCCCTTCGGATAGGCCCGATAATCGAACTGCTCGAATGGCATTTTGTAGCCACGCCACGCAATCGGCTTTTCATCCTTGTTGTCCAGAATACCTTTCGCCTTGCTATACATATTGTAGAGCAGGAAATCTCTTCCTAGTTTGTGCTCTTCGTAAAGCTCAGTGTAGTAGGTCGCAAAACCTTCATTCAACCAAAGATGCGTCCAGTCTTTGCAGGTCACGAGATCGCCGAACCACTGATGAGCGGCTTCATGAGCGTCGAGATGTCGGCTGGTATGAATATTCTCAGTCTCCGGGCTGAAAAGAGTTCGTGTCGTCAAAGTCGTCATGCTCGTATTCTCCATCCCGCCGAAATGATATCCTTGAACACAAACGCTGAAATATTTATCCCAGGGATACGGAACTCCCGTCTCCTGCTCGAAAAACTCGAGAATCGCTTTCGTATCGATAAACGACCCAGCCGCCTGCTCAAATTCCGAAGGCGGCGTGTAAAATGCCAACGGAATTTCACCATGATCGTCCTCTAGATGCTTGAAATGCCCGGCAACCAGAGAAATCAAGTAGTTCACGTGTGGTTGATCCTGCAGCCAATGAAACATTTTACCTCCGCCCTCCACTTCTTTCGTTTCAATAAGCCGACCATTGGATAAAACAATCATTCCCTCCGGCACGGTACAAATCACCTCAGTCGTAAACCGCTCATTGGGATAATCATAACTCGGAAACCAATGGCGATGCTTCTGCGGTTCGCCTTGAGACCAGAGATGCGAATCCCCTTCTTTGTAGCCCATCGCCGGGGTGCGGAAAAACAGACCGTCCTGCGGTTCAGCCGAATAAAAGACCGTTACCGAGACTTCCTCGCCCGCTGGAATGGGCTCCTTAAATAGAACTACCAGATTGGCATAATCTACGTAGTGATCTTCGACTGCATGGCTAGATTGAACCTCGCTTATCGCAAGATCGATCGCGTCGAGACGGACTTCATCCAGCGGCGTCGCAATTGGAGAAAACGTGATCGTCGCGGTGCCCTCAATCGTTCGTTTGTCGAAATCCGGCGTCACCTCAAGCTTAAGATGTTTGACGTCGATCAGCCGATCCGGCGCATATTTCCGAACGCCAGGCGCACCGGGCCCGTCAGCAGCTGCTGACTCCTGGCGAAAGGCATCTCCCTTCGCCGCGCAGGCTTTCCAGCTTTGAACAAACTCGCCTGCGTTCGTGTTCGCGAACGCGACCAGAGCGACGGAAATGATAAAATAAAGGCTCGACCTCATTCCGAGAGTTTGGGACGTGGTCCCCCACCCCGCAAGAAATTCGCGAGCGCTGAGTCCAACAAATCCACGGTGCGGAAAGAGTGCCGTTGATGCCCCTGAATCGTGTTGCCAACTGCGGCTCAACTCCTAATCTTCGCCCCATGAAAAAGACTTCGTTTCCCATCCTGCTTTGCATCGGGATTCTCGCTTCCGGCTGTCAAGAAGACACCGGTGAGGAGAAACCAGCCCCAGAAAGCGTTAAAAAAACCAGCCCTGCGGCTTCAAACTGGACGTCGTTTCGGGGCGATTCCAACATGACCGGGGTAATCGATCTCGACATGCCCTTGCCGCTTGAACTGGCGTGGGTGATCGAGACGGAAGACGCGATTCTCGCCACAGCGGCGATCGCAGACGGCAAAGTTTATGTCGGCTCATCAAATGGGGAATTTTATTGCCTGAACCTCGACGACGGAGAGCTGAAATGGACCTTTAAGTCCGACGAGAGCACCACAATCGAAGGAAGCGCGGCGATTGTCGGAGACCTCGTCTACTTTGGCTCTGGCGACGGATTTCTGTTCGCGCTGAACCGCGAAACTGGCGAAGAAGTGTGGCGGTTCGAATGCAACGACCAGATTCTGGGCGGCGTAAATTATTTCACGACATCGGAAGGCCGCGAGCTCGTCGTGTTCGGCAGCTACGACTATTTTGTCTACGCGCTGGACGCCAAAACCGGCGAAAAAGTCTGGGCCGCAGAAACCGATAACTACGTTATTGGCACTCCGACCGTTGATCGGGTTTCCGGAGTCGTGATCATCGGCGGTTGTGACGCGATGCTGCACTTGCTCGATGCCACCACCGGCGATGAAGTGAAGAAGATCGAGGTCGGTTCCTACATCGCGAACTCCTGCGCGGTCATGGACGAAATCGCCTACGTCGCCCACCATGGCGAGCAGGTTCAAGCGATCGATCTCAAATCCGCCGAGACGATTTGGACGTTCGAAGATCGAAATTTCCCCTACCAGGCATCCCCAGCGGTGACGACGGATCGCGTTTACGCAGCTGGCCGCGACAAACGGCTGCGCGCGCTCGATCGCACATCCGGCGAGCAAATCTGGGAGTTCTCAGCGCGCGGAAATTTCGATAGCTCGCCGGTGGTCACGAACAACGCGATCTTCATTGGTTCGGACGACGGCCGCCTCTACGCGGTCGACACCGCCGAAGGCAAAGAACTCTGGACCTACGAGATCGGCGAGCGAATCGCGGCATCTCCAGCGATCGCGGGCGGTTATCTCATCATTTCAGCCGAAGACGGCGGGATTTACGCTTTCAAGACCGCCGATTGACGCTCATCAATCGGATTCTAACTCGACCAATTCGAGCTTCAGCGCGCGGCCTTCGCGCGTGCCTCCGCCAACCACGATCAGCGTGTCCGAATCAACCGGAGCGAGACGGGCAAACATTCTGCCATCGTCTAACTTGTCGATCTCGACCCATTTTCCCGCTTTGCGATCCAGCCTATGAACTTCGCCGCTCAAACCGGTGATGAAAACCTCGCCGCCGACCGTCGTTGCCGCTAAGCCGAAGCCTTTCACGGGGCCATCGGGCAATTCGGGGCCTTTGCTCCATTCTTCAGTCTCTAAATCGAGGACGTCCACCTCAAGGCTGGTTTCGCCGCCGTTGTCGAGTCCACCGAAGCAGAACAGCTCCGTTTCCGTTGCCACAACAGCGAGAGCGCGGCGGCGAAACGGCTGTTTCAGAGTCCGCCAGGCTGGCTTTTCGGTTGAGAGATCGAGCACTTCGACCGTCGTTGCCCAAAGACTCGATTCCTCGCCTCGCATCTGCCATCCGCCAGCAACATAGACTTTGTCGCCGGAGACGAAAGCGTCGTGGCTCGAACGCGGCTTCGGCAATTCGGGCAGGCCGATCCACTTGTTCGTTTCCGGATCAAACCGGCTCGCGAGCGCGATCGAATGCATGTCGTGCTCCTCGCCTTTCGCGTTTTTCGGCTGCATCCCGCCAACCCGAATCAAACCGGATTCGTGCGTGACCAACGCAGGGCCGAGAGCGGGCTCTTCGCCTGGGAGTTCTTCCCATTTCGCCTCAGCTCCATCACCAAGTTTCAAACGCAATAGCGGTTTGTGGACATCGTCCCTGCTGTATTCGTGGGCCTTGCCTAGATGACCTCCAAAAACGTAGAGCGCTCCGTCGGAGTGAACTGCAGCGCCGAAACTCGTGATTCCGGCTGGGAGATCCGGCAGCTGCTGGGGCTCATCGGCTGCGAGCGGAAGCGCAAAAATCAGAAAAAGCGGGAGGAATTTCATGAGGCGATTCTACGCCAAATGTGGAAGTCTCAAACATGAATCCGGAGATGATCGACGCCTTCGAAAGGGTCATCGGCACGCCGCTTGGCGATTTTCACATGCGCTCGGTCGGCGGTGGCTGCATCAACGATCGCGGATTCTAACGAATGGAACCGGGGAGCGGTTTTTCGTAAAATTCAATTCGTCCGACAAGCTGGAAATGTTCGAGGCGGAGGCCGAGGGGCTCGCTGAACTCGCATCCTCACGGAAGATCCGAGTTCCTGAAGTAATTGGATCGGGATCAGCCGCTTCTCAAGCGTTTCTCGTAATTGAGGCGATCGATCTGTGTGGTTCCGGAGACAGTTCAGCCCTTGGAAAACAGCTCGCGGATCTTCACAGAGTCGAAGCGCCGGAGTTCGGCTGGCGACGCGACAATCACATCGGCGCGACGCCGCAGAAAAATGGTTGGGATCGAAATTGGGGTAGGTTTTTCGCCGAGCAGCGGCTGGGGTTTCAGTTTCAGCTCGCGGAAAAGCGCGGGACGACGTTTCGAGGTGCCGAGCAGCTGCTGGAGCGGATTCCGGATCTCATCGGCGCGCACGAGCCTCGCCCGTCGTTGCTTCACGGCGACCTCTGGGGCGGAAACGCGGCGTTTGACGAAAGTGATGAGCCGGTGATTTTTGACCCAGCGGTTTACTACGGAGATCGCGAAGCCGAACTGGCGTTCACCGAAATGTTCGGCGGATTTTCAGCCGATTTCTATACTGCTTACGAAGGAAGCTGGCCGCTGCCCGACGGAGCTGAGGATCGTAAGCCGATCTACAATCTCTACCACGTGCTAAACCACTTCAACCTGTTCGGCGGCGGTTACGCGCGGCAGGCGCAGACGATCATCGACCGTTTTTGAAGGCATTCATCTCTTTGAGGAGCCGCTCGACGACTTCCGGATTGTCGGCGGCGATGTTTTTCTGCTCGCCAAGATCAGCCGCGAGATCGAACAGCAGCGGCGGATCGTGTTTCGTCATCGGCTCGCGCTTGCGCGTGTCCGGATTCGATGATCGCTCTTTCGTCGCGAGATGAATTTTGAATTTCCCTGAGCGAAACGCGTTTCCGTAGAACCATTTCGACCTCGGACTCGCTTTTCCATCGAGCAGCACGCCAGTCAGGTCCTTCGAAATAAAACCCGGCTTGTCTGAGGGCATTTCGCCACCGGAGAGTTTCGCGAACGTCGCGTAGAGATCGAGATTCGCTGCCAAACCACCGAACTCGCCCGGCTCGATCGTTCCCTTCCAACGAAAAATCCCCGGCACTCGAAATCCGCCTTCCCAGAAAGTCCCCTTCTCGCCGCGCAACGGCCCCGTGGTTCCGCCATGCGGCCCGAACATTGTCCACGGCCCGTTATCGCTGGTGAAAACCACGAGTGTGTTCTCTTCCACGCCAGCAGCTGCCAGCGCCGTGAGCACCTGACCGACCGACCAATCGATTTCCTCGATCACATCGCCGTAGCGGCCGCCTTCGCTCTTGCCCTGGAACTCCGGCGACGCGAAAACCGGCGCGTGCGGCATGTTGTGGGCGAGGTAGAGGAAAAAGGGCTCATCCTTGCTGGCCTCGATCCACTTCACAGCTTCCTCGGTATACCGCTTGGTCAAAAGTTCCTGGTTAACAGGCATTTCCAACACTTCGCGACCGCGAATCAGCGGAACTTGAAACGTGAATTTGCCACAGGTGTCGAAAACTTCGCGATTCTGCTTTTTCCCGAGCGGTGCCGGAACGTCGTTGCTACCAGGAGTCCCGTAGTGGTAGTCGAAACCGCATTCGAGCGGATGCATCGGGCTTGCGGTGAAGTCTTTTGGGTAGCCCGCGAGATGCCATTTTCCGAGGATCGCCGTTTGGTAGCCAGCGCGACTGAGCATCGCGGGCATCAGCGCTTTGGGATCGGCGGGTAGTTTTTGTTTTCCCAGCAATCCGGGATGGCGGCCGCTCATCAAACCCGTCCGGCTTGGCACACAGGTCGAGCCCGAAGCGCAGAAACTCGTCCAGCGCTGCCCCTCGGAAGCGAGACGATCGATGTTGGGCGTTTTGATCTTCTCGTTGCCGTAACAACCGAGGTCGCCGTAGCCCATGTCGTCGACGAAAATGAGGACGATGTTCGGTTTAGGCGGGTCTTGAGCACTAGCAGCTGCTAGGGTGAGAAAATTCAATGCGAAGATGAAGAAGACGGATCTCATAATAAATTGGGCTAGACTCCGGCGGGATGCCACGCCGTTTTGAACTCGACGGCGTCCAGAATTCGATACGGATCTTCCGCTTTCGATCCGAACCATTCTTCTCCGCTCAGCTTCCAACGCGGCGTCCGCTTGACGTTCAAACCAGAGCCCTCAGCCACAGTTTTCGCGATTTCTGAATCGCCGCTGGCATCGATTACGCCGTTGACGTCCATGTGCTCAGCGAGGATCGGGGCTAGCTCGGTCCGTTCGCCGGTTAGAATGTTAATTACGCCGCCGGGCACGTCGCTCGTCGCGATCGCTTCGGCAAATGTGATCGAAGGAAGCGGCGTTTTCTCGCTCGCGAGGGCGACGACGGCGTTTCCGCTGACCACAGCAACTGCTGTGAGCGTCGCTAACGAAAGTAGGCCAGGTTGATCAGGACAAATGAGGCCGACGACTCCCATCGGCTCGCTCGAAGTGACGTTCCAATGCGGAGAAGCAACCGGATTCACGCTGCCGAAGACCGAATCGAATTTATCGCTCCAACCTGCATAGTACACTAGACGATCGACTGTCGCGGCGACTTCGCGGCGGGCTTCGTCGGTGCTCAGGCCGGCCTGCTCGAGTTCCTCGACAAATTGCGCAGCTCGACCTTCGACCATCTCGCCGATCCGATATATAATTTGGCCGCGAAGGTAAGCAGTCGCTTTTGCCCAGCCCGATTGGGCACCGCGAGCAGCCCGAACGGCGTCGCGCAGGTCTTTCCGAGATGCTTTGCAATAATTGGCCACGTGTTCGCCCTCCGGATTTTTCGCGACAGCGTAGCGGCCACTTTCAGTCCGCGGAAATTTGCCGCCGATGAAGAGCTTGTAGGTTTTGAGAATTTTGAGCCGGTCCGCTTCGGTTTCTGTCGCCATTGTGGGCGGAATCTGGCATCGAAAACTCTAAATTCGAAGCCCGAAATTCGAAAATTGGCCGAAGGCCGTTTACCTCGCTCCGCCGCCTGACAAAACCACAGGCGCGGTTCGGCAGAGGATTTTGAGATCGAGCCAGAAGGACCAGTTGTCGATGTATTCGAGGTCTAGCTCGACCCATTGATCGAAATCCGTGATCCCGCTTCGGCCAGAGATCTGCCAAAGACAGGTCAGCCCCGGTTTGACGCTGAGGCGGCGACGCTGCGCGGATTTTTCGATCTTTTCGACCTCGTAAACCGGCAGCGGGCGCGGCCCGACGAGGCTCATCTCGCCTTTGAGGATGTTGAGGAGCTGCGGGAGCTCGTCGATGCTCGTTTTCCGCAGAAACGCGCCAAAGCGAAAGACTCGCGGGTCGCGTTTCATCTTAAAAGCGGGTCCGTCCTGCTCGTTGCTGGCCAGCAGCTGCTGACGAACTGCAGGCGAATCTGCGTCGAGGTTCATCGTGCGGAATTTGTACATTTTGAAGGGCTT
Organism: Verrucomicrobiales bacterium; assembly: GCA_047620505.1. Classification (GTDB taxonomy): domain Bacteria; phylum Verrucomicrobiota; class Verrucomicrobiia; order Verrucomicrobiales; family DEV007; genus JBLHKS01. The sequence continues at coordinate 9,047 of JBLHKS010000093.1, read as the reverse complement.
GCCGTAGCGGCCGCCGCGTTCCTGGCAGAAAATCGCCGGACCAGGCGAACTCAGCTTGATGCCGATCCAGGCGACGACCAAGAACGGGGCCGAAATGAGGAGGAGGATCGCGGCGAGCGTGCGGTCGAAGATTTCTTTAGCGAGCATGGCCGTTACGTTGGCGGGCGTGTTGCGGAAAACGAGCATCGGCTGATCGCCAAGGAGATCGAAGGTCGGCTTTGCGCGCTCGGTGTTGAGAAATTCGGTGGAGAGCCAGGCCTCGACGCCTTCGGTTTCGCAAGCGCGGACGGCGGTCTCGACCAAGTAAAAATGGAGGTGTTCAGCCGCGAAAATGACCCGCTCGATGTTTTTTTCGCGGAAAAGTCCGCTCAGCCGCTTCACGGGTTCTTTGGAGAGGTCGACTCGAGCAACGACTTCCATCTGCAGGCGCTCAAATTCCGGAAGGCGCGTCCAAACGGCATCGAGGTCTTCATCGGGGCCGGCGAGGACGACGCGAATCCGCATTTTTCCGCTTCGAAGCCGCTTTAGCATCCAGGCTTTGAGCGCTGCGTCTTTCGCGAGGAGGGCCGCTCCGGCGATCGGGATGAAAATCAGGATGACCGACCGGGAATGAACGGTCCACTTTAAGAAGATGACGCTCGCGCCGACCATCAGGCCGACCCAGAGCAGAGCACGCACGAACTGGCTGAGCGACTGACGAACGGTCCTGCGCATCGGGTGCTCGTAGTAGCCGTTGAGGCAGAGGACGATTGGGGTGAACGGGACGACGAAGGCGAGAATCCAGAAAAACTCGCGGAATTCGGGGATCTGGATAAGGGTCGGGTTCCAATTCGAAACTTGAGCGCGCAACGTGTGGCTGAGCCAGAAGACAAAGAGGAGAAGGACGGCGTCCAGCAGCTGATGGAGGCGGCGGGCGAGGTGTTGTCGGGGGCTGAGCATCGCGTGATCGGGGTTTTGGGCGGCTCGAATAAATGAACGGCTTTGTTAAATTTCCGGTATCCTTGGCTTTCGAAGCCTCCAAAGCATCATGCCATAATCATGATAATTAAAGATAATTTTCATAATTTCACTACAAGTCCATTGGTCGTTGCGACGATTACGACGGCTGAGGATCTTGCGATTCTCTCTAAAGAGGGAGTCATCGATGGGATCGACGTGCTGGAGTTGAGACTTGATAATCTGAGTCAGATTGGGCCCTCAGCGCTCGACCAAGCCGAGGAAATGGCTGGCGACTTGGGGTCGATTTTGATCACCGCGCGTCATCCGTTGGAGGGCGGGATCGGAATTTTGGACGCTGGAGCTCGTGAGCAGCTGCTGACTCGATTTCTACCGCATGCGGCGATCGTCGATCTTGAATTGCGCTCGATTGACGAATCGGAGGCCCTGAGGGAATTCGTGGAAACCGCGAGAGCTTCGGGTGCCGCAGTTATCGGCTCGATGCATGATTTCGAAAAGATGCCGGGCAGCGAGGCGCTTTCGCAGGCGGCGATGAAAGCGGAGGAATTTCAACTCGATGCAGTAAAAGTGGCTGTCGTGGTTGAGACGAACCGAGATATTTTCGACCTCGCGACCTTCGTCGAGTCTACGAAAGGCCCGGTTAGCGCGATGGGAATGGGCCCGCTGGGAAAACTCTCACGACTGGTTCTTGCTCGGGCGGGATCGGTTCTGAACTACGGATATTTTCGAGTTCCAAACGCCCCTGGGCAGTGGCCGGCTCAAGAATTGAAGCGATTAATAGCTGAACTTTGACGATTCTAAACGGCCTCAAACAGCGAGAATCGTTAAAAATGACAGAAGGATGGCAAAATCCGCTCCTTTTTCCCAATTTTCGTCATTTTATCGCTGTTCAGTTGTAAGATGATTGATAGGATGCCCAATAGAATATTGAAAATAAGATTTTCATAATTTCCGCCAATAAATTCAGGTAGCTGGTTGTTAGACATTTAAAGGATTTCCATTGTCCCAAAAAATATGAAAAGTCACGGGTCGCGTCACATCATTTTCAGCATCTTCTGCATGCTGATTCTCGGAATTTCGAGTTTAAGCGCGCAGGTCGCGACCAGCCGAATCGTCGGCTACAACTCAACAACCTGTCTTGGAGGGTCCGACACCTACGTCAGCGTTCCATTTCACCAGGCTCCAGCCTATTCGGGCAGTCTGGCGGCGAACGTGACTTTCTTTAACGCCTCGATATTAGTTCCGGCATCTGGGACGCCGGGTTGGACGGTCGATGAGTTTGTCGGCAGCCATTACGTGAAGTTCACATCGGGAGCAGCTGCTGGGCTGATTCTTGAGATCACCGCGAATGGCGCGGCAGATTTCACGGTCAATCCAGATGGCTTCGGAAGACTTTTGCTTAAGACGGGAGACCGCTTTTTGATCATCCCACACTGGACCTTGGCCACATTGTTGCCTGCTGCGACCCAAACGACGCTCCATCCATCGACCGGCGACCTTATTTCCGGCCGAGGCAGCGAAGTTCATTTTTTTGAGCCGACTGCAACTGGAATCGATCTTGCGCCTGAGAAAATTTATTACGTGAAGACTTCCGGATGGTTTCAATCCGATACCGGTGCTCCGGCAGCGGGCAGCGTGATCGTTCCTCCCCATTCAGCGCTCGTCATTCGACACCAGCCGGCTGCGGCTGATACGGTGTTTCGCCCTGCCGCTCACGTCGATGTCTACACGAGCGCGGTTCTGATCTCGACGAAACAAGGCTCCGGAAACGACAATGTGCTGGCGATTATTCGGCCTATTCCGACTCGCTTGGCTGACCTCGGGTTCACCACTGCGAACTTCAAAAGGAGCACCAGCAATGATCCGACTCGTCGAGGAGACGAGCTTTTGATTTTCGACAATACCGTGGCTGCTCAAAATAAATCCGAGACGACACGATATTTTCTGACCTCAACAGGCTGGCGATTGGACAACGAAGCTGATTATCCGATTTCAGACGACGCTGAGCTTCCGCCAGGTTCAGTGATCGTCGTTCGAAAGGGTCCAGGGACGCGCGACGGCATCGTCGCTTGGAAAAATGAGCCCACTTATTAATTTTCTAGCATTCTTTTTCAACTAACCGCACTCAGCTCAACATCATGATGCGCCAATCTACAATGAAATCGCTGATCACGGTCGGAATCCTCTGTCTGTTCAGTCAGTCAGCTTTCGCGAAGGTCACTCTTCAAGTTAATCTGGGAGGCGAGCTCGGAGTCGCGGACGGAACGGTTGGGGTGCTGGTTGTCGATCGAAGCGGCGACGGATTTACATCTCCAGCTCACGCTTCAGCCGTGGGAACAAAACTGGAAGCAGGCGAACAGATCGGATTGAGTGACGACATCATTATTGGGGTCGTTCAATCGTCTACCAGTCAGTTTACCGGTGGCCGCGGATTCATCGGTGTGTTGCGCGGGATCGATTACGACGCGCTGCAGCTGACGCCGGGGATGGCGACTTCCTTTTATTGGTTTCCAGGTGTGGTGACCTCCGGTGCCTCCGTGACTGACTCGACCACATTTGATACATTTCGGACAATCAACGCAAGTAACATTGCTTCTTCGATCAGCTGGCAGCTGCCAGCACGACGCGGAGTATTCAATCTCGCCTACCTCAATGGGACGAACGGCGGCAATATTGAAATTTCTAACCCAGGCGCGAACGGAACGCACAGCAATGGGACTGCCGGAACCGACGATTCTGTCCTGCCTGGAGGCGGAGGAAGCGAGGTCGATCAGTCAAACGACACTGGAGGAGCCCAAACTTTGGTTGACGTCGACTGGGCCGATGCTGCCAGTGGAACCTATCAAGGCTTGTTGTCTGGAGAAGGGGGGCGCGTCAATGGTGAGATCACGGTTCGCGTGACGAGAGGACGAGCCTCCGTCTCTGGTAAGGTCGACGGAACGGTTTTTCGATATTCAGGGTCCCTGATCCTACCAGCTGGAGATCTCGGGCCGATAGTGGTGACGAGAGCTGGTCTCCCGCCAATAACTTTAACTCTGAATATCAGGCAAGACAGCGTCAGTGATGTTTACACTTTTGTGGGGACGGTGGACAACGACGGAGAAGTATCGACAGTCGAAGCCACGCAGAATGGCGTGCAGCGCGCAGGTGGAGATCACCCTGGTGCAGGCGTCTACACATTTGCGCTGCCAGCTCCCGGTAGCACGACTCAAACGGCTCTTCCGGCCGGCGATGGAGTTGGACAGATCAAGGTTACAACGAAAGGTCAACTTCGCGCAACAATGATCCTTGGAGACGGAACACGCGCTACGGATACTGGGTACTTATCTGAAGACAGCATCTGGCACCTGTTTTCCGATTTGTATCGTCGAGAGGGATTTATTGCGGGGCGTGTCTCATTCCGAAACACCGATAACATTGCCGATTTTGACGGGCCTCTGCACTGGTTCAAGCCGGCTGAAGCTCGGCCCACAACTCGCAGCACCTACCCACTAGGATTCGAAACCAGTGTGAACCTGATCGGATCGGCCTTCACGGACATGGGTCGTTCAAATCCGCTTGTTGCTCTTTTCCTGGAGGGCGGAGATGCCTCTCTTGATCTGATAGGAGGGGCGCTGGATCCCGCTTTCGCCCAGAAAACTCTCGTCTGGGATGGCAGCAAAGTCACTTTTCCGGGCGCGATCGCTGGCGAGAAACTGACTGTCAGGTTCACTGCCAGATCCGGAGCGGTGAGCGGACGATACTCTCTCCGCTACACTGGCGGCGACGGTCGCCCTAAAACCCAATCGATTTCGTTTAGCGGTGTCGCACTTCAGAAGCAGAATCTCATTACTGGCAACTTTGTGGGCGCGGAAAATCTCACTGGACTCGTGAAAATGGAGTCTGTCGGCGACCCCGCTCTGATCGTGCAGGATTCAGGTAGCGGGAATATTACAAACGGCGCGAATCTGGATTTTGGGAATGTCGGAGAGGATGGCGGAACTGGCGAACAAGTGATTGTGATCAGCAACACTGGAGCGGCAGTTCTATACCTACCATCTAGTCCTGAAATATCGGGTCCGAATGCATCCAGTTTTTATCTTGCCACTCAACATCCTGGCAAGATCCAGCCAGGCGATGCGATCGCGATTCGGATTGGCTTTAATCCCGACTCGGAAGCAGGCGAATCGGCAACGTTGAATATCATCTCCAATGATCGCCTCAATAATCCGTTCACTTTGAATCTATCCGGAACGGGAGTCGCTGGATCCGCAGACAATATCAGTCCGGAACTCGGAACAGCACACGTTGAGTCCGCCGGCGCAGGTGCAGCTCCAATCGCCACAACTGGAGAAATTTACGATCCGGCTACTCACGCTGGCAGGTATAAGGGGATCTTAAAAGAAAGTGGTGGAGCAGAATCCCCAGTCGGTGAAGCTTCTTTCACCGTCACAGACCGCAGAGGCGTCGGGGCGTTCTCTTTGGTTTTTCGAATGGGAAGAACATCGGTACGAGCCACCGGCTCGATCAATGCTGACGGAACGATTACTGCTCCTTCGATTGCCCGGATCACCGCCGGGTACGATCTTATTGGATTTCAGATTCAAGAGACTGCTGCTGGGGTAGTTACCTATGCCGGAACGGTGCAGAATCTGGAATCGGGAGAAAGTTATAGCGTAGAGTTTGCGAAGAACCAATTTTCGAGGAGCAACCCTGCACCTTCTGAAGGAAACTACACTATGATCATCCCCGCGAATGAAGCACTTGGCGCAGGCTACCCGAGCGGAGATTCGGTCGGGTATATCTCGGTCAGGTCTACCGGAACCTCTCGCGCAACCTTAGTTATGGGTGACGGCCAGCGTCACACTTTGACTGGATTTATTGATGGAGAAGGTCGTTGGGCTTTCTTCAAGAGTGCTAGAACCGGACAGCTCGGCGGTTCGGTAATTTTCCGGGATGTCCCGAACATCAGTGATGCAGATGGAAATGTAGAATGGAGTCGAACGGCTTCGGTGAACTCTGCTCTGTTCCCCGCCGGATTTTCAATCGAAGGAACAATGCTCGCATCCCGATTCGCTTTGATCCGTGACTTGGCTCTCCTAGCTATGACGCAGGACGGAAATCCGAACGCCAGCATCTCGCTGACTGAGGATATCGATCCGCTGACAAGCGCACCCGGGACTCAGTTGGGGCCATTTAATGTCATTTGGGGCAATAATAACAGACCTACACATGTTCCCTCTGCTGATGAATCGATCAGATTATTGGTAAACACTCGAAATGGGACAATTCGTGGAAGTTATTTTGTCCGTTCGACTCGGACGCGTTACACGCTCAACTCAGTCGTATTCCAGAAGCAAAATATCAGCGCTGGTCACTTTCTGGGCAGAGAATTAACAGGCCTCGTTAGGATGACAACGATTGGGACACCAACGATCGTCGTTCAAGATGCTGCCAGCGGAAGTGTGGCGAGCGGCGCAACGCTGGATCTCGGGAGCGTAGGAGAAGATGGCGGAACCGGTGAACGAGTCATTGTTATCAGCAACACCGGGCAAGCGGTCCTTTACCTGTCGTCCAGCCCCGAAATATCAGGCGCGGACTCAGATACCTTTTACCTGGCGAGCCAACATCCGGGCAAAGTGCTACCAGGGCAGGCAATGGCACTTCGAGTAGGATTTAATCCCGATGGCGTCGCCGCCCATTCAGCGACACTCACAATCAACTCCAATGATCGGCTTAACAATCCTTTCGTCATTCAACTGACTGGAGCAGGAGTAGCCGGCTCCGACGATAATATCGAAGCCGCTCTAGGAGCCGGGCACCTCGCTGCTCCAGCGCTCCCAGCAACTCCAGTCGCCACAAGTGCGGCGAATTACGACTCTGCCAATCACATCGGAAGATATAAAGGAATCCTCGAAGAAGATGGTGGAGCCGAATCTCAGGTTGCTGAGGCTTCTCTAACCGTAACTGATCGACTCGGCGCGGGCTCTTTTTCGCTGAGTGTCAGAATTGGAAGAAAATTCATACGAGGGACTGGCATAATCAATCCAGACGGCACATTTGCCCAACCCATTGCAAATGTCACAACTGGATATGACCTCACAGGGTTTCAGATTCAAGAAACCGCTGGAGGAGTCGTCACTTACTCGGGAGCCCTACAAAATCTTGATACTGGTGAAGTCTATAACGTAGAATTTGCTCGAAGTGGATATACCAGGACCAGTCCTGCAGCAGCAGAGGGGGCCTACACGATCGTAATTCCAGCGAACGAAGCGCTGGGAGCGGGTTTCCCAGCTGGAGATTCAGTTGGAACGCTAACTGTGTCTGCAGACGGAATTATCCGCGCCACAGCCCTCATGGCTGATGGTCAAAGGCATGTTCTAAGCGGATTCCTTGATGGAAACGATCAATGGTCATTCCTGAAGAGCGTGAGGACCGGCCAGCTGGGAGGCTCCATTGTCTTTCGAGAATCCGTCGGGATCAGCGACGCAGACGGAGCCGTGTTATGGACTCGGACGGCAAACCTGAGTTCTTTGCTTCGAGATGGTTTCTCAATCGAAGGTCAGATGCTCGGGTCACGCTTTACACCAGTGGCTAACGCCGCTCTCCTGACTCTGACTCAAGACGGGAATCCAAACGCGGAGACAACCTTGTCGACCGACATCGCACCTCTGACGGGTATCCCCGAAACTCAGCTCGGGCCTTTCTATATCATTTGGAGTAACAACAACCGACCGACACATGTCCCAACTGCAGATGAGACGATTCGACTGACTGTGAATCCACGAACTGGTGGGATCAGCGGCTCCTACTCAGTCCGAACACCTAGAACAAATTTCAGGGTTAATTCAGTCGTCTTTCAAAAGCAGAATATCGCACCTGGAAATTACACAAGCCGAGAAGAAGTTGGGCATCTCGTTATCGCGCCTCCTGCCCCATAATTCTTTCCACAGCACCCCTAATTGGTCCTAACCACTAACTTCTCAAGGTGAAAATGAACTTGGCTTCAAAAGCGATAGTATTCCTGCTAATAATTACTTGCGGTGCCTTGGCGTATTTTGCCTTCTACGGCCCTAGCGATCCAATTCCTTCAGTCGCTCCTTCTTCGCTCGATCCCGAAATAGCGGAAGCTCCTACTCCTCAATCGGATCCCCCAACTCCGCCAGTGATTGGGAACGTCCAAGCGGCAGCAGCTGAGAATCCAACTTCCGGATCATCAAACAATGTCGATCCCTGGGCAGATCGTATCGGCAATGCACTTACGAGCGGAGAAATTCCGATGAGAGATCGCTCCAAGTTGCTACTCGAAATTGCCGGCGACAGAAACGCCCCGACGAGTCAGCGCCTGGATGCGTTGAGTCACGGCTTGAATCTTTTGGATGACGAGAACTATTGGACCGATGCACTTCCCCTCGGGTTGAAAACGGATCTCCCAGTTGAGCTAGGGGAGACGATCTTTACTGAACTGCACGATCGAGATATCAAGCTTTACACCGCTGTTTGCGAAGAAATCATGAAAGTAGAGGATCATCCACTTCGGCAGGACGCCCAAGATGCAGTTGATTTTCTCGGAACATCGGAAGAGATCGCCACAAGTTCGAATCCCGACCCAAATTAGCGGTAAATTCGTTAGTAGACTGACAAAAAGAGGTCAGGCCAGTGAAGCTTCTTCGATCTCTACATTTCTATCAAATATCAAATCCTGTAGAGGAGAGAACTTCGAACGCTCTGGCGATCGGCTTGAGTCGGCACCAAGGGCGATTTGCCAAAAGCATTGGAATGGGGCCCTCCTGTTTTTCGCGCAGGAAGAGAAGACTCGATGCCGCGGTGTTCTGTCGAAGTAGAGATTCACCTTCTAAGACTGATCTACACTGGCCTCTCTTTCGAGTTCTCCAGAACTGCTCATTTCTGATTCAAGGACGGGGCAGGACAGCGGCAGAAATCCACGCCAATTGAAAACATTGTTCTGACGGTTTATGTAGTGACCGAGTTCTGAGGAAGAACTGAATTTCTCCTCTCACCCTTGGTCTTTGGCTGTGCAGGTGAGGTCTGCGTTTTTTCAGGCGTTTGAATTCTTGGAGGAATTAAAGAGGCAGGTTCCGCTCCTTTTG
>JBLHKS010000092.1:0-26397 GCA_047620505.1 Verrucomicrobiales bacterium | reverse complement strand
AGGCAGATTTGAAATCTCAATCGGATTGGGGTGTTCGTAAATGGGCTCAGTTTACAGAGATAGAGTTGTAACGGGATCTTTTAAAGACCCGCAATTCCAATGCAATGCGTCTGCGGGAAATCTGGGAGGGAGTCTAAAAATGCCGGAATTTTGCGCTTAGCAAGCGGAGATGCGTCAGGATATGTTGACTGCACGACTGGCTGACCTCACTTCGATTGCCAATCGAAGCTTCGTCGGCTCCGAATTCACGTTCATCGTGGTTCAGGGCGGCGACTACGGGCTCGCTCCACATCAAGAGGCGGCCACGAAATTGATTCGCGCGTTGGTTGAGAGCTTTTAATTCTGTCAGGCCGAAGTCTGCTCAATCAGGTGCTTCGGAAAGTCACTAACTTTCTCACAGGCGATCTGCTCCATCACTTGCTGAAGCTGCTTCTTGATCATCGCGATGGTGTGATTGCCACCTTTGCTGGATAACGCGGCGACGCCATACATGAACGAGCGGCCCATGAACGCGAATTTCGCCCCGCTCGCGATCGCGCAGGCCACATCCGGCCCGTTGCGAACGCCGCTGTCGAGCATCATCGTCGTGCGATCGCCGAACTCCTTCGCTAACGCGGTTAGCGGCTTGATCGTCGATTGACCGACATCCAACTGCCGCCCGCCGTGATTGGAAACGATTATTCCGTCGACCCCAAGCCCAATCGCCGTTTCCGCGTCTTCCGCATTCACGATTCCTTTGACGACGAGTTTCCCTTTCCAACGATCACGAATCGCCGAAATCTTGTCCGCGGTTAGCCGGCCGGAAAACGTCTTGTTCATGAAGAGACCGAGATGCTTCATGGTGAGCCCTTTGGGAATGTAGGGCTTCATCGTTTTGAACTCCGGCGCGCCAGCGAAGAGCTGACCGAAAGACCAATTCGGGTGCATCATCATCTGGATAATGTTGCGCAGAGACATCTTCGGCGGAATCGACAAGCCATTGCGAATTTCCTTTGGCCGGTAAGCAAACGTCGGCGTGTCAGCGAGAATTACGAGCACCGGCAACCCAGCAGCTGCTGCGCGGTCGAGCAGTTTGTCGCGGAGCTCATCTTCGGCTGGATGATAAAGCTGAAACCACGCGTTCCCTTCGGTGAGTTCGGCGACCGTCTCGATGCTAGCCGTCGCGACCGTGCTGAGAATGAACGGGACGTTGTGCGCGTGAGCAGATGCCGCGAGAATCTCCGTCGCTCTCGGCCACATCAGTCCCTGCAAGCCGATCGGCGAGACGCCAAAAGGGGCGTCGTAGGTTTTCCCGAAAAGCTCGGTCGACAGATTCGAGCCAGCGTAGTCGCGGAGATACCATGGCTTGAGCTGGATCTCGCGAATTTCGGAGGTGTTCCTTCGCAGGTTGATTTCGGAAAAACAGCCGCCTTCGAGATACTCAAACGCAAATCGAGGCATCCGCTTGCGGGCTCGCTCGCGGAGATGCTCAATCGAGGGAAAGCGGGAGTCGATCGCGTCGGCGGGTGGATTGGGTGTCTGGCTCATGCGTTGCTTCTGAAATCTGAGATCAGCGATGATTGCAGCGATTTGCCCGGGAACAAATCCGAATTTCCCCCTTTACGTCGCAGGATCTACTGGGAGCTCGTTCCTTCGGAGCAAAACAAAGGCAATCCGCAGGGCTCGCCAATTCGGAATCAAAGCGCTACGCTTCGGGAAAACCTCATGAAGCCATTCTTGATTCTGACCTTGCCCGCGTTGATCGCGTGCACCTCCAGCGCCTTCGCTGACGACGACCTCATCGCTCACTGGAAGCTGACAGAGAACGCGCGGGACTCTTCTGGCAACGACCATCACGCGATCAACCACGGTGGCGTGACCTTTGCTGATGGGGAAGGCGCGGCTTTCGACGGCATCGACGCGTGGCTCGAGATTCCAGCCGACCGTGCGCCGAAGTTTGGGACGAAGCCGTTCACGATCGCCGCGTGGATTCACACTGATGAAGATCTCGACGACGTCCTTGGCGACATCATGAGCTGCTTCGATCCGGAAACGCGCAACGGCTTCAACTTCGGTCTGATGAATTATGCCGGAGTGACCTCGGCGCAGTCGAACTGGCGAAACGTTTTCTTCGGGATCGATGCGGCGAAGGGCGGCGAAGAGTGGATCGATTGCGGGCGACCCGGGACGAATCAGCAGATCGAGTCGTTGGTCGTTTTCGATGGCGAACTCTACGCATCGACCTGGGAACCCGGCGAGAACGATCGCGGCCATGTTTATCGTTATGCGGGCGGCGAGGAGTGGATCGATTGCGGCGCGCCGGACCCGGCTAACGCGATCAAGGGCATGGCCGTTTACAAAGGCCGGCTCTATGCCGGATCCGAACTCTACAGCGGCGGAGGGTCGTCCCTGCCTCTATCGCCTAACGAAAACCACGGCGGCCGGGTTTACCGCTACGAAGGCGGCACCGAATGGACCGACTGCGGGAAGGTCGCGGACGTTCGCAGCATCAGCGGATTGGCCGTCTTTAATGGGAAACTTTACGCCGGAACCGGAACGACCGGCGCCTGGCGAGATAAGCCTCGCACTCGCGGCATGTATCGTTTCGATGGCATCGGAAAATGGACCGACTGCGGCTGTCCGGATCTCCGTGTGACTCACCTCGGGGTGCACAACGGCAGCCTGTTTGGATTGAGCTACGACGACGGCGGCTTCTTCCGTTACCAGGGCGGAACCGACTGGGAGCGGCTCGGGCCCGTGCCAGAAACCACGCAGGTTTACTCGATGATGATTTACGAAGGTAGCGTCCACGTCGGCACTTGGCCAACCGGCTCCGTCTTCCGTTTCGACCCTGACGGACCGCAAAAGTGGACACATGCCGGGCGTCTCGGGGAGGAAAAGGAAGTCATGGCCGTCTCGGTCTACAACGGCAAATTCTACGCTGGCACTCTGCCGATGGCCGATGTTTATCGCTATGACGGCGAGAGTCGCTGGACCCATGTCGGTCAGCTCGACGACACCCCGGACGTGAAATATCGCCGCGCTTGGTCGATGGCGGTGTTCGACGGCAAGCTCTTCTGCGGCGTCTTGCCTTCCGGCCATGTGCACTCGCTCGAGGCTGGCAAAGCGGTCACCTACGACCAGCAGCTGCTGGCTGGCTGGCGACATCTCGCGGCCGTCCGCGGCGACGACCGGCTCCAGCTTTATGTCGATGGTAAGCTGGTTTCCGAAAGCGCCGCCTTCGATTCCAATGCGTGGGAACTTCACCCTGACAAGCCGCTAAAGATTGGTTTCGGGCAGCACGATTATTTCAATGGCAGGATGAAAGAGTTGCGGCTTTACGGAAGCGCGTTGAGCGCGAAACAAATTGAGAAGCTTCAAGAAGAATCGAAATAGCCAGAACCCATGCGAGCCAGAATTCGAGACACTGAAATCTATTTCGATATCGACGGATCAGGCTTAGTTCCTGATGGAGACCACATGGTCGAGCGACCCGTGCTCTTTCTTTTGCATGGAGGTCCGGGTAGCGATCACTCCGGGTTCAAGTCCGATCCTGCCGCGAACCTGCGCGACATCGCTCAACTGGTCTACGTCGATCACCGCGGCTCCGGTCGCAGTCAGCCGACCGATCCCGCGACCTACACCTTGGATCAGAACATCGACGACGTTGAGGCGCTTCGGGAATACCTCGGATTGGATCGAATCTCAGTTCTTGGCTCATCTTACGGCGGCATGGTCGCTCAGGGATATGCGATTCGATATCCCCAACACTTGGCGAACCTGATTCTGGTCGCGACGGCGCCGAGCCATCGATTTCTGGACGACGCAAAACGCATTGTCCGGGAACGTGGAACCTCCGAACAAATCCGCGTTTGCGAGGCTCTCTGGGACGGAACGTTTACGTCCGAAGACCAGTTGCGAGAATATTATGAACTCATAGGGCCGATGTACGCGACCACCTGCGATCCCAGTAAATTTGAGGCGAGTTGGGGAAGAGGCATCCGCAATTTCGAGCAACTGAATCTTGGTTTCGGCGGCTTTTTGCGAACCTTCGATTACACGGATCAGCTCCACGCAATCGAGTGTCCGACTCTGGTGCTGGGCGGTGCCCATGACTGGATTTGCGCGCCGAATCATTCGCAAGAAATCGCCGATCGAATTCCACGAGCCCAGCTCAAGATCTTTTGCAACAGCGCCCACGCCATTGCAAAAGATGAGCCAGAAGCGTTCGAAGCGGCGGTTCGGGAGTTCCTGACCTGCTCTTCGCCGTAGTGTCGTGTCGTCGCGTAGCGACGGTTCAATCATAGCCGTGGGATTCATCCCACGGACAAGATGCTCACACGCAGACGTCGCGTAGCGACCGATCAATCAGAGCGAGTTATGTCCAAACAATGAGCGGTCGCTACGCGACGCAGCTCCAAGGCTTTCCCGGTCCGTGGGATGAATCCCACGGCTATGATGATTGGTCGCTACGCGACAGTTTAGACTTGGTCGACCCGTAGATTGGCGCTCAGCAGCTGCTGGTCCAGCGCGGGCGACCATCTATGGCTTGGCTTTCACTTCAGCACGCGCCTTTTCCATCACGCTCGCGAGGGTAACCTCGGCCCCACCCTGACGCTTGCTCTCATCGGCAGCCTCCATGAAGGCGTAGATTTCCAGAGTCTCTTCCGGACTCACCGGGACCTTGCCGGTTCGAAAGTATTTCGCGATTTCCACCACCAGCGGTTTGTAGCCGGGATACTTGCCGACTTCGCTTTCGCCCTTCTCGCCCTTTGCCGTTCCTGAGTAGCCTTTCCCCTCAAGAAAAGTGCCGACGCCGCCGCCCTTCCACTTTCCATCGACTTGGATTTTGCCCTCCTCGGTCTGCGAGCGAACCACGGATTCACAACCGGTTCCCATGACCGTGAACAGCGCTTCGACGCCGTGGATGCCATACCAGAATAGATCGGGATGCGTCTTTTCCAAGGAAGCCGGACTGGTTGTCTGACAGTGCGTGACCTTTCCGATCGATCCCGCGCGGACGGCTTGAGTATTCGGGCCGAAGCGCAGTGAGGAGGATGAAAACAACGGCACGCCATACTCTTCCGACGCGTCAAAAATCCGGATCGCATCCGCGAGCGAGCCGGAAATCGGTTTGTCGATGAAGACTCGTTTTCCCGCCTTCAGCACTGGAAGAACCTGCTCGAGGTGAGGGCGACCATCATTGGTTTCGAGAAGAATCGCATCGACCTGCGTCAACAAATCCTCAATCGATGGCACGATTTTCACGCCCATCCCCTTCATGTCCTCGATGTATTTGGGAACCCGGCTGACACTGGATTCGATGTCGGGGCTGCCTTTCGGGTAAGCGGCTACCACGCGGCAGAGCGCGAGGTCGCCTTCCGCTTTTGGATCGTTCATCGCTTTGGTGAAAGCGAGCACGTGGGACGTGTCCAAGCCGATGATTCCAACTCGGATTTCTTGCTGGGCTTTGTCCTGGGCAAAAGAACTCTGAGCCAGAAGCAGTGCAGCGCCTGCGAGCGTTGCAAACAAAGTGAGGGTCTTCCAATCGTTTCTCATGGCTCAAACCTATCGGCTTTGCTTCCTGATAGGAAATCACTTTTTTGCCGTCCCTCCCAGAGTCGCGATCGGATCGGGGTTGGAGCGCCAGATGGCGTTGCAAAAAAACTGAAATCGGAGCGCGAAAAACAGGACCCGGCTCTGTTACGCTGACGAAATTGACTACAACCCTTCTTTTACCTCCATAATGGCTGAGCTGCGCGGATCTTCAATTACGCTTGTGAGAGTGCGGTTGTCGCTGAGGCTTCGGAATGAAATCCCTCGTTTCTATCGTCGTCTTGTTTCTGGCCACCTCAGCAGCTGCTGAACAATTGACGGACAACAAATTCTTCGAAGCACTCAAAGGCAAGTGGACTGGTCGCGGCGATTTTACCGGAACGGATGATGGCGCCGAACCGACGCTCGCTCGGAACACGATCGAAGCTGCCTTCAGCGACGATGGGCAGATGTTCACCATCAAGGGAGGTTTGTTAGTAGGGGAGGACGGAACTGCGTTCGCCGAGCAACCTTTTCTGTATCGCTGGGAAATCATGCGCTCGTCGATCGAGGGGCTTTACGCCGGCCGTTTCATCGTTTTGACGGGCGATGGTGAGGAATCCGACTACGAAGTCTCAATCGACGAGAGCGCTCTGACTGCGAAGCTCGTCCAGATTTCGGGGGCCTCGGGAGGCAGCCGGTTTGAGCTCACACAGCAGATCGTGGGTGACAAATATGTTGTGAAAATATCTCAGATCGACTCGAACGGCAAAGAGACGACAAAAGGTGAGCTGACGTTCACTCGGGAAGATTGATGTGCTGCTCGCCTGCGGCCGGTTTTGTTTCTCGGCAATCACAATACGATTTCTAAGAACGCCGTCGGTCGCGTGTTCTCTTCAGGACGTCACCGATACCGATCATGAAAACTTTTACACTTTTCCTAACAGCAACACTCCTGCTCGGCTCCGCTCTGGCAGAGGTGAAACTCACCCGGGTGGATTCCGAGGCTCTCGGCGGAAATCAGCGCTATCTGGCACATGTTTCGACCGACAAACCCGTCTATCGCGAGGGCGAAATAGTCTACATCCGCAGCGTCCTTCTCCATGCCGCCGACCGAACTCCGTATGCGGATCAAACAAACGCCTTCGTGACTATCAAAGGGCCAAAGGGCGACCAGGCCTTTCGCGCCTCGAGCAACCTCGAAGATGGGGTGACCGGCCTGATCTGGGATGTGCCAGCGGGACAGGCTGGCGGCGAATACACGGTGAGTGTGGTTTATCCGCAAGTTGGCGCGCCGCTTGCCGAGCGAAAATTCGACATTCGGGCTTACCGCGCTCCTCGGCTGAAAACTCAGATCAAGTTTCTGCGCGACGGCTTCGGGCCAGGGGATGACGCGGTTGCCACGCTCTCGGCGACGCGTGCCGAAGGCGGGTTTCCGGCGGGCGCGGAAGTGACGATCACGGCGCGCGTCGATGGCTCCGAAATTCATCGAGCGACGTCGACGGTGAACGCTAAAGGTCAGTGCGTAGCGCGGTTCAAATTGCCCGCCGAGATCGAGCGAGGGGAGGGGACTCTGGCGTTCGCGATTCAGGACGGCGGGGCGGTTGAAACCGCGACCAAAACGATTCCGATTCTCTTGCAGACGCTCGACCTGACCTTTTATCCCGAAGGCGGCGCTTTGATCGCGGGGTTGCCAAACCGGCTCTACTTCGAAGCGCGGACTCCGGCGCAAAAACCGGCCGATTTCTCCGGTGTCGTGATCGATTCCAACGGACAGACCGCAGCCGAGTTGAGCACGGAGCATGAAGGCCGTGGCAGGGTCGTGTTCACCCCTGAAAAGGGCGAAACCTACTCGCTGAGAATCACCAAACCGTCCGGCATTTCGAAAGCGTTTCCGCTTCCCGAATTGGTCGAGCGAGGCGTCGCGATTCAAGCCCAGGCCGAACGTTTCGCCTCAGACAAGCCCGTCGTTCTCGCGGTGACTTCGTCAGAAACGGAAGCCCTGATCGTCACGTTGGCCCGGAGCGAGGAAGAAGTCGCGCGCTCGGAAATTGAAGTGGTCGCCGCTGAACCAAAAACCGTCGAACTCGATGCGCTCACCGGGATCGACGGCGTGCTCATCGTCACGGTCTGGGATGCGAAGGGAAAGCCGCTGGCCGAGCGCCTCGTTTACCGCGAGCCGTCGCAGTCGCTGAGCATCTCGGTAACGGCAGACAAGAAACGCTACGTGCCGGGCGACCGGGTCACTCTCCATATCAAAACCACCAACGAGAAGGGCGAACCGGCGAGCGGCGTGGTTGGGATGACGGCGACGGACGACAGTGTCCTGGAGATGATCGAGAAGCGCGAGCAGGCACCGCGATTGCCGGTCATGGTTCTGCTTGAGAAGAATGTCAGGGACCTTGCCGACGCTCATGTTTACCTCGATCCTGAGAACGACGAAGCACCGCTGGCGTTGGATCTTTTGTTAGGAACTCAGGGCTGGCGACGCTTCGGTTTTGTCGATCTCACCACGTTTTTTCAGCAGCATGGCAAGAAGGCGCAGTCGGTCGTCGCGTTGCGCGGAATGTCCGAGAGGATGACCGCCGATTTTTCTGAAGAGAGTGACAATTGGAGAAGGGCCAAGAATGCAGATGCCCCCTTAGAAGTGGCGGCGGCTCTCGAGAAACCCGCTGCGGTCAAGGCGCCTGTTCCAGCAGCTGCTGGGAAGCCGCAGCGAGCCAAAAGTGAAGCGAAAGGGGGCGAAAGGGGGCGAAAGGGGGCGAAGATCTTGCTCAAGTGCGTGGCCCGGCGATCGGCGCTGATCTGGAGGCCGCGCTTCTTGACGCCGATGACGGTGAAGCTGAGTTCCCTGCCGCCGCCAGCGCGACGAGAGCTCCAATGCCGATGCAACTCGTCGCAGTGAGAGAATATGCCCATGCCTTGCGGCCGGATCGCAACCCAACCGATCGGGTCGACTTCACGGAAACCGTCTACTGGCACGCGGGCGTGAAAACCAACGAAGCCACGGGCGAAGCCGTCGTCAGTTTTTATCTCAGCGACTCGGTTACTGGATTCCGCGTCTTTGCCGACGCCTTTGATAATCGCGGCGCACTCGGTTCGGCTCAGACCCTCGTTGAGTCCGTGCAACCGTTCTATCTTGAGCCAAAACTGCCGCTCGAAGTCACGATGGGCGACATCGTTCGGACGCCAGTCGCGTTCGTCAACGAGACCGAAAACCCGCTGCAGATCACCACATCCATCGTGGCGGCCGAGGGGATCTCCGCCAACGGCATCGACGCTTTCGCGCTCAATCCAGGCGATCGCGTGCGCCGAATCGTGGACCTCAAAATTGGTGAAATGTCAGGCGACACCGACTTTGTCGTCAACGCGCAGGGATCCGGATTCGCGGACAAGGTGACGCGCAAACTTCGAGTAGCGCCGCGCGGCTTCCCAACCGAGATCGGCTATGGCGGCTTAGTTCAGCCTGACAGCGGCTTGGAGTTTCCAGTTTTGATTCCAAAAACTCTCGTGCCAGGCAGCGTCAAGACGCACATCGTGGTGCATCCCACTCCGCTGGCCAGTCTGACCGAAGCCTTGGAGCGGCTGATTCGCGAGCCCTCCGGTTGTTTTGAGCAAACCAGTTCCACGACTTATCCGCTGGTGATGGCCCAACAATATTTCATGTCGCACCAGGGCGTCGATCCTGCGCTGGTGGAGAAAAGCGCGGGAATTCTGGAGCGCGGTTACAAGAAGCTTATGGGTTTTGAGTGTTCGAAAAACGGCTACGAATGGTTCGGCGCGGACCCGGCTCACGAAGCGCTCACGGCTTACGGCCTGCTGGAATTCACCGACATGTCGAAAGTGCGAAACGTGGATCCCGCGATGCTGGACCGCACCCGCGACTGGCTCTTCGCGACTCGAGACAGCAAGGGCGGCTTCACTCGGAAACGCCGCGCTTTGCACACTTGGATCGTGGATCGCGATTGCTCGAACGGTTACATCACCTGGGCCATGCTGGAGAGCGGCCAGAGCGCCGATTCGCTCCGTCCGGAGATCCTGACCGCGGTTAAGGCGGCGCAGGAATCGAAGAACAGCTACGTTGTTGCGTTAGGCGCGAACATCGCCGCGGTCGGTGGAGACAAGCCGGGGCTAGCCAGTCTCCTCGGCAAACTCGCGGACCTCCAGGGCGACGATGGAGCCGTCTCTGGCGCGACTACTTCGATCGTCGGCAGCGGCGGTCAAGCTTTGGCGATCGAGACAACCTCGCTGGCGATTCTCGCGTGGCTTCACGACGACGGCTACACGCCGAAGGTCGAGCTGGGAATCCGGTGGATCGTCGAGCAATGCAAGGGCGGTCGTTACGGCTCGACCCAATCGACGGTGCTCGCATTGCGCGCTATCGTGGAATACGACAAAGCCCGCGCCACACCCAAAGCGTCCGGATCGCTCCAACTTTACTGCGACGGAAAGGCAGCTGGCGGCCCGGTCACGTTCGACGCGAATTCCAAAGGCGTGATGATCCTGCAGGACATCGCGGAGATGATGGAACCCGGGCAGCACATCGTTGAAATTCAGATGACCGGCGGCTCGCCGATGCCCTACTCGCTTGCGGTTGAGTTTCACGACGAACTCCCGAATTCGAGCGAACTGTGCGACCTGGAGTTCGAGGTCAAACTCGCTGAGGCAATGCTAACCGAAGGCGACGTTACCGAAGCCGTGGTCACGGTCACCAACAAGCTGGACGAGGCCATTCCGGCACCGATTGCGATCGTCGGAATCCCAGGCGGGCTTGAAGTGCGATACGATCAGCTCAAGGAACTGGTGAAGGCAGGTGAGATCGCGACTTACGAAGTGATCGGCCGGGACGTCGTCCTCTACTGGCGCGAGTTGGCAGCGAATCAGAAGCGTCAGTTCTCCCTCAGTTTTGTTGCTGAAATCCCCGGCACTTACACCGGACCCGCGAGCCGGGCCTACCGCTATTACACGGATGAGTTTAAGACGTGGATCGCGCCGATGACGGTTGAAATCGCGGCGAAGGATGCTTGAAAAATTTCACGTTTTCTGAACTGCGAAAGGCCTCGTCAGGCAGCTGGCGAGCAAAACCAAACTAAGATGGCTTTCATGTGAGTAGTGATTTCAGCGGCGCGTTGAAATCACTTTGTGGATAATTGAACTCATCGCGCGGTGCACGCGCGGCGTGGAGCAAACTTCTCACGCGGCTGTGTTTCATCCGAAAGACGGCATCCTTTTACTAAGCTGAGAGGCTGTCAGCAGTTGGGGCCAAGTGGGTTTGAGGTTGATTTCTTTGAAATCAGTATAATTGTAATAATTAAACTGAATTTTCACATCTCGCCCCACCTGCCATGTCCGCCGACTCCGCTCTTCCGCCCGCCTTCCGCGTTTTCCCGCTCCTGCCCCGCACGCTCGACGTTGCGCAAAACCTGAAAAACATCGACCTCGTCGGCGGCTGGTGCGCCAAGCACAAGCTCGAAGGCCCGTTGATTTTTAACGGAAACGACACCCTGACCGAGGTCTGGGTCATCGCCCAGATGCTGCTCGAACGCTACGGAGTTTCGCCGCTCGTCGCCGTCAATCCTCACTTTATGCATCCGTTCACGGTAGCGAAAATGGTCACTTCCTTCGCGACGGCGTATCAAAAATCGATCTGCCTGAACATGATCACCGGCACGGCGCTGAATCAAGCCGAGCAACTCAACGATACGCTCGATCACGACCAGAAATACGATCGCCTCCTCGAATACATCGAGGTGATTCAGCAGCTAACGCGCAATGGCGGACGCCCGGTTACGTTCGAAGGCGAGCACTACACGATCAAGGAATTGCCGCTGAACCCGCCGATCGACGAGCAGCTGCTGCCGACGTATTTCGTCGCCGGGCATTCCGAAAAGGCGCTGGAAATCCGCGACAAAACCGGCGCGACGGGCATGCAGATGCTGATGCCGGATCTTGCCGAAGCCGCGCGGAAAAACGGCGCCGGAGCGATTCATTTCGGAATCGTGACCCGCGAGACCGAGGCCGAAGCGCGCGCCGCCGCGAAGGAGCAGTTCCCTGAGGATCGGCGCGGCAAGCACATGCAGGATCGCTCGATGAAGAACACCGATTCCGCGTGGAAACGCCGTCTCAAGTTCGCCGCCGAAGCGCCGGACGAGAGCGACAACGGCTACTCGCTGAGCCCGTTCCGCAATTTCCAAGCCGACTGTCCGTTCTTTGTCGGCAGCCACGCTCAGGTCGCCGATTTGCTCGCCGAATTGGCGACGAGCGACGTGAACGAGTTCGTGCTCGACATTCAGTTGAGCGACGCCGAGTTCGAAAACACCTCGCACGCGATCAAGATGGCGCGCGGGAAAGTCAGCGCCGCCGAGTCAGCAGCTGCTGCCTGAGTTTTCGCCTCACAGCCAGCCGAGATCGCCGTCCATCTGCAAACAGCGCTTGGGCGTTTGCTCAAGTCCTTTGGGCAGAATGTGGCAGAAGCGCGTAGCGACTTCGCGGCGGATTTTCGCGCCGACGGGCAGATCGGATTCGTCGAAAACATAGCTGATCAAAAGCCGGACCTTGCGCGGGATATGAGCCGCTTTGGGATGCCGTTGCAGGGCGCGAATGAATGCCTGAGTCGAGATCCGCTCGCCGCCGCCGTAGCCAACGATCGACCAGCTCTTCTGGCCGACGTGCCGGGTCTCGCGGAGGAAAGTCCAAGCTTGGAGTTGGCCGGTTTCGTCGATCCAACCGCGGAATCGGCGCTCAGCGATTCCGCCGGTGAGGAACCACCGAATCGACTCCGGCGAAACGACCTGAGTCAGCGCCGGATCCGGCGGCGAAACCACGCTTTGGATCTCGTTGGGGTCGCTCACGAATTTGCCGGGGACGCCACCGAGTTCACGCGGCTTAGCGGAGCCGAAACCGGGAATCAACTGACGCCAGAGGGGAAGGTAGGCGCAAAACTGGCGCTCGATGAGTTTGGCGCCGAAGCGCTCCATGATTCCAGCGAGTTGATCGGTGACGGAGGAGTCAACAATGTGGAATTTTCTGCCTAACCGGAAAAATCGCAGCATCAATCCGGTCGAACCGGCGCGGTGCTCGGGGTCGACGATTAAAGTCGTGGCGAGGATGCCGGGCACGCGTGTTTCGCCGCTGATGAAATCCTGCGGAATCATGCCTTGGAAGCCGACGATCGCGCCGTCTTCGGTTCGCAGGGTCAAGCCCTTGGGCGAGTCGGCGGCGCAGAACGGATTGTCGTCCCACCAGCATCCGAAACGCTTCTTCCAGATCGCCGAGTTTGCATCTTCCTCCGCGCACATGAACGGATGCTCGCCGGTCTTCGCCATCGTGGCGAGGAAGGCGGCCAACTCGTCACGACCCTCGGTCGAGTCGGCGAATTCTGCGACTTGGTAGCCCATTTGAGTTTGGTTAGGCTGCGACCGGCAAACCCTCGATCAACTCGCGAATGTTCGCGAGACTGGTGAAGGAATTTTCGGTCAGCAAATCGTCGGGGATGCTGATTCCGAGGTCGTCTTCGAGGTCGAGAATCAAGTTGATCGACGCCATCGAATCGAGGCCCGCCTGACTCAGATTCATGTCCGGCGCCAACGCCTCTTCGCTTTCCAGAAACTTGAGGTGCGGACGGACGATGGCTTCGATTTTCGTGGTTAGTTCGGTGGTTTCCTGCATGGGTTTGCGCTTTCGATCAAAGTTTCAAGTGATCCGTTCGTGCCCGGTCCGCAGCTGGTGGACGGCGACAATTTCCTCGCCTCGGTAGACGATTTCTTTCGGCGCGGGGCGGCTCAAAAAGGCGACGACACTGCCGGTCAAACCGTAAGCGCCGACGTTTGGGACGCTGACGAGATCTCCGACTTCGAGGCGCGGCAGCACGGCCTTTTTCGCGAGGCAATCCAGCGGCGTACAGAGCTGACCAACGACCTCAGCCCTGATCTCGCCTTCGCGATTTTCAGGGACGCCGAAGTCGATCCGAAATCGTTGAATTCGGCCCAATCCTGTCATGCCGCCCAAATGATGAATGCCGGTGTCGAGCACGACAAAAGTTTTGTCCTTAGACTCCTTCACGTCCATGACGCGGGCGACAAGCGTGCCAGCTGAGGCCGAGAGGTAGCGACCGGATTCGAACCACCATTCGGCCTCGCGCGCGGCTCCAGCGTTGGCGTGAAGCTCGGCCAAATCCGCCTTGAGCGGCGAGAGATCGGGACCGCTTCCGCGATGCGCATACGGCCAAGGAAAGCCGCCGCCGAGGTTGAGGATGCGAAGCGGAAACCCCAAGGACTGGCTGATCGACTCAGCGCTGACGACCGCGGCGCGAAAGCACGCGATCAACGCTTCGGGACCGCCGATTTGCGTGCCCCAGTAAATGTGAATACCTTTGAAACTAACTGAATCTTCGAACTCCAGCAGCTGCTGGCTCGGCGCGTCGCGGAATTCATCCTCCTCAAACCCAAACTGACTGGCCACGCCGGTCATGGCGAGTTGGGCACGCGGCGCTTCGTTTGGATTGACGCGCAGCAAACCCGTTACACGAACACCAGCTTCGCGCGCGGCCGTGCCGATGGTTTTCAAATCCTGCCACGACTCGATCGAGAACTGCCGAACACCCGCCGCGAGCGCCACTGCAATCTCTTCGGCGCCCTTGCCCGGACCTCCGTAGAGAGCCTTGCTGAAATCAAAACCAGCTTCCTCGGCAGCAGCGATCTCGCCTGTCGAAGTGAGATCAGCCTCGCAACCGGCGTCGCGCAGATCGGCGGCGAGAGCGGGGAGCGGGTTCGACTTGAACGAATACATCAAGCGGTTCGTCCCGGCTTCCGGAAACAGACCGAAAAGCTCAGCCGCACGGGCACGCGCCTGATCGAGATCGTAAGCATAAAATGGTGTGCCGAAGCGTTCGGCAAGTTGGTCGAACCACGGATTCATGAAGGGCTTTCGTTGACGCGTTGTTGCAGGTTTTTGCGGTCGATCTTGCCGTTGATGGATTTCGGCAGTTCGACTTCGATGTGAACGAACTCTGGAACTTTCGCCGGCTCCAGCGAGGCGTTGAGCGCACTCAAAATCGCCTCCTTGGTGAGCGCGCTGTCGCTCAGCGTGACGAACAAATGCAAGGTGTCGTCCGCCGCGCGTTTGAAGGCGCCGGACTCGACCACACCGTCTATGGCGCAGGCTTCATTTTCGATTTCGAGCGGGCTGATTCGGTTGCCGCGATGCTTGATCAAATCGTCAGCTCGCGAGGCAAAATAGATGAATCCCTCGGCGTCGACGCTGCCGGTGTCGCCGGTGAACAACTCGACTGACGCGCCCGGTTCGCGTTTGCGAAAGCGCACCGCAGTTTCCTCCGGCGCTCGCCAATAGCCGTGCGCGATGTGGCGGCCACGAACGACTAACTCGCCAGCCTCTCCGGCGGGCAACTTGCGTCCGACGTCGTCGACGGCGTAAACCTCGGTTCCAGCCAACGGTCGGCCGACGGAATCACCCTTCGCGCTCATTTCATCGGGTAGGAGAATTGAGACCCGTTTGCACTCGGTCAGGCCGAACATCACGTAAACTTGGAGGCCGTCGAACATCGTCTGCATCTGCTCGATGTAAGCGGGCGGCAGGCGCTCGCCGGTGTTCGTGATCGCGCGCAAGTTCGGCAACTCGAACGGCCTTCGGCGGGCCAGCGCGATGAGCGCGGCGTAGATCGTCGGGACGCCGGGTAGGATCGTGATTTTCGCGTCGGCGAGGATTTTCGGCAGGCGCGGCCCGACCTGCGCGGGATCGCCAATGTGGAGGCAGGCGCCGACCTGCGCGGCGAGGAGAATCTGGTAGAGCCCGTAGTCGAAGCTTAGCGGAAGGAAGCACCCGATCGTGTCCGTTTCGCGATAGCGCAGGCGTTCCTGAATCGCGGCGGTGACGAACAAAATGTTGTGATGACTGAGGGTGACGCCCCGCGGCATTCCGGTCGATCCGGACGTGAAAACGAGCGCCGCCGCATCCTCGTCGATACCGGGCCACGGACCTTGGAAGCGGTCGGCGTTCTGGATTTCAGCCCAGTTTTTCCAACCCTCCCGCGCGCCGTCTTCGCACAGCAGTTGCTGGCCGCGCCAACCGATCTCGTCGACGATTTTTGCGCATTCGAGATCGCTGATCACCACCTTTGGCTCGCTCTGATCGAGGATTTTCCGCGCACCCGCTGGCCGCAGATTCGAGTTCATGACGACGTAAGCCGCGCCCGTCATCGAAACAGCGAACAGCGCAATCGCCAGCTCCGGCCGGTTCCGCATCAGGATCGCGACGCGGTCACCGCGCTCCACCCCATGCTCGACGAGCCAACTCGCAAGCCGCTCCGCCGATTCGCGGGCCTCGGCGTAGGTGACGACCTGTTCGTCCCCGCCCGCGCCCGTGCGCAAAAATGCATTCGCAGGACACGCGTCAGCGGCTTGCGTCAGGAACGCATGGATGCCGGCTGGCGGTCGCGAGGTTTGAAAAACAGGAAGAGGAGGGCGGCTCACAGGGATGGCGATAATTATTACAAATATAGTTATTATAAGCGATGCCGCAATGAATTTTGAGGGCAAATATCGCTCGAATTGCCGGGACGGCTGGAAAGAAGGCTTCCGTGACCAAGGTCACTGCAGGCAGATAGACCGTTGACGGCCTTGAAGCGCTCGCTGGTTAGGCCTCCTTTGGAATCATATTGATGCGCTCAGAACCGAACACCGACGCCCGCGCCCAAACCGAACTCTGAGTGGTACTGACCGACGATCGACCAATTTTTTCCGCCGACCCACTCAAGACCGGCGGCCCATTCCCATTCGGTCTCCGTGTCGTATTCGATCTCGCCGAACGCGCCGAGTCGACGCGCTAGCGGCGCGGACTTGGCAAGAGTGATTTCGCGCCACCGTTCGCACGAAATGGATCTTCCTACTCGGTAGGCAAAACGGCACCAGATTTGATGGAGGGACTCGCTTCGCCAAAGATCCCGAAACCTGATGGAATTCACTCGAAGATCACGCTCGGTTGCCTCGAGTTGAAAACAATGAACCCGCGAACCCTTTCCCATTCAGCAACTCTGGCGATTTGTTCGATTTACTTCGTCGGCATTGCGACCGGCGCCGAAAATTGGGTCGAAAACTTCGAATCTCATCCCGACGATCAGCCGATTCTAAAAGCTGAAGCGTGGAAGGGATACGAGGGCTTGAAAGGCGATTCCATCCCCATTGCTTTAGTCAAAGCAGGCGTCGGGATCAACGGTTCCAAAGCTCTGTCGATTTCCGGCAAGGAGGAGTTTCGCGGCGATAACTACGGGCTGAGGGTGACCCTGCCTGAAGCCTACGAAGATGGCGTCGTCTGGATTCAAGCTCGAATCAAGCAGCCCTCGGATTGGAAGTGCGGCCTGTTCATGGATCTGCGTGGACCGGAACGCGGTCAAATTCTTGCGCGAATCGCCGGTAGCCCCTACGAGCATGAGAGTTTTGAGGGAAAGAAGCTTCGGCTGCACACGACATGGAGCGTTCCGCATTGGCGGCTTTACACACTTGGGAAACTGGATACAGAAGCTTGGCAGACCGTCACGGTTCGCCTTGATATCGATGCGAAGAGCTACGCGGCTTGGCTCGACGACATGTCGCTCGGAGACGAGATGCGCTTCGCTGCTGACTCAGCGTTCACGCAGATTCATCTCGCGTTCTGTGGTTCGCCGGAGAGCCCCGCTTTGGTGGACAGCTTGACGGTTGGGCGCAACGCGCCGGATGGAATTGAGGCTCCAGATCTTCTCCCCGAGCCAGAAGACGATTTGGTGTTTCGATTCGCCGCCGTTGGCGATCCGCAACTTGGGTTTGGCGGTTACGAAACCGACAAAGTGCGTTTCGAGATGGCGGTCGATCAGATCAATCGATCTGGTTCGGAGCTGTCGATGATTCTCGGTGACATGGTTCATTTCAACGACAACGAAGAGGCCTACAAAGATTGCGCAGAAATCGCCGGGCAACTCAAAAGGCCTTATTATATCCGAGGCAATCACGAGGTGCTTGAACTCTATCAGAAGTACTTCCACGAAAAGTCCGATTTCGCATTTGCACACAAGGGCGTTCGATTCGTGGTGCTTGACGCGATTGGAAACCAAGCGGGCCTCTCGGACGAACAACTCGCGTTTGTTGAGAAGGAATTTTCAGCGGCAACGGAAGCGAAAGAGGATATCATTCTTTCGCTTCATGTCTCGCCGTGGCAGAACAACTCCAAAGGGCGCGGAAAGTACAATCAGATTGGAGAAGGTCGCGACAGACTTCGTGATTTGATGAAGGAACACAATGGTGTGTTGTGTATGAGCGGTCATCTCCACACCGGGCTCTGGGGGGCAAAAGAGGAGGAGACTCAGTATCTCGTTCTGCCCGGAACTGCGTTGGCCAAAACTGGACCGGTTAGCTGGTGCGTTTTGGATGTGTATCCAGATCGAATCGTGGTACATAAAAAACCGCTGTTCTTTGCCTACGAGAAGGAGGACACGAAAAGCTTTAACAGCGGCCAAAAGTGGGTTCCCTACGAGGAGCGAAAGGCTAGGTATCCTTTCACTCAGCAAGGGCCGCTCACGATCGACCGACGCGCAACCGTGGCCAAGAAGCGCGCGGCCGCCGTTCCGCCGCCTAAAGAACCAGTCGATCTTCAAGCCGCGCGGGCGAAGGTCGATTCTCTGGTTTCAGAGGGACTTGATCGAAATGGCGTCGGGCCGAATCCGCCGATTTCCGATGACCTGTTTTTGCGACGCTCCTATCTGGCGATTGCAGGGCGTGTTCCGACGATCGCCGAGTCGCGCGCCTTTCATGACTCCGGCGGCGATGGCAAAAGAGATCGTCTCGTTGCTGATTTGCTTGAGAGTGAGGCCTACGTTTCGCACTATTATAATATCTGGGCGGACATCCTGAGACTTAGCGCGGGACTGGAAAAGGCGCGTCCCGCGGCGGAGGCTGGCTATAGTCTTTGGCTGAAGGACGCGTTGCGCAACAACACGCCCTACGATGAATTCGTTCGCCAGATGATCACCGCCTCCGCTCCGTGGTGGGAAGATGGTGCAGTGGGCTATTTTATTCGGGATCGCGGAATGCCGCTGGATGCGATGTCCAACACGGTTCGGGTTTTCCTCGGCACGCGAATTGAATGTGCGCAATGTCATGATCATCCCTTCGATAAATGGACTCAGAAGGATTTCTATGAGATGGCGGCGTTCACTTATGGCGTCGATTCGAGGTTAGAAGATCGCCTTCGCAGAAACTATCTTCATTTCTTCCAATGGACTCGCGATAAACAGGAGGCCGAGTATCAGAAGATGGCTGGTAAGGCGGATTTTCCGAAGTTTCAGTCGGAATCGCAGCTGGCGAGTTTCAGCAAATCAACAAACTACGATGAAACGCTGCAACGCACAGGAATGGACGGGGCGGCGTTCCAAACGGCGGCGAACCGTGGACTTGAGGCATGGAAGGCAGGACAAGAACGCTACGCGCGTTTGCGGCCCGTTCTGGACTCTCTCTACCGGCCTGTTCTTTACACAGCGGCGACCGAGATTCCTCAGAAGCTGGAACTTCCTCACGTCTATCAATATACTGATGCCGCTCCCGGCGACGTGATTGAGCCTGAGCCGATGTTTGGCCCAACCGTTCCCGAACTGGCCTATGACGATAGCCGCCTCGAGGCCTTTGCGGATTGGCTGACGTCGGAGGAGAATCCAGCGTTCACCAAGGTCATCGTTAACCGACTCTGGAAGGAGACATTTGGATATGGGATCTTCGAACCAGTGGACGAATTGACCGACCAGACGCCAGTGTCGAACCAGCAGCTGCTGGATTATCTCCAAGAGCTCATGATCGATCTGGATTACGATATGAAGGGTTTTTTGCAGGTTGTTTTCTCTACCGATGCGTGGCAGCGCGCCGCGCAGGTCGAACCTGTGATTCCCGGCTCGCTCTATCATTTTCCCGGGCCCCTGTTGCGCCGGATGAGCGCGGAACAGGTCTGGGATTCCGTCGTTGCCTTGACGATCGACGAGGCTGACGAAGTACGCCCGCGATTGCCGGAGCAGTTGGGACGATTGGAGTTTCAACGTCAGCTGCTCGCTCGTCTGGAGTCATTCGAAAGGGATGAGTTTATTGAATTGTTGGAGCGGCTTACAGCTGCTGTCGGTGAGAACAACGCCATGCGTGACTCGCTCCGTGAGCAGATGTTAGTCGCTCAGCGCGCGGGCGATGAAGAACTCTACGCCGAGTTGCGAACAACGGATTATCGATATCGCCGAATGAGCGGTCATATTCTCTGGGAGATCGGTTGGGGCAAAGAAGGCGCGATCGAGCGTGAGGCTGCGCGGAAGACGCCAACGAAGCTGAATACAACCCTGAAGGTCGAAGTCGCTCGCGAACAAGGCTTGACCGCTGCACCGATTCCTGAACTCGGCGACGCGGATGAAAGCGCTAAGAAATCTCATCGAAGCTATTCAACGGCAATACGTGGAATGGCCCGGGCATCTGAGCTGGCGTCACCCGCGCCGCGCGGTCACTTCCTCCGTGACTTTGGCCAATCCGATCGTGTCCAGATTGAGAACTCAAATAACGGAGCCTCGATCCCACAGGCGCTCAATTTACTAAACGGGCCGTTATCAGATGGGCTCGCCAATCGATTCTCCGTTCTCGGACAGGAGGTCGCCGCAGCCGATGCGCCCCAAGAAAAGGTGCGGTTGATTTTTCAGGGAATGCTGACTCGTGAGCCAACCGCCGACGAGTTTCAACTGGCGCTTAGCGAGTTTGAACGGAATCCGGACGCGGCCCCGGCAGGGCTGATCTGGGCGCTTCTGAACACCCGGCAGTTCTTGTTTATTCGTTAGGCGGTCCAAGATGCCATCAAGGCAGCGGCGCAAGTCACAGGTCCAGCCCAGCAACTTTGAAGTTCAGCTCACTGGGTATCCGGCTCGAAACAAAACAACATTCCGCTAGTTTGAGGCGCGTAAAATATCCGGCCGTTCGCGGCGATCGGGTGAGGACAAGCATATGATCCGAAACCTTCCGATTTCCATGAAAGCTCGCCGGTTTGTGCATCCGTCAGGCAAATCCCATTGATGGTTGCCGACATGGCGTGGCCACTCGCGGTCAAAACGATCGCGCCGCAACCGTGTCCGGGGCCCCAGAGTTGGACTGGCTCGCCGCTTTTCCTGATCGGTTTGCCGGTTTCCAAATCCCAGCGCCAAGCGCCGCCCTTGTATTTATTGTTCACCGAAAAGTAGTCGGGACCGAGCGCGATCGTATCGACATGCCATCTGCTGGTCGAGATGTCGTTTGTCCACAGAACCTCCCCTGCATCAGCGCCAAGACATGCGAGCGGGCGTTGAAAAGCGCCGGGCAGATAGACTCGATCGTCCTGATACGAAGGCACGCCAGTCTGGCTCGCGAACTGTTCCGAACGCCAAAGCACTCTTCCGGTATTCGGCTCAATCGCGAGGGTCTCGCCGAGATCGCGACGCCCTTCGCCGCCACCGGTGAAGAAGAAAATGCCATCTCCCGCGCAGCCTGCCGGGCCATTCAGAAGTTTGCCGTTAGACGCGATTTTGACGCGCCAGAGTGGCGAGCGCTGGCGTCCGGCCGCAAAGTCACCACCAAGGCCCATCCACGAGTCCGTTCCGCCCGCTTCGATCCCTGGACGTACGACAGCAAGGAAGAAGTCTGGCGCGGGCTCATCGCCGAAGTCATCACCGCCTGCTATCACGGCAGGACGTCAAAGTCCGATTGAGGGCAACCGCGAAGTTGTTTGGAAGGTTCCTTGGGCGAAGCTTTCTTCACGCGCTCTCCAGCATCCAAGTCGACGGCAAGGTCATCAAAGCCGGGATAGGCACAGCGATCCTCCACATGATTCAAAAATACCAATCTCCGACTCTGGATTACCGTGAACTGAGAAAAACTGCAACGGCTCCGCGGCGCGCTCAGATTGGCGTTGTCGCGTTTTTACGGGTTTGCGGCGCTGGTGTAAGTCGAGTTAGCACGTTGCAAGGAGCGAGACCTGCCGTGCGGCTGAACTGGAATTGAGGTTGGTTCGTAACTTGCTGATAATCAGCCTCTTACGATTTAAGTTCAACTTGGCACCAATCGAGCAATGAAGGCGCAATGACCGACCGTGCTCACATCTGCCCATTTACCCAAGAGGACCGCTATTGGGTCGATGTGTTCCGGTGGCTTCGCCAGAGAAGCAACAAGCTCCATGCGCCGCCGGTTTCGGCGCTTGTTTCGATCTCTGCCAACTTCGATAACGACGATGATGGAAGTTTCGCCGGAGGTCGAACGCATACATGAAATCCAAGGACACACACGAACCCGCAGCCGTAATCGGCTGGCGGGAATGGATTGCTTTACCCGAAATCGGCGTGCCGGGCGTGAAGGCGAAGATCGACACCGGGGCACGAACCTCGGCATTGCACACCCACGATTATCAGCTGTTCGAGCGGGACGGCGCTCAGTGGGTTCGTTTTCATATTCATCCTCTGCGACGCACGAGCCAGATCGAGCTGACTTGCGAGGCGGAGGTTTCGGACATGCGACAGGTCAAGGACTCGGGCGGACACGTAGAACTTCGACCATTTATCAAGACGGCCGTCAGTATCGGCGGGATCGAGTTCATCGCTGAAATCAGCCTGACCAATCGAGAGCAGATGAAATTCCGAATGCTTCTCGGACGAACCGCGCTTCGACACACTTTTTTAGTTAACCCAGCTGGCGACTTTCTGCTCAGCGCCAACCTCAGTAAAAAATATGACATCCCCAGATCCTGACAATCCCACCGAATCAACCAATCCTCCGGCCAAAAGCTTGCGGATCGCGATTCTCTCACGCAACAGCAAGCTTTACTCTACCGATAGCCTCTACAAAGCGTGTGAGCGCGCTGGCCATGAAGTTCGAGTCATCGACTATGTCAAATGCCACATGGACATCACCTCGCACAAACCGCGGATTTTCCTTGAAGACGAAGAGCTGCGTTATGATGCGGTGATTCCGCGTATCGGTGCCTCGCGCACGTTTTTCGGCACGGCGGTCGTGCGGCAGTTCGAGATGATGGGCACCTATTGCCTGAATGAGTCGATCGCGATCAGTCGCAGCCGAGACAAACTTCGCAGCCTGCAGTTGCTGGCCCGCAAGGGGCTTGGTTTGCCGGTTACCGCGTTCGCGCACGACACTAGAGCGACCGGTCACTTGATTAAGACCGTCGGCGGCGCGCCAGTGGTCATCAAGCTGCTCGAAGGCACTCAGGGTGTAGGCGTTGTGTTAGCCGAAACCCACAAGGCGGCAGAGAGCGTGATTGAGGCTTTCCGCGGGCTCAACGCGAACATCATGGTCCAGCAGTTCGTCAAGGAAGCAGGCGGCGCAGACATTCGCTGCCTCGTTGTAGGCGACCGTGTTGTTGCGGCGATGAAACGCCAAGGGCAGGAAGGCGAGTTTCGCAGCAACCTGCATCGCGGCGGCTCGGCAAATATCATCAAGATCTCGCCGGAGGAGCGCAAAACGGCGGTCCGCGCGGCACAGGTCATGGGTTTGAACGTAGCAGGTGTGGATCTGCTCCAATCGAATAGCGGTCCGGTGATTATGGAGGTTAACTCATCGCCGGGGCTTGAAGGAATCGAGAAAGCGACGGGCAAGGATGTCGCGGGTTCCATTATCAAGTTTATCGAGAGAAACGCGGCTCCTCATCGCAATCGCACCCGAGGAAAGGGTTAATTCAGATGGGCGATAAGAACCAGCAGCTGCTGATCGGCGGCAAGGAATTTGCGCCCGGCGAAAGCGGGGTCGTTGACATTCATGTGGGCAACCTGGTCACGCATGACGACCTGCATCTCAGCGTCCATGTCAGGCGTGGCGAAAAACCGGGGCCGCGCTTGCTTCTAACCGCAGCGTTGCACGGCGACGAGATCAATGGGGTCGAAATTTTGCGTCAGGTTTTGCGCCGACGAATTCTCCGCAAACTACGCGGAGATCTAATCGTGATTCCGATTGTGAACGAACCGGCCTTCGTCGGACGCAGTCGCTACATGCCGGATCGTCGTGACTTGAATCGACTTTTTCCCGGCTCAAAAACCGGATCATTAGGTTCAAAGTTAGCTCGTGCGCTATCGGCGGAAGTCGCGCCGCATTGCACGCATGGGATCGATTTTCACACAGGAGCCGTAAACCGACCGAACCTCCCTCAAATCCGCATCTGTGCCGACGTTTCTGGAACAGCGGACTTAGCGCGGGCGTTCGGCGCTCCGGCGGTGCTCGATGCACCAGTTCGTCCTGGTTCATTCCGTGAAGTGTTTCACAGCGCAGGGAAGCCGATGCTGATGTTCGAAGGCGGCGAGGCCGACGTTCTCGACCCGGCGACGATTAGAATCGGCGTCAGGGGCGTGCTTAGTGTGATGCGCCAACTTGGAATGCTGCCCGGAACGCCAAGATCCGATTTTTCGCAGACGATTTGTTCGGAAAGCTGGTGGGAGCGCGCGCCTTGCGGCGGCCTGTTTAAGCCGGTTGTCGAGATGGGCAAAACCGTTGAACCAGAAACGCTCCTCGGGATGATCGCCGATCCATTCGGCGGAAAAGAAACCCAGGTCCTGGCGCAACGAGAGGGCATCGTCATCGGCCGCGCTAAGCAGGCGGTGG
Source organism: Verrucomicrobiales bacterium (assembly GCA_047620505.1). Classification (GTDB taxonomy): domain Bacteria; phylum Verrucomicrobiota; class Verrucomicrobiia; order Verrucomicrobiales; family DEV007; genus JBLHKS01. The sequence goes on along the minus strand of JBLHKS010000092.1, from coordinate 2,251 downwards.
TCGACGAGGGCGACGGATTGTTTCATGTTGCGTGGACCGAACGTTTGGAGTGCGTTGTCGAGACCGTCGCTGCCGATTCTATCTATGACGATCAGCTTGATCAGCCGGTGTTTGACGATCCGATGTCCGACTGAACTTTTTAATATGTCCCTTTCCGAAAACCTGCTTCAACCATTCTGGACAACCCTCACTCTGCCACCAGGCCAATCGCTTCGTTGGAACATCGGACCGCTTTCCCTTTGGGTTCGGCGTGAGGTGGGCGAGTGGCAAATCGTTGTCCTGCATTCCGAAGGCGAGGACCACGACGCGCGCTGGTCGCTGGCGCAGCCAGAGTCGCTACCGTTCGATGCGAAGATCCAGCGCTTTGCCGTTGAATCCGAGAGCAACGAACTGACGTTTGCCGCCGCATTTCCAGAACGTTCAATCGTGGCCAGGCCGGAGGAGCCGATCGAAATTCCGGCTGGCGCGCGCGCGAATTTCATCTGCGGCGTGCCGCTGACGGTCAAGATAAGCGGAAGCGGAAAGGAGCTGACTTCCGTGCTGACTCGCGAGTTGACCAAGACATGGTTCGGCTCACCGAAAGAGGGCGAAGCCTGCTTTGGAACGCTGACCCGCGCGGTTCGCGATCACCAGCAGCTGCCGGTTTATGGTTTTCGCGCGCTCTGCCCCGTTCGCGTCCTTAATCGCTCCAAAGCGCCGCTGCGATTCGAACGAATCTGCTTACGGGTGCGTCATCTCGATCTCTACCACGGCCACTCCGGTCTCTGGAGCAACGAAGTCGGCATCATCAAAGAAACTGTCGATGAGGCGAGCCGGATTGTCTATCGACGCGACGCGCCACCGCAGGCCCCGGAAGCATCACGGGTCTTTAAAGCTGCTCAGGATCCGCCGAGCGATAACTTCGTCGCCCGAACGTTCAGCGGAATTCGTGCGTTGATGGACATTCATTAGTATATCTACCAATATGTCGGCATTTTTTGATCTCACGATTCCGGAGGAAATCACGACCTTTCTCGAAAGCGCGAAAGTCTACTGGAAGCCAGTTCTTAAGAGTATCGTTATCCTCGTTGTCGGTTTGATTCTGGCGAGAGTCCTCGCTGGCGTCCTCGTCAGTCCGTGGCGAAGCCGGATGACGGCGCAAGCGAGACTGGTGATCCGCAAAACGATCACCTACCTCACTGGTCTCTTGATCATCGTGATGATTCTCGCTGAATTCGGCGTAAATCTGACGACTTTGCTGGGTGCAGCTGGAATCGCGGGTATCGCCATCGGCTTCGCCGCGCAGGCAAGCCTATCCAACTTCATCAGCGGAATTTTCCTGATCTGGGAGAAACCCTTTCAAGTTGGAGACGTCATCCGCGTTGGTACACAGGCCGGCGTTGTCGACTCGATCGATCTGCTCTCACTCACCTTGCGAACTTTCGACAATCTCGCCGTCCGAATTCCGAATGAAACGATCGTGAAAAGTGAGGTGGTCAACGTGACTCGATTTCCGATTCGGAGATATGACATTCAGTTAGGCGTCGGCTATGATGAAAACCCCGATCACGTCATCGCCGTGTTGCGCAAGCTCGCCGACGATAACAAGACCGTCCTGCAAGAGCCCGAGCCGCTGGTCGCCTTCACGGGATTCGGCGAAAGCCAGCTCGACTTCACGTTGGGAGTCTGGCATGAGCGTGAGGATTTTCTGGAGCTTCGGAATTCCATTCTGAGCGACATCAAAGAGCGCTTCGCTGAGGAAGGAATCGAGATTCCGTTTCCGCATCGGGTTGTGGTTCAACAGAGCCCTACCGGCATCGAGTCAATAGCCACGGCTTCGGAATAAACGACGCGGCGAATAAAACAGTTACGTGCCCGGTAGCTGCGAACGCGGCCCCTATAACCGTCGTTGAAATCCACCACAATTTGGCTGCCGCCGACTGTATTGGCGTTTCGCAATTCGTATGCCGGGGAAGCAATTCTCAGCTTGTCTGAATCTATCGATATAAGTCGCAATGCCCTGTGTTTCAATGTGTTGGGTGAATTTGTGAGAAGTTGGCACGGAGATTGCATTCATTTACGGAGCAACCTCCAAACCTAAAATGAGGGGGGTGCCGGAGTCGGCAACCAAGCAACTGAGGCGTATGCGGTCGCGGGCAACGGTGTGGAAAACTTTCTGGATTTTTTGGGCTCTTCAGGAAATATCGTGGCAGCTGAAAGCATCGTAGTAGAGTGTATGAATGAAAAGCCTCGCCCATCACTATGCTTTGTT
>JBLHKS010000091.1:0-26475 GCA_047620505.1 Verrucomicrobiales bacterium | reverse complement strand
CTGTTTCTGTTTCTGTTTCTGTTTCTGTTTCTGTTTCTGTTTCTGTTTCTGTTTCTGTTTCTGTTTCTGTTTCTGTTTCTGTTTCTTGGCCATCGAAGGAACCCAGGCCAATTATAGGCCAATCTCAGCTCCATTACAATCAACCAAATCGAATCAGACTGAACCCAAGAAGCCCGGAAAATCAGAGGGTTTTGAGGAATTTGATCCATTCTCGTTCACTCTTGTGCTCCCGTGGAAAGAAACTCATAATCCCTTGGTCGCGGGTTCGAATCCCGCCGGGCCCACTTCATAAGTCGCTTAAACAAAGGGATAAGTGAGGATTTCGGCACAACATCAAGATCTCCCTAAAAATACCACGGTCCCCTTTCTGTCCGCTTTTTCCAATTCAAAAGCTAACCAGAACGTCGGCTCGACAAAAGGGGTTTGGGCGAAAAGCGACATCGCTACTTGAGCGGAAAATTGAAAATTTCTCCTCCATCGAGGGCTCTCCAGCCTTCGCTGAATTCGTCCTGAGTCGCTTCGTCCAGCGAGGCGTTGCCGATCACGTCCATCTGCTGACGGAATTCGGGCGAACCATCACCATCGCGGAATTCGTCAAAGAAACCAAACGCGTCTCAAACCTCTGGCTCAAAGAACGCGGCAGCGAATGGGGTAAGTTTCATTGGCAATCCGGTTATGGCGTGTTCTCGGTTTCCCGATCCAATGTGCCGCAGGTCGAGAGTTACATCGTTGGTCAGGCGGAGCATCATCGAGCGCAAACGTTTCAGGATGAATACCGGGCGTTTCTGGAGAAGCACGAGATTGCATATGATGAACGGTATGTCTGGGATTGACGATTCCACAATCCCGTTGGGATTGATGACAGGTATATGGCTGTTTATCCCAGGGTAGCCTCCACTTCGTTTCGGCAACCATGGGCTGGAAATTCGGAACGGCGTTGCCGTTCAATCTTCAATCTTCGGCAGATGAATCCGTAAAGCGGAGTCGGGTTGCATCACTAGATGTTTTCTTCGACAGCGGTCACTTCCAGCTTGCGAGGATCCATCTGAAGCTCCTCCTGTGCCTGCTGATCGGATTTCAAGTCATCGTCGATTGAATCGAGGGCTATCGCGATGTTGAAAAATCGAGACTCACTGGCTGTCTGGTGAAAAGATTACTTGTCGGGTCCGCGAGCCAGCAGCTAACAAGTTGCGCATGGAGATCTGCACCCGCCTCATTTGTTTAACCGTTTTGGCTTGGTCAGGCGTTTCGGCCTTAAGCGCCCAGGACTGGCCGCAGTTTCGTGGCCCAAACCAGGACGGCACTAGCAATGCTAAAAACACGCCTGTCCACTGGTCCGAAACTGAGAACGTCGCCTGGAAGACCGAGTTGCCTGGGCGCGGCTGGTCTTCGCCCGTGATCGGCGATGGCAAGATCTGGCTGACGACTGCAATTGAGCAAGCGCCGACCGAGGCCGAGCGCCAGCAGCTGCTGGCCGGAATCAGCGCAAAAAAGCAAGAGCAGCGACAGGTGGCCGCGCGGATTCAGCTGGCGGCGCTTTGCATTGATCTGGAGAGCGGCGCGCTCGAACGGACAATCCAGCTGGCGGAAGTCAGCGGCCCCGACTCGATTCACACTCTCAACAGCTACGCATCGCCGACACCGACGCTCGCCGATGGCTTGCTCTTCTGTGATTTCGGGACCTTTGCGACGGTCGCTTTGGACGTGACCACCGGAAATGTTCGCTGGACGCGCAAGCTGCCAATTGTCCATAATGTAGGGCCCGGAAGTTCGCCGATTGTCGTCGGCAACCTACTCATTCTGGTGCGAGACGGAGTCGACATGCAGTACGTCACCGCGCTCGATACGAAGAGTGGCGAAACGGTTTGGAAAACTCCGCGGCCGCCGATGCGCGCCGCTAACGGGGCCCAAAAGAAGGCGTATTCCACTCCCTTGTTGATCGAGCACGATGGTCGCGAGCAGCTCGTGATTCCGACATCGCAATGGATTGTTTCCTATGAGCCCAGCACTGGAAAGGAGCTGTGGCGCGCCGATCACGGTTCGGGATTTTCCCTGGTGCCGCGCGCTGTGCACGAGAACGGAGTCATTTACGCCTGCACTGGGTTCGGCAAGCCACAACTCTGGGCGGTGCGCGTCGATGGAAGCGGCGATGTCACCGAGAGCCACGTGCTTTGGAAAGAAACCAAGCGGATCCCAGCCAAGCCTTCGCCACTCGTCGCAAACGGTCGTGTCTACGTGGTCGAAGATGGCGGTGTCGCGAGTTGTTTCGATGGACTGACTGGCAAGGAAATTTGGTCAGATCGACTTGGGGGAAATTACTCGGCCTCGCCGATCCTGGTCGCCGACAAAATCTACATCCCAAGCCAGGAAGGGAAGGTGGCGATTTTTGACGCTGGAGATCAGTTTCGGCTGGTTGCTGAGAATCAGATTGATGGAGAAATCATGGCGTCGCTGGCACCGATTGATGGCGGCTTGATTCTGCGATCAAAGACGGCGCTCTATCGGATTTCGACGCCATAAATTCTCGAACTGATCGCCCACGCATCTTGCTGAGGCGGCGTCCGTCAAAGGTTGCACATCGCGCTTCCCTCGATCCCGATGACTGAGCGGGATCGCCGGCTCTGAGGCCATTTTTGAGAGGCGGAGACGGGCGGGTCGCATCAAGAGGCGATCAGAGAAGTGGAAACTCTGCGGCACTCAGACCGTTTAGAGGTTGGCAGAACACCGGTCGCGCAACTCTTTGCGCTCCCGCAATTTCCGCCTAGAATCCGTCCCTTCCAAATTACTAATTTATCTCAGCCATGATCTTCCAAGGCGCTCTCAAAAAACTCTTCAAATTTCGCGAAAAATCGGCTCAACAGCGCGAGGAGGAAAGCCGTAAAGGAAAAGGTGCGGATGACGGCTACGATCCGGCCGAAATGCCGTTCCTCGACCACCTTGAGGACTTGCGGAAGATGTTCTTCAAGATCGTCTTCACGCTGATCATCGCGATGAGCGTCTGTTTCGCGTTCAACTCGTATCTCCTCGATTGGATTCGGCTGCCGATGAAGTGGGCGAAGGTCGGCGAGGGCGGCCCGGCGTTTTTCGTTTCGAAAGAGGCGGATGTGGAGAACAAAATCAAGCCGGGCGACTGGGTGATCACGCGTGGCGGCTTGCTGGGCGAGGTTCACACGATTTCTGAGGACGAGCGCATTTATCAGGTCATTCTCGATGTCGAAGCGGCGAAAAAAGCCGATGCGGCCCCGGAAGCCGAGGTGCCTGAGGGCGATGCCGATGCGCAAAAAGAGGCGAGCGTGGACGAACGTGTGGTCGTCCGGATTCGATCCAGCGCGATCCAGACTCGGCTGAAAAGGCCTCAGGACGAAACGAAAATCGAAGAGGCCAGCCCCGAGCAGCTGCTGGCTCAGCAAAACTTCCTCGTGATGGAAGTTTTCCAGCCGTACGAGGCCCTCGTCCTCACGCTGAAGCTCGCGTTTTTCGTCGGCCTGGTTCTGGCCTTTCCCCTTTTGATGTACTTCGTCGCCCAATTTGTGCTGCCGGGATTGAAGCAGAATGAGAAGAAAGTGATCTTCCCGGCGTTAGGACTCGCGTTTCTGCTTTTCTTGATTGGAGCCTCTTTTGCCTTCCGCGTCGGTCTGCCGATGGCGCTGAATTTCCTCGCCGAATACACGGTTGAACGCGGGATCGATCCAGGCTGGCGAATCGGCTATTACATTCGATTCGTGACGCAGGTCTGCCTCGTCTTCGGCCTCGCTTTCGAGCTGCCGGTCGTCGTTCTGGTCTTCGTCAAGCTGGGTCTGCTCACCTACCGGACCATGCGGGACTCGCGGGCTTACGCGATTGTAACGCTCATGATCATCTCGGCGATTTTCACGCCGCCGGACCCGATGACCTTGATTTTGCTGTCGATTCCGCTCGTTATGCTTTACGAAATTTGCATCTGGATCGCCTGGCTGATGGAACGCGGCCAACTCAAGCGCGAGAAGGAAGAAGCCCGTCTTCGGGCCGAGGCGGATGCCAAGCGTGAGGCCGAGCTTGAAGTGAAACTCGCTGCGCTGTCGCCGGAAGAACGCCTTGCGATCGAAACCGGTGTCGATGAAGAGGAAAACAAAATCGCCGAAACGCCGACGGTTCAAGCCGACCCGCATCTGACCCACGACTACGGAGCGGATCACGATGAACATGGAAATTACATCGGTCATGAGAACGATCCCCATGGTCACGATCATCACGACGATTATCACCAGCACCACGGCCACACGCCGTCGCTGGTCGACATCAACAACTGCTCGATCGAGGACCTTCAGAAGCTACCGGGCATCGGGCCGAAGCTGGCGGAACGGATCATCGATTCGCGACCGTTCTACAGCGAGGATGAGCTGGAATACCACGCTTACCTGCCGGAAAGCGTCCGCAAGCTGATCATCGACCGGATTTATTACGGCTAAGCCGCCGGGCTACAGACAGGACAGGAAGTAGGCGAGTTCATCGCCTACTTCGTTCTCGTCCTCGACGGTGGGCGCGACGTGACGAAAAATCATCTCACGGTAGCGTTTGCGCAGTCGATGGACGGCGACTTTGATCGAGCCAACCGACATCTCGAGGCGATTTCCGATCGCTTCGTAGCTGTCGGCCGAGTCAACGCCGGCGAGGGAAAGCTGGGGCGAAAGCGCCTCAAACAGGTCTACTTTTCCGCGCGCTTTGTATTCGGCTTCCAGCTCGCCTAACGCATTTTCCAGAACGGTCATCGCCCAGCGCCGATCAAAAACCTGGTCCGGAGCGGCATCCTGGCCAGGCTCCTTCGCGTAGCGTTCTTCCGCCTCGTCTGCGTCGAAACTCAGGACCACGGCACCGCCCCCTCGCTTCTGTGCCGTGCGCCGCCGATGATCGTAAGCCAGAAAATTCTTGAGCGCGCCGAGCAGATACGAACGGAGCCGCCCCTTGCCTTTTTCGGCTTTCCCGAAATCATTCGCCTTCAGCACGCGCTGGAAAAACTCCTGCGTCAGGTCTTCAGCGTCGTGCGCTCCTCGGCCGGATCGCCGAAGAAAGGCGTAAACCGGATACCAATACATATTGCAGAGATTGCTCAACGCCTTGTGGGCGAGCGTGTTGCCGTCTCCCGCGAGAGCGACTTGCGTCCAGGGAGTCTCGGGAAACTGGGCCGAACCGCCGCTGCCTGATTGGTTGGTTTTCGTCATTTCAAAGCGACAAACAATCATGCTCAATCGAGCAATGCACGCATGAAAATCCAGCCATCTCGAATCAAGCAAGCCGTCAGCAGCTGCTGAAGCAAAATCCGTTTTGAACGCCTTGGCACGCCGTGTCTCTAAGCCAGCTGACTAGAAATGACCCGCTTGAAAATCTTTGGTCTCATCGGAATCCTGGCCCTCTTCGGAGCCGGCGCGTGGACTCGTTTTGCTCCGGCAAAAATGGGTGGAATCGCCACGAATCAGTCCCGGCTTAGCTTCAAGGAGGACATCGAGCCCATCCTCATTCGCTACTGCTTCGACTGCCATGGCGACGGGATGGACAAAGGCGACGTCGCGCTGGACACGTTCGAGAATAGCGAGCAGCTGCTGGGTGCGTTTGAGCTGTGGCAGGGCGTGCATCACAATATGGAAGGTCGGCTGATGCCGCCCAGCGACAAGCCGCAGCCCAGCGATGAAGATCATGCGAAGCTCACCGCTTGGATCGAGCGAGAGGTCTTCAAGCTCGATCCTGATAAGCCGGATCCGGGCCGAGTGACGATCCGGAGGCTCAATCGTGAGGAGTACCGAAATTCGATCCGCGATCTCATCGGCGATGTCGGTTTTGACCCTTCGTCGGACCTTCCGGCCGATGATACGGGTTATGGATTCGACAACATCGGGGATGTCCTTTCGATGTCGCCCGGGTTGCTCGAAAAGTACGTCATGGCGGCAGACCGCGTGGTGTCGGCTGCGATCAAAACCGAACCTCCAGCGCCGGAACGGATCAAAGTCGAAAGCAGCGATTTTCGCGGATTGAAACACGCGGATCACGGAACCGGAAGGCTGTCTTCGTCGGGCACGGTCGGCGCGCTGGTGAAACTTCCGCGGGACGGCGAGTACGAAATCAGGGTCATCGCTGGAGCCGATCAAGCCGGCGATGAGCTGGCAAAGATGCAGGTTAAAATTCCGGGCGCGAAGGACAAAATTTTCGACATCAAGGCCGCGACTCAGCAGCCCGAGTATTGCGAGCAGGTGCTGAAGATGAAGGCTGGCGAAGCCTGGATCGAGATGTCGTTCATCAACGATTTCTACGACCCGAAAAACAAAAATCCGAATCGTCGCGATCGAAATCTCGCCATCCATCGAGTCGAAGTCACCGGCCCGCTGAACGAGCCGCTGCCGCCGCCCTCGGAGATGCAGAAAGCGATATTTGCCGCAGCGCCGGACGACGCGCCGGATCGGGAAAAAGCGCGTCACGTCGTTCGAACGTTCGCCGGGCGGGCTTGGCGAAGGCCGGTTCAACCCGAGGAATTGGATCGGCTCATGAAATTTGTCGATCTCGTGATCGAAGAAGGCGAGATCTACGAAGCTGGCGTCAAACTCGCGCTCAACGCCGTGTTGGTTTCCCCAAATTTCCTCTTCCGCGGAGAAGCCCAATCAGATCCAGGCGATCGCGATCAAATTCGAAAAATCGACGAACATGCGCTTGCGACGCGGCTTTCCTATTTTCTTTGGAGTTCGACCCCGGATGAGCAGCTGCTGCGTCTCGCCGAACGCGGCGAGCTACGAAAAAATCTGGATTCGCAGGTCGAACGGATGCTTGCGGACCCGAAAATCGAAGCGCTAACGAGAAACTTCGCCGGTCAGTGGCTTCAGCTTCGGAATCTTGATTTGGCCAGTCCGGATCCGAAAACTTACAAGAATTGGAACGACGATTTGCGGCACTCGATGCGTGGCGAGACCGAGCGATTTTTTGCGGCGTTGGTGAACGAAAATCGCAGCATACTGGAGCTGCTTGACGCGGATTTCACGTTCTTGAATGAGCAACTCGCCAAGCACTACGGAATCGACGGAGTCAAAGGGGCGGAATTTCAGCGTGTCTCCCTGACAAGCGCACAACGCGAGCGGCGCGGCGGTGTGCTGACCCACGCATCGGTCCTGACAATCACCTCAAACCCAACGCGGACTTCGCCTGTAAATCGTGGTGCCTGGGTGCTTGAAAACATTCTCGGGACACCGCCTCCGCCACCGGTTGAAGACGTTCCTGATCTTGAAGAATCGAGGAAGAAGGCCGGCAAAGACGTGAGCATGCGTCAGCAGCTGGAATTGCATCGTGAGAAGGCGATCTGCGCCTCGTGCCACAAGCGGATGGATCCGATCGGTTTTGGCCTCGAGAACTACGACGGAATCGGTGCCTGGCGCGACAAAGAATCGGGCCAGCCGATCGATTCCAGCGGCGAGCTCTACACTGGGGAGAAGTTTTCCAGCGGAGCCGAACTGCGCCGGATTCTGGTCGAGCACAAGCAGCAGGCGTTCAGTCATGCGCTTGCCGAAGCGATGCTGACTTACGCGTTAGGTCGAGGCGTCGAGTACTACGATAAACCGGCGTTGAACGCGATCTGCAAAAAGGTCGAAGCCCGAGGTTACCGATTTCAATCGCTGATTCGTGAAATCGTCGATTCGGTTCCGTTTCAGTATCGCCGAGGCGAGTCAGGCAGCTGAAATTAGTTCTGCGATTCGGTTTCGATCATCGAACGGGGTACACAAAGGAAGGGCATCGCTCCGTCGATGCCGCGTCGGTCCTGCCGCCCTCAGGTCGACCACGGAACCGACGGAGCGGCTCCCTCCGTCGGTTGATTTCGAGACCAGTCTAACTCCAGCGCTGCAGCTCGACGATATTTCCCTCGGGATCCGTCATGTAGTTCAATGTCAGGGTGCCCGCCCCGGGAATCTCGATCGTCTGGATTTCGCCGTAGTCGGCTCCGCCGCGGGCGATGATTTCATCTCGTTTGGCGTGGACGTCATCGACCTGAAACGCGAGGTGCGCGAATCCGGGCTGATTAATTTTCGTCAGGACGCGATCGACGTTTTCGTTGTACTGAAAAACCTCAAGCGTGGGTCCGTTTTGGCCGTGGCCGGGCAAACGCAGGTGCAGGCCGCGAACCGACGCACCGGGAATTTTCGACAGCGCCTCGACGAACGGCCCTTTGTGATTGCGCTCGGGACCGACTGCTTCGCAATCGAAAACATCGATGTAAAAATCGGCGATCGCGCGCCAATCGTGGGCGACGACGTTGGTGTGAGCGTAACGGATTCCTTTGCCTTGTTCGACTTCCATGGCGCAACGATGGCGCGGAGCCAGCCGGGCGCAAGGCGGTCATCGAGTTTCGGTCGGCTCGCCAGGTCCAGCAGCTGCTGAGGCGGCCAGTCCCAAAAAAAGAACAGCGATGAGGTGTTTCGGCATTTTTTCAGCCTCCTGATTCGGCGGCAGTCACCGCGATCTCGACCATCAAATGCTGAATGTTGAATCCCGATTTCTCAAACTCTTCGCGGAGTCGCTCAAGCGTTCTGGCACCGTAGGCGACGGCTGGCTGCTTGACCATGTGATGGAAAAGATGCTCGACAAAAGCTTCGTGAGCGCTTGGCCGATTCGCGGCGAACGTGGCGACATCGCGGGCTCCGGACAGTTTCAAAGTTTCACCATCGTCGGTCTTGAGCTCGCCGCTCGGGTCGATCGGTTTACCCTGATCCTTTGCGCGCCAGCGGCCGATTCCGTCGTAGTGCTCAAGGCTGAAGCCGAGCGGATTGATCGTCGTGTGGCAGGCCATGCAGGCTTTCGAGCGCGTTAGTTCGGTGACTTTTTCGCGCATCGTCGCCTTCGGATCGAAATTGCTTTCCTCGAAAAGATTCGCTTCAGGCGGAGAGCCGAGCGTCAAGCCGACGATGTTTCGAGTCAGGAAAACGCCGCGATGAATCGGCGAAGTGTTGTTGTGGTAGGCGAAACTGGTTAGCAGAAACGGGTGCGTCACGATCCCGGATCGACGGTTTGGATCGAAGCTGACCCGTTGGAAGCCGCTGCCCTCGATTGTGGCTTTGTCAGGGCCATAAAGTTTGGCGAGTCGCGAATTAAGGAAGAGATAATCGGCCGTCAGCAGCTGCTGGTAGCTCGAGCCCTCGCTCCAGACGACATCGTCGAGAAATAGCCAGAGCGAAGTGCGCAAATCGGCGAACATCTCCTGGTTAAATTCGGGGAAAATCGCTTTGTCTTTGGCGAGCTCTTCAGCGCGGCTCAGCTCAAGCCAGTGCTCGAAGAATCCATGCATTTTCGCCTTGGCACGCGGGTCCTGGAGCATTCGTTCTGCTTCGGCCCGGATGTTCTTGAGCTTGCCTTCGCCAGCGAGGTTGCGAATCCGAGTATCCGGAACCGAGTCCCAGAGAACGAGCGCAAGCTTTGACGCGACTGCCCATTGATCGTGGTTTTGCTGATTTTCTTGCGGAAGATTCGGGTAGAGAAATTCTGGTGATGTCAGGACGTGGAGGACGAGACGCTTCAACGCTGCTTCGAGCGTTTTGGCTTCATCAAAACGGCGGTCAACGATTCGAATGCGCTCCTGCTCGCTTAGTGGACGGCGAAAGGCGCGCGCTGTGAATTCGACTCCGAATTCGCCGATTTTTTTGGCTCTGTCAGGGTCGTCTCCGCGTGTGCGGGCGATTTTGTCGATGTGCAGAATCACGTAGTCGGCAGCTTCGAGCGCAGCCTGGGTGGCGGCTTCAAACCAGGCTTTCGAAACTGCGGTTCCGCGCTCGTAACCGACGCTTCGGTCGTCCGGCGGGAACGGCGTGTTCGCGATGAACGAATCTGGCAAGCCGTCGGCTCGGGTGACGCGTTCGGGCAAATGGTGGAGCACGCCGTGCGGTGGTTTCCAGAGCAATTCGATCGCGGCGGCCTTCTCTTTGTATTTGAAGAAGTTCAAGTTCAACGGGTAGGCGCGTCCGCCGAGAAGGAAGATCTTTGCGCTCATTTCGCGGAGTTCGTTGTTCGGTGCAACCCAGCCGTCGATCATTGCCTTCGTCTGGGATGGATTCGGATTCAATTCGTTCACCCAGAGCTGAGCGCCGTTGCGGGTGCGGACGACAAACTCGTAAATTCCGGTCTCTTCCGGAATAATCACGCCTGACCAATTAATTGTGAAGCTGACCGGGTTAAAACTCTCGGCCTCCGGTGTTTTGGGAATCCCCTCGCCGTAGTCGAACCGAATCACCGGATCGACTCGCTCAAATTTCGCTCCTGGCTTCGGTGGCTTGCCGGCCTTCTCTTTGATCGAGCCGTCGTAGCGTCCTTTGAGCCCGCGATCCGGCTTTGGCTCGCGGCCGTAACCGCCAACGAAACTGCCGATCAAGTCGGCGACCGTGGTCCGATATTGTGGTGCTGTCAGGCGCGAAAGCTGGATCCGAGCGCCCTCGTTTCGAACTCGCGCCTCGACCGAGTAGAACGCGTGAAAAATGTATTCGGCCACGGCTTGGGCGTCCTCACCGACGCACAATTTTTCCTCATCCTCGGGCATGGTCCGCTCGATCCGGCCAGCGAGTTCCTTGATCGAACGGCTGCCGACGAGCGGGTCGTCCGCCTTGCCTTCGACGCCTCCTCCGTCTTTTGCGTGGCACTCGACGCAGAGTTTCTGGAAGATCTGCAGACCACGCGGATTGAGCCCGTCTTCAGCAGCTGCTGGAGCGGTCGTTGCAATCAGGAAGAGGACGAAAACGAGTTTTCTCACGAATCCGGCTCTGGTTCGACCGGTGCCTCGACTGGCGTTTCGGCCGGCATTTCAGACTCAGCCAAGGCCTTCAATTTGTTGCGCAACGCTCGAGAATCCGGATCGCCCGACGTGGTCGATTCCATCAGTTTTTGGGCGTGCGGCGTTATTTTCGATTTCCATTCCGGATGCCCGCTCGCGGCCGCGAGAACCACGGTCGTCGCGTCCTCCGCCGTCAGCCAACGCACGGAGAGCGACACGATTTTCTCAAATTCCGCGCTGCTGACTTTCGAATTTCCCGCGCCGTTCACCCAGTGTTTTACCTCGCGATCACGGTAAACATATTTCCGGCTCGGCGCGCCTGACGCGTTCGCTGTGACCTCGATTCGATCTTTGTAGCTCGCCCAGGGTTTCGGATCTTCCTCGGGCTGAAAGTGATTGAACGCAAAGTAGATCCCAAAACCAACGGCCGCGATTCCGAGGAGGACGGCGATCGTCAGCCCGAACGACGCAAACTTGGGCATCGGCTTCGCGGTCTCGACATACCCGGGCCTCGGCTCTCGGGGCGCACCGGGATCTTCTAAGCCTTTTGCGATCGCTGCTGCGCGGTCTTTTCGTGCACGGTCATCGGCAGCCGCTTTATTCTGGAGTTCGTGAAGTCGCCGACGGTCGGCGTCTTCTTTTTGCTGCTTTTGTTTCTCGCGCACCGGCGCGTTGACTTTGCGTTTTTTAGCCATGGAAAATTTCTCTGTATTTTTTGGTTAGCCTTTGCCTAAAATTTTTCGATCGACCCATTTTTTAAGTCTGACCGGCTCGAATGTCCGCATCCGATCCAGCAGCTGCTCAAAATCTTCTCCGAGCATCAGCATCTCGCCGTGTTCACGAAGAAGGAACCGTTCTTCGACGACATGTTGGAGGAATTCGTAGAGTCGATCGTAATATCCTTCAACGTTCAAAAGAGCGCAGGGCTTAGCATGAATTTCCAGCTGCGCCCAGGTGAAAACTTCGAACAACTCTTCGAGCGTTCCGATTCCGCCCGGCAGACTCACGAAACCGTCTGCCAGCTCGGCCATCATCGCCTTTCGCTCGTGCATCGTTTCGACGACGTGGATCTCGGTCAAGCTGGCGTGGCCGACTTCGAGATCGCTCAATTTTTGCGTGATCACGCCGACCACCTCGCCACCCGCTTTGAGGCAAGCGTCCGCCGTCGCGCCCATCATTCCGACCGACCCGCCGCCGTAGACCATTCGAATGCCGTTTCGCGCGAGCGTTCGTCCGACTTCGCGCGCAGATTCGAGATAAATCGGCCTCTTCCCGGGGCTGGAACCGCAGAACACGCAGAGAGAATTCATACCTCGAGCTAAGCCGCGCCTTCGAGCACTCGTTTCAATCCAGCCGTCAGCTCATCAGCAGCTGCTGCGGAAAGCGGGGCCTCCGTGACCATGCTAACGCAGATGCGTTGGTCACCGGATTCGCAGTCCAGCACGCCTAGCCAACGGTTGTCGGCGATCGGCAGGTAGACTCCGGAATTCGGGGCGTCGTCGCTCATCTTTTTGCGAGCGTGGCTCAAAACGTTCATCAGTTGAAGCGCGGATGAAACCAGCGGCGCGTCTTCGTCCGATTCGGCAGGCAAAAGTGAGTAGCCTTGGGGATCGGAAATCATGAGTTGAGAGCAGCCGGTGATTCCGCGAACCCAATCGGCAAAAACCTTGATGCGGGTGCTGAGCGTGCCCTGAGGCAAAAACAGCGCTCGGCTTTGAGTGTCGGCAACCGTCACGAGGGGCGCGGGCGCAGGCTCGGTAGAAACCGGCTGAATTGCGGGAACAGCTGGAATTGCGGGAGCGGCTGGACTGCTCGGTGATTCGGGTGATTCCGATTCTGGCCCGAGGAAATCGCCGGCCATTTCGCGGATTTCCGCGAGCGTTCCCAGAATCTTTTCTCGAGCTCCGGGATCGATCGTCAGCGCTTCGGCTGCCCGATGCAGATCGTCTTCGGTCAGCGGAGTTGCCGCCGTTTCCGTGAAAATCGCGTTTGGCTGTTCCACCGGCTCGGGCATTGGAACTCGCTGAACCTGAGCCATCGGCGCTGCCGGTTCTGGAGGCGCTGGAGCCTGGGCAACGATCGGAATCGGCTTCGGATCAGGAACGGCCAAGTCGTCGAGACTCGGAAAAGCTCCAGGCGCGTGATCGGTCGGCTCCGACATTCCCCATTCCGGTGGGATGGCTGGAATCAGCGGCGCGGGCGGCGTCGGATCGGCAAAAAAGTTCTGCGGTGGTGGCGAGACCGGCTCAAACGGCGTGCTTGGCGCAGGCTTGCGATCGCTTTCCGCCTCGGGATCGGCCATCAAACTCAGATTGGCACCCGAATTCGAATCGTCAGGCATCAACTGGTTCACCAGGTCTGCGATCTCTGTGAGATCAATCCATGAGTCGAGTGAATTCATGCTGCTGCTCTTCGATTGGGGTCAAATTTATCCGCTGCTCCAACTCTGCCGCCAATTGATCGAATATCAACGCGGCTTGCGGTGGTTTCTTTTGCAACAGCGCAACCGGGACCCCAAATTCGCTCGCTTTGGTGAAAACCGAGTCCCTTGGAATGATCGAAGAAAGCAGTAGTTCGGGCGGAATCACTTCGCGCAGCTGTCGGAGGACTTCCAGGCTCGAACTGTTATTGTGCTGCACCATCGTCGGCAGAATTCCGGCCACTTTCGGCGGCACGGGGCGCGATTGGAGCTCTGTCAGGTGCTTCAGAATCTGCGGCAGCGACCGAATTCCGAGCGGCTCGGCCTGCTGCGGAATCAAAACGTAATCCGTTAGCGAAAGCACGTCGCCAGTCACGCTGTGAGTGCCCGCCGCGGTGTCGATGATCACGAGTTGGAAATCTTTCTTGTCGAGTTCCTTCAGCACTTTGCCCATCTGAGCGCGGCGAGCGTCGGGATCGGAGGCAAGCGGCGATTGCTGGAAGCGTTCGAAATTCCCGGCCGTCAAAATCTGCATTTCGGGCAAGCGCGTCGGCATAAACATGCCATCGAGTGAGTCGCCGACGAGCGCGTCGAAAAAACCGGTCGAGCTGTGAGCGCGCTCCGTCAGCGAGAGCCCGACCGAGCCCTGCGGATCGGTGTCGAGCAACAGCAGCTGCCAGCCACGCCGCGCCAACGAATAGGCAAGATTGATGCCCACGGTCGTTTTTCCAACGCCGCCTTTCTGACTGCAGATCGCGAGTTTCGTCACAGACTTGATTATTAAACCAGCTTAACGGACAAGAAAAGGAGAACGGTTCTTCAATCCGGTTTCTCTTCTTGAATTTTCCAGCGAAGATCCGCAGTCACCATAAAATGATCGGAATGCCATAACGGCGAGCTGCGTTTGCATCGAGTTGGCTCAAAATCGTCGGTCGAAACCCAGATTTGATCCAGCGTCAGAACCGGCAGAACCCAGGGCTAGGTTTCGCGCGTTCCAGATCCCGGCGCATCGCCCGTAAACGCGAAATTTTCGCGGAACGAATCGAACCAGACCGATTCGACCGGCGTGTTGAAATCGCCAACGATAATCGTGTTCGGTTTGTCGCCCGCGATCTCGAGAATCCGCTTTAGAATCGGACCCCGCGGCCAGCTCGGCTTAGGGCCGACGTCGACGAAAATCACCCGGCAGACTCGACCGTCGATTTCGCAGCTGATTTCGTGAGCCACGGACTGGAACTGCAGGCCATGCGTTGTGAGTTCGAGAATCCGCCCTCGACAGGCGATCGCCATCTCCCTGGGAAGTCCGCGGACTTCAAACCCGCGTTCGCGAGCGAGATCCTGGTCCTTCTTCGAATTCGGGGCTTCGGCCAGGAGCAGCAGATCGATCGACTCCTCGTCCAAACGATCGAAAGCGACCTCGAAATGCTCCCAGCTGTCGGACGCATTCCAAAAGGCGACGCGGAAATCGCCGGAGTCGCCAAACCAGCCTGGTGCGTGGAAAAGCCAGATCGCAAGGCAGACCACGGCGAGCATCGTGGACGAAATCGCGAGCCTGCGCCGTTTCCGATTTCGGATCGCGAAAACGACGAACGCGCCAAGGCAAAGAGGCAGAGGAGTCGCGTAAAAAAACGGTGCGAGCGGCTGCCAACCGTCGCGAATCGTGAGCCGAAGAATCAGCCCGGCGCAGCCCGTCAAAACGCCCAGCCAGAGCCCGAGTCCAGCCAGCTTACTGATCAAATTCATCTCAATCCAGGTCCAGCAGCTGCTGGGTCACTTTCGTCAAAACCTCTTCAACTGTCGGTGCGGTTCGCGAGACGCGGCTAACTTCATAACCGCCCTGCTCGTAAGCGATCGCTGTCCCGATGTAGCCCGGCCCACCATCGCCGTAAGCCGCAACCGCGAGCCAGTCGTCATCGCGCATCGCCTTCGCCGCGAGCTGATATTCGACGAAGAGTTCGCCCGGAAAAAACAGCAGCCGAGCTTCGCCAAAGCGCAGACAGCCGATATCGATTTTCGCGCTACGCTCCCAGCGTTTGAAGAAGACAAAATCCCGAGCTGCGCGGATTCGATTCTTCAAGGTCGTGTTCGGATCCGCCAATTCCGCCTCCAGCTGCTCCTCGGTGTAATTTCCGCGCCAGGGCAAAAGAACCGGCTCGGCACGCCAGCCGAAATCCGCGATCGCGCTGAGTTCCTGCATGTTTTGCCCGTCCCAAGCCGCCTTCATCCCGGCATGAGCCCGATCCGTTAGTGCCTTCCGCGCCTCGGGGGTGCCGTTGTTGTACTTCCCAGCTGCCACGTCTCCGCCCGCTCCGTCGAAATGAATGTGCAGCGCCCCGGTTTCCTCAGAACGGCGATTCCGGGCCAGCCCAACCGTGTCCGGCGTGATCCTGCCTTTCCCATAAAAACTCTGCGGATGCGAAGCGTAAAAGGTCAGCGCCGCGATCGGCTTTTCACCGTTCCAGAACGAAACCAGGCTCAACTCCGGATCGATCACGCCTTCCGGAGCCGCGCTCAGCTTAGGAACTCGAGTCGAGCTCATCCGCGCCATCGCTAACTTCCCGTCCTCGTCGATGAGTCGTCGGCTTGAGGCGAACTTTTCCACCTCAGCCACGCCGAAACCAATTCGCGTAACCGCTGTCTTCGACTTGATCGCCTCGCGCACCGCCGAAGCCGTCGTTTCGATTGCCGTGTCGTGCGCTTTTTCCAAAGCCATGATGTCCGCGAACTCGCCATCCAGCTCTCGAAGCGCCTTCATCGCGCTCAAATCGTAGCCGGGCGAATCGTGATTGTGGATCACGTGCATCGCCACGTGATCGGGCGTCGTCCCAGCAGCTGCTGCCAGCGCCTCGCGCCAGGCGTCGTGACTTTCGTTCGCCAGAACTACGAAATCCGCCACGCAAAGCACGACCGGTTTTTCGGCCGAAAAAATAACGATCCCGCGCGCTGAGAGCGGTTCCTCAACGTCCTCAGCCGGCTTGATGTAGCTGAAGCAAAGCGGCGAGCCGATCGGCGGCGTCACGTCGGCTTTGAACGTGGAAATCTGGATTTCCGCGGCCTGCGTGACGGCAGAAACGGCAAGGACGAGAGCGAGCAGGATTTTCATTACGAGCAAATTTTATGACTTTGTTAGTCGGCCATCAGCTCAGTCACCCTCTCTTTAATCGCGTCGGTCCAGATCTGATAGCCAGCTGCGTTGGGGTGAAGCAGGTCGGGCATGATCTCTTTCGACATCGTGCCGTCCGGCTTGAGGAACGCCTGATTGACGTCGAGATAAAAGACGGCTTTGTCGTCGGCCAGCTTTGCGATTAGCTTGTTAGTGGCCTCGTTCTGCATGCGCTTCTCGTCCTTAGCGGTGGCACCGCGAGGGAAAATGGCGAGGATGAGTATTTTCATCTGCGGCTGCTTTTCTTGAAGCAACTTCACGATCTCGGTGACGCCCTCTGCGGTCTGCTCGGCAGTGCTGTTGTAAATCGCTCCGCCGTGCTCAGCCATCGCGCGGCCCTGGTGGCCGGTGTTGTTCGTGCCGATCATGAGAACGGTGAGCTTCGGCTTAAGACCGTCGTAATTTCCGTTCTGCAAACGCCAGAGAATGTGCTCGGTGCGGTCGCCTCCGATGCCGAAGTTTGCGGCCTTGAGCGGTGCCCAGTTTTTGTCCCAGACTGCCTTGCCTCGGCCGCTCCAGCCTGCCGTGATGGAGTCGCCGAGAAAGACGAGAGGAGCTTCACCCTTTTTCGAAATTTCGTTAAACGACTCATGCTTTTTCTCAGTCCCTGGATGAAGGGCGGGCTGAATCGCGAGGTTTTTGGAGGCGTCTTGAGCTGAAATCACGGCGGCCAGGCCGACAACGGCGGCGAAAGGAATGATGGATGGGATTTTCATGATGATAGGGAATTCAGCGCAGCCGGGCGGTGGTCGCAAGAGCGAATTTCTTGGGAGCCACTTTTCAGCGGGCCTCGATTGACAGGCGCGCGACATCCTCGTCCTCTTTGGCTCATGACCCTTTCTCCAGACCTGATTCGTTCGGCTTTTGCCGCGCTTTTTCTGGCTTTGCCAGGCTTCCTTTTTTCGCAAGCCGAACCAGCCGCCGGCAAACAAGTCGAACTGAGCCTGAGCGCACCAAACGGCATCGACGTGCCTTACCTTCTTGCGTTGCCGAAAGGCTACGGCGAGGAAGCTGGGAAAAAGTGGCCGGTGATTCTCTTTTTACATGGGCGAGGCGAAAGCAACGGCCCTCTCAGCGTCGTCGCCAGCTGGGGACCTCCTCGTTTCGCGGCGAGAGGCGACGATTTTCCTTACATCGTGATTTCTCCGCAGTGCCCGCGCGAAACGAATTGGAGAGATCCGGAGCAGCAGGCTGGCGTCCTCGCTGTCCTCGACGACACCCTTAAAAAATACGATGCGGATGCGAGTCGAGTTTATCTGACTGGGCTGAGCATGGGCGGCTACGGCTCGTGGTCGCTCGCCGCCAAACAGCCGAAACGTTTCGCTGCCGTAGCGCCAATTTGCGGTGGCGGATCACCCGAGGACGCGGCGATTCTCGCGACTTTGCCGATCTGGGCGTTCCATGGCGATCAAGATACGGCAGTGCCGTTTGAGCGGTCGGTTGAGATGGTCGAGGCGATCAAGAAGGCGGGCGGAGAGAAAATTCTGTTCACAACGATGGAGGAATTCGGCCACAACAGCTGGTGCGCGGCCTACGCGACGCCGCAGCTCTATCATTGGTTCAACAAGCATTCACAGGAAAGCGAGTAGCTGCCTTGAAAACCCCGTGCCCAATCGGGTTTGAATCCCCCGCGATCTTAGTCCATAGAGGCCGAACATGAGCGCAAGCAACGGAGTCCTGGAAATCGAAGTCAGAGCAGTCCTGCCCACGAGCGGCGGGTGCGCGGTTTTCCTCGGAACTGACGAAAAGGTCTTCGTGATTTACGTCGATCAGACCGTTGGCGCGGCGATCACGATGTTTATGCGCTCGACGCCAAAACCGCGTCCGCAGACTCACGATTTGATCGCCGATATTCTGCTGTCTCTCGGTGCTAAAGTCGATCGCGTGGTCATCAGTGATTTTCACGACGGAGTTTACTACGCGCGGCTCATCATCAGCTGCGAAAACGAGCTGCACGAACGCAAGATCGTCGAAATCGACGCGCGACCGAGCGATTCGATGGCGCTGGCGATTCAGCAGGACGCGCCGGTTTACATCACGCGTGACGTTTGGGCTGACGTCGAGGACATGTCCGAAGTTCTTCAAAAAATGGAAGAACGCGGATTGGAAAGCGACGGAGAAGGATCTGAGCCTTCCTCCTGAAGCAGTTCAGGAGGTCGCTTTCTGCAAATTCAAGTGCCCGAGAACGCGAGCCTTGGTTTCGAGGTAATCTTTGTTGTGGTCAGTCGGCGCCGTCAGGGAAGGAGCGATCGAGTTCACGATCAAACCCGCTTCTTCCATCGCTTCGATTTTCCGCGGATTGTTCGTGTTCAGATCGATCCGATGAATCCCGAGTGACTTCAAAATATCTGCCGCGTTGCCAAAATCGCGCAGATCCGTTGGGAAACCGAGGATGTGGTTCGCTTCAACCGTGTCCGCGCCTTTGGCCTGCTCCGCATACGCCCGGATTTTGTTGCCGAGGCCAATCCCCCGCCCTTCCTGGCGAAGATAGACGACGAGGCCGCGTCCTTCCTTTGCGATTCGCTCCATAGCGAGGTCGAGCTGCTTTTGGCAATCGCATTTGAGCGAGCCAAGCACCTCGCCGGTGAAACACTCCGAGTGAACGCGGACGAAAACATTTTCGTCGGCCGTGAAGTCATCGCCGATCGCGAATGTGAGCGCCTCGTCGCGGTCACCTTCGCGATAAACCCGGACGTCGAACTCCCCATACCGGGTAGGGAGTTTGCAGCGAGCGTATTCGTCAACTTTCACAGAAAATAGGTCTACGGATTCGGATTGGACGCCATTCGGCTGAGCTTCTATACATCAGGGAACGCAAGCGCGCGAAAATTCCTCACGAAATGACTGATTTTCCCAAGAGCCAAACTCGGCAACTGCTGAGGCGGACTTTCGCTCTCGCCCTGATTGCATTTGGAATCTGGCTGGCCTTCCCGCCTCGGCCACCGATCGCGTTCATTGCCTCGCTCGCTCTCTTCATCGTCGCCACGGGGCTGCTGCTCAAGGAATTGCTCTGGCCGTTTACTTGGATGGTGGACGCGTTTTTCGGGACCGGTGCCGGGGAGGGCGGAAAGCCGCCGTTGGATCTCCGTCTGGCCCAGTTTTACGTGAAGGAAGGGCGTTTCGAGGAGGCGCTCGAAGAATATCTGCGGGTGATGAAATTTCATCCGTACGTCGCTGAAACCTGGGAGCAGGCGATCCTCATGACCGCGAAAGTCAGCCCGGATCGCGCAAAAGTTGATCGGCTCTTCCGAAGGGCGTTGCGCAAGCTTCGGAATCTCGAAGATCAGGCGGCGATTCGCGCGGCTTACGATCGAGCGAAGGAGGAACTCGGCAGCCAGGCTGCTTGATCAGTAAAGCAAAAACCGCGCCCGCCGCTCGCGAAACTCAGCCGCTTCCGCCGCCCAGATTTCCCGGATTTCATCGTTCGATTTCTGCGCTTTGACGGCCGCCAACGTCGCAGGATGATTGAGCAGGACGTCGAAATCCTCAATGTCGTAGCCCTCGCGCGTTCGAGCCAGATACTTCGCGATTGTAAGCCCGGTATCGATCGGCCGGACCGAGTCCCAGTCCGTAATTCGGAAACTCACACCCGCACATTTCTGCCCTTCGAAGACGCTCGCGTTCGGGGTGTAGCTCGCGGCCTTGAAACGGATTCCGGCCAGTTTTTCCGCCTCGAGCGCGGCCAGCAGCTGCTGCGAATCAATGTAGGGCGCGCCGATGTGCTCGAACGGTGTTTTCGTTCCGCGACCGACGGAAAGTTCCGTGAATTCGAGCAACCCGATTCCAGGATAAAGCACGGCGGCTTCGAGGCTGCGCATGTTCGGCGACGGGTTGATCCACTTCAGGCCGGTGTCGTCGAAACGCATCGAGCGCTTCCAGTTTTCGACTTCGATGACCTTGAGATCGACGCCGATTTCGAGCTCCGCGCGGAACATTCGGGCCAACTCGCCGACAGTCATTCCGTGTTGAATCGCGATCGGATGTGGACTCGTGAATTTCTGCTTGGCCGTGCGAACCGGCCCGTCGACCACCTCGCCGCCGATAGGGTTCACGCGGTCGAGCACGATGAACTGCAGGTCGCTCTCGGCGGCGGCTTCCATTGCGAGGCGCATCGTCGAAATGTAGGTGTAAAACCGGCAGCCGATGTCTTGAATGTCGAAAACGAGCGCATCGAGCCCCTTCAAATGAGCCGCGTTCGGTTTCTTCGAATCGCCGTAGAGGCTGTAAATCGGCAAGCCGGTTTTGTCGTCCTTGCCGTCTTTGATTTCGGCTTGATCGAGCTCGCCGCGGATTCCGTGCTCGGGGCCGAAAAGCGTCAGCAGCTGCACGTTTGGAGATTCGTGAAGGAGATCGATTGTCGTCTCCCCTGTTCGTGAAACGCCGGTGTGATTCGTGATCAAGCCGACTTTGAGCCCGGCCAGCGCCTTGAAGTCATTTGCGGCGAGAGAATCGATTCCATTCAGAACCGCCAATCTCGGTGCCATCAAGAACGCGGGTGGCGGCGAAACAATCGCAGCTGATTTTGGGGCGAGCTTCGGCTTAAGCCCTTTCGAAGCCTCGGCAGCCAGGGTCGCCACGTCGAAACGCAATTTCCGGACGTCTCCGCCATCCGGATGGAGCCGGCTGCTCATCAAAATCACGAACATATCGTGGGTCGGGTCGATCCAGACGAAGCAGCCCGTATAACCGGTGTGGCCGAAGGATTTTCCTTTGGCGAAATGCTTGCCGCGGGGCGATTCGGACAGCCAGGTGTCGATGTCCCAACCCAATCCGCGCTCGCCGCCTTCGACGCCGCGCTTGATCCGGTTGCCGGTGCTCAGTTTGATCGCGTCCGCTTCAAAAAGCCGATCGTCCTCGCCGAACTCGCCCTTTTCCAAAATCATCCGGGCGAAGCGCGCGAGATCGGCCGCCGTGGTGAACATCCCGGCATTTCCGCTGACGCCGCCCATTCTCCGGCAGGTCGGATCGTGCACCACGCCGTGGAGAAACGCGCCGTCCAGTTTTTCCGTCGGCGCGATCCGGCTGTGGAGCGACTTTCCAGGTTTGTAAGTCGTCTCCTTCATTCCGAGCGGCTCCCAGATTTCGCGCTTCGCGAAGACGTCGAGATTTTCGCCCGTGACGCGGTGGACGATCTCGCCGAGCAGCAGAAAATTCAGATCGCTGTAGATCATCTTCGAGTCGGCTGAGGTCTTGGGTTTGCATTGGTAAACCCACTTCAGATTCGTTTCGTAGCCTTCGCCGGGCAGTTCAGTCTTGGGAATTCCGGACAACAGGCCGGAGGTGTGCGTCAGCAGCTGCTGGATCGTGATTTTTTCCTTTCCATGGCCTTTGAACTCGGGAATCACGCTCGTCACCGTCTGCTCCAGCTTCAGATCACCGCGCTCTAACAACAGCAGAATCGAAGGTGCGGTTGCGACGATTTTGGTGAGCGAAGCCGCGTCGAAAACCGTGTCCACCTTCATTTGAGCGGCCTTCGGTTCGGCAACGCGGTTTCCGTAGACGCGTTCGTGGACTCGGCCCTTGGCCTCGATCCTCAGCACAGCTCCCGGGATCCGACCATCCGCAATCGCGGTCTCAATCGTTTTGTCGAGCGCTTCGAGTTTTTGTTCGTCGAAGGCGTTAGCGGCGACAAGGGCTGAGGAGAACATCAAGGTGGCGAAGAGCTTCATGGATTGGGGGGAATGGACGGTGGATGGTGGACGGTAGAGGATGGTTTTTCTATCACAATCCACGGTCCACAATCCACAGTCTACCGTCCCTCACCGAAGACACTTTTCGCAATACTCTTCGTCATCATCTTCGATAAAGAAGTCCAATTCCGGGTCTTCGATATCGCTGATGCCGCATTTGGCGCAGGTGTGAAAGGCTTCGTCTTCCTTCAGCTGAGTCGCATTAAATTTGGCTTTTCTGGCGGCGGTTTTCTGCCGATGACGCAGCCACCAGATGAAATTCGGGAGAAAGACGAGCAGAAAAGGGATGACGGAGACGGAGAGAAAGGCGAGCCCGGCGATGCTGCCCGTAAACTGACCACCCGCTGGATCGCCGGCTTCTCCGGCCACGGAAGATCCTTCGGAAGAGGCAGCGTACTGGCCAATATCGGAGCCTAGCACGACCATTCTTCCTACGAGCATGAATCCAACCAACAAACCGACCCACTTCATCTTGACGGGAATCACGAGGAAGAGCCGGATTTCGTGTTCTGGATAATTGCAGGCGAAGGAGCAGAACAGAGCGGCGTTCAGAATCGCCGGGGCCATGTAGCCTAAGTAGAGTGCTAAAACGGTGCTTTGGATGCCCGGGAAAAGCCAAGGCAGGACGAAAACGGCTGTGAGCATGCTCAGCCAGATTCCGAAGATAAAAAGATTGAGCCGGAAGGCACCCCAGGCTCGCTCCAGCCCTTCACTGATCATCATCAGAATTATGATCGTGAAGATGACGAAAAGCGGTCGCGTCCCGGGTGGGAACAGAAACATGAAGGTGACCAGTCGCCAGAGCTCAAACTCCCCTTTGACGGCTGCCGCATCGAGGCTCAAGAGGCTCTCGTAGCCCGGGAAGAGGGCGGACATGCAGAAGACGCCCAGCTGAAACAGGGCGAGAAACCGGACAGAATGGGGAAACGCGAGTTTGCCGAATTTGTTCTCCAGCGAAATGGCCCAAGGGTGGAGCGGATGTCGAAATTGCATGCGGACGGATCGGGCCCAGGGAACCCGCGCGCTTGGGTGTTGTCAATTGGTTCGAAAAAAACTACGATTGATTGATCCCGGACGCCTCGCTTCCGCGATGTATCAGCCAACGCAAGGATGATCGAACCTGACGACGATATCCAAAATTTGATCCGATCAGGCGACGCGGACGCCGGTTTTGAGCTGCTCTGGCAGCGCTACCGGTTGCCGGCCGTCCAGTTCCTTGCGAGCCGCTATCCAACTGCGGCGGATGACGAAATCGCTTCAGCCGTGACCGACGCTTTTCTCCAACTCTTCGAAAAACGCACCGATCTGCCCGACCCGAATCGGCCGCTTCGCAATCAGCTCTTCTTCGTCGCGAATCGGCGGCTGATCGACGGGCTTCGCAAAAGCAGCGCGCAGCGGCGGGGCGGCGGAGCGGAGATGATCCCCCTGGATGATCCGGCCGTCGAACATCCGAAAGCGACGACGACGCCGACCCAGCAGCTGCTGGATTTGGTCACGGTCAACGAGATGCGTGAGCGGCTTCACGGAATTTGCGACACGCTGCGCTCGGTTCATCAGCGCGGTCTGCTCGCGATCATCAGCGATGCGCTGCCGGACCGCGTTTACCTGGCGGATTTTCCAGATTTGATGCGCGAACGCGGCCTGACTCCGCCCTGTCACGCAACCCTGAAACGTTCGCTCCAGGAACTCCGCCGAAAGCTCGCTGGCGACCCGGTTCTTCGCCGCCTCAAACCGCAAAACTGAGATGAATCCGAACGAAAATCAGGAGGTCGATTTTGATGCGGAGGTGGAGGAATTCCTCGCAGTTCCGCGGACGGTCGACGGCCGTGCTGGACGAATCACTCAGCGATTGCCGAGACGTTTTTCTGAGGTCACGGGCAAGGAGAAAAAGCAGCGAAAAACGCGCGTCAGGCCCAGAAAACGGAAGTCGTTTCCGGTCGGCCTGCTCCTCGCGGCTTGCGCGCCGATCGCGATTGCGGCGCTCGGGTATTTTTTGATTCGCGAGTTCCTGCAGCCGCCTGACGACTCGGATGTCCCGGTGATCGCGGTTGATCCGATTTCGACTGAGCAGCTGCCGACTCCGGAACCAGCGCCCGAGATTATCGAAATGGTGAAAATCGAAGTGCCAGAGCCGAAGCCGCTCGCGCCTGAGCCGAAGATGGCCGTTACGCCGGATCCGGTCGTCGTCGAGGAAGAGCCCAAGGCGGAAAAACCGTTGCCGTGGTCGTTCGAGCCGGTCCTCGCGACTGCCCCGCCGGAGGTGACCAACTCCGCTTGGCCGCTGAGCGACATTGATCAATTCATCCTCGCAAAACACGAAAGTGCCGGCCTGAATCCGGTTGGAGACGCTCGACTCGAAGTCCTGCTTCGCCGAGTGACCTACGATCTGATCGGCCTTCCGCCCTCGGCGAGCGAAGCGGAGCGATTCCTCAAAGACGCCAAAGACCAAGGCCGGCTCGCGGCGTTTGAAGCGGTCGTCGACGATCTGATGAGTCGACAACAGTTCGGCGAAAAATGGGCGCGGCACTGGCTCGATCTCGCCGGGTACGACGCCGGAGTTGAGAATGCCTGGCGCTTCCGCGAGTACGTGATCGCAGCTTTCAACGATGATAAGCCGTTCAATCAATTCGTCGCCGAGCAGATCGCTGGCGACCTCTTGCCGATCAACGATCCAGCTCGCCGGCTTGAAGCCAGGATCGCAACCGGGTTTCTCGCGATGGGCCCGGCAAGCCCGGATGAACCGGACATCGAGCAGTTTCACATGGACCAGGTTGATCGCCAGATCGACCTGACGACTCGGACGTTTCTCGGCCTGAGCGTCGCCTGCGCCCGCTGCCACAATCACAAGTTTGATCCGATCTCGAAATACGATTATTACGCGTTGGCTGGGATTTTCCGAAGCACGCAGACGTTGACCGGATTTAAGCATGACGACGAACCTGAGAAGGTCGCGATGTTCCTTCCGATGAAGATCGAAGACGCCGTGCGCGTTCCGTTGGACATGCTGGAAACCCAAGAGCGGGAAGAGAATTTGAAGCGTTTGGAAACCCTGGTTCGCGGAACGGAATCCAGGATGTTGCGCGCGGAAGGGAACGGCGATTCTGATCGCGCCGAACGGCTGAAGACGACGCTGGCAGCGGTCAGCCAAAAGCGGAATCAGGTGGCGAATCTAGATCCGAACGCGATTCGATTTACGCAGTACGAGGCGATTGGGTTGTGGGAGGCGGAAGCGCCGGGAAACGCGCGGCTGAACATTCGCGGAAACGTTCACAAACTCGGCGATCCGGTCGAACGCGGGTTTCCGGAAAAAATCCAGGTTGATCGCGGTCCCAACCAGATTCCTGAGGACGTAAGCGGACGTCTGGAGCTTGCGAAATGGCTGCTAGCCGAAGATCAGCCGCTGACGTCGCGTGTGTTCGTAAATCGGATTTGGGCGCAGCTCCTCGGCGAAGGTCTCGTTCGAACGGTGGATGAATTCGGCGTCCAGGGCGAAGAGCCGACGCATCCGGAATTGCTGGATTTTCTGGCGCGTGATTTTATCGTAAACGACTGGTCGATGAAGCGCCTGGTCCGCCAAATCGTCCTAAGCCGCGTTTATCAGCTCGACGCCGCGCCGACGCCTGCCAACCTCGCGGCCGATCCGGATAACCGGCTTTTCTGGCGGCGAAATCTCCGTCAGCTGACCGGCGAGGAACTTCGAGACAGCCTCGTTTACGCTGCGGGCGTGCTCACAGAAGAATCAGCAGCTGCTCAGAAGGTGAAGCGGTTTTTCGCGAGAGGCGAGTACGGCGCGCTTTCGACTTTTGTCGACGCGACGGAGTTTCCGCTCTCGAGTTCGTTCCGCACGATTTATCTACCGATCGTAGACAGCAATCCAGGCATGCTCGCGAGTTTCGATTGCCCCGAACCCGGCACCCGTGCTCCGGAACGCGCGAGCACGACTTCGGCGACTCAAGCGATGTTCATGATGAACAACGAATTCGTCTACCAAGCCGCCTCAGCCGCCGCCAGCCCGATCGCTGAGCAGAAAACCCGGACCAGCGATTATGAGAAATTGCGACGGATGTTTTTGACCGTGTTAGGCCGTCGTCCGACGAAAGTGGAAGAGACCTGGGCGCTTGAGTTTTTAAATTCGTTCGAAAGCGGACGCGATGTTTCTCGGGCTGCGTTGGCTGACATTGATGAGCAGAAAATGGGCGATGACGCCGGCGCTGACGACGAGCCTAACGAAGAAGAGGCCGAGACCGCCGCGCCGTGGACAATGCTGTTCCATGCGCTTTTTGAAACTGCTGAATTCCGTTTCCTCCGATGAACCCTGACAAACACACAAGACGCCGTTGGATTCAAAACGCTGCCGCCTGCGGCTTCGGAGCGCTCGCCACCCGCGCGCTGGCGAATGACGACTACAACGATCCGCCTGCGAGACCCGAAAAGCCGA
>JBLHKS010000090.1:0-26619 GCA_047620505.1 Verrucomicrobiales bacterium | reverse complement strand
CAGTCGTCCCGTGCTGTTGACGAAGGTGTTGGTTTCCATGCCGAGCCGTTGAAGCATGGCGACGAAGAGATTGGAGAGAGGCAGTTCCTCCCGGGTTGCTTTCTTCGTCCATGGTTCCGGGTCGCCGGGCTTCCAGCCTCCGGAGTACATCTGCGTTCCGGCATGATTGAGGTAGCGACCATGCGGAACGCCCATATTCTTTCCTCCGGCGAGGATCAACGGGTAATTACGGGAGAGATGGAAGGCGCTCGACGCTGAGCCAAAAAGCAACAGGGTGTTGTCTAACATGGTTCCTCCGCCCGCGGGTTCGGCTGTATCTTTCAGCCTCGCGACGAATCGCCCGAACTCTTCATGTAGAAACCTGCAATACGTCCCGAAATTCTTCCAACCACCCGGCTCCTTGGTCTCATGGGACAGCTGATGGGCTGCGGAGAAGCCAACGGCCTTGGCCAGACGGTCGCTGATGCCGACGCCGTTTTCCCGGCCAATCTGGTAGGAAGCCACGCGCGTGGAATCGGTTTTGTAGGAGAGATAGATCAGTTCGAACATCGTCCGAAGGTACAACCGCGGTTCGTCAGGTGTGATTTCCAGATTCAGATGATCCGAGTCCACTGAAGGAAGCGGCGTGTTGATCCAGCGTTTGGCCTTCTCCACGCGGATCTCCGCTTCCCGAACTGACTGAAGATATTCGTCCAGACTGTTTCGATCCTGCGCCAAGAGCCGCTTGCGCAGCCGCTGTGCGTCGGCCAGAAGATCATCGAGTGCGCTTTGGCTGAGCGCCAGTCGGCGGGCGGCATTCGCGTCGTTCTTGACGAACAACATATCGAAAATCCGCTTGGGTCGATTCTCAGCCGGAATGGCCCGGCCGTGCTGGTTGAAGGAAATGGTGTGTGCGCCTCGAGCCGTCCCCGTTCCTCCGTCAGTGGACATAACCAGAGATGCGAACCGGGTCTGGTGGCCGACGTGACTGGCGTAAAGCTGGTCCAGCGAGATCGAATTCTGGTAATCGGTGTCGCCCGTGCCGGTAGCAGCTGCTGTCAAAAACTGGTCCGCGTTGTTGTGACCATGGACGTCGCGCCCGGGCGGATGCGACAACCCGGAGAGGACGGTCAGATCGTTCCGCAGCGGCTCGAACGGCTCCATGCACTTTGTGAAAGTGAAATCTTCGCCGGCGCCGTGCGGAAACCACGCCCAGTCCTTGTGGGCAGGATCTTCCACAAGCGGCATGGGAACGCCGTCCGGAAAATAGAAACAGCCCAGACGCCTGGGAGGACCGGGTTGTTCGGCCGCGTCGGCGTCGATCACCGCGCTGGCCGCGGAGGATTCGAACACTGGCAAGGCCAACGCCCAGCCAGCCCCGCGAAGGAAACGGCGCCGATCCAGCGATTTCAAAATTGGGGATCTCAGCTTCATTTTGATTGAAATAACTCACTCGCGGTCACCTGAATGACCAACGTTCTCAGCCCATCTCCCTGCCCTCGGACTCCGGCTGCAATTTCCTCAACACTCGAACGGTCGGCAAAAGTCAGGGGCCGCCCGAGGGCGTAAGCTGTCATTTTATGCGTCATGGCTCGAACGAATTGGTCCTGGCGATTCTTCAACAGGAAACGTTTCAAACCGTCCATACCATTCAAGATTTCATTGTTCGGTAGCCGGCTGGTCGCGTCAACGTGCTTGCCGTCGATCTGGTCACGCCAGCGCCCCAAAGCGTCGTAGTTTTCGAAGGCGACTCCCCATGGATCGATCTTCGCATGGCAAGCCATGCAGGCGGCGTGGTTCCGGTGATCCTCGATGCGTTCCTTGAGCGTCATTTCCGCGATCCGCGGATCGGCCAAATCAATCTCGGGAACAGCCGGCGGCGGGGGCGGCGGCGGGTCGTTGAGGAGACTTTCCAACATCCAGATCCCGCGCTTGAGCGGATTCGAATCTTCGCCGCTGGAATTCATCGCCAGCAAGCCGGCCTGCGTCAGCAAACCTCCTTGCCGATAGCCCGAATCCAGTTTGACGCGTCGGAAATCATTTCCGTAAACGTTCGGCAGGCCGTAGTGAATCGCGAGGCGCTCGTTGGCCATCGTGTAGTCGGCGTGGATGAAATTCAGGATGCTCTCGTCGTTGCGCAGCATTTCCGCGAAGAACTGGATGGGCTCCTGCTGCATGGCTTCTTTGGTAAGCGGTTTCGGGCCGTTTTCGGAATTCAGAAAGTCCAGCAGCTGCAGATCGAGCCATTGGTGAACGAAGTGTCTTGAGAACCGCTTGGAGCGTGAATCCGCGAGCATTCGGTCGACTTCGCCAGGCAGAATTTCCGGATCGCTCAGTTGTCCGCGATCCGCCAGCTCCAGCAGTCGATCATCCGGCACGCTGCTCCAGAGAAACATCGAGAGGCGTGTCGCCAGCTCGTGATCGGAAAGCCGCTGCAGTCCAGGCAGCTGGTCGGAAGTTGAGCCTTCGGCGATTTCGTCCCGGACGATGTAAAGAAAATCGGGCGACGAAAGAACGGTCGCCAGAACCTCGACCATGGCCTCCTCGAAGGTGTCGCAGGATTCTCGTATCGCGTGGAAGAGCCGAAGTTTCTGATCGATTTCCTCATCGGTCGCTGTTCGCCGCAAGGCGCGGCTCATGAAAGCCGTCAGAACTTCCCGCGCGTAGACCGGCTCTTCGTCCTTGCTCGCGCTGTCGAAAAAGATCCGCCTGTGCGACTCCGGCGGCCACTGGTCGTAAACCGGCGCCGCGACCTCCACGTATTCGATCCGAATATCTCCGCGCGACACGGAGCTGTTAACCAGCCGGATATATTCGGAAGGATTGGGCATGGTTCCCAACGGCGACGTTTTCCTGACCGAATTGCGAGGATAAATGTCACCCAGCGGGACATCCCATTGGTAAAACTCCGGTTGGTCTGGACTGGCTGCTACGGGAGTGTCCTCGGCACTCACTCGGAGTCTGGCTCGTCCCTCGTTGCTGGCCTGCCAGCCGAATTCCAACTGCATGCTTGGAATCAGCTCCTCCGCAGCCGAATTCCTCGAGGCGCGAACACGAACCCGCATGATTCCTTCGTCCGGAACTTTCTCGCCCAGTTCCACGAGCAGATTGTGGTTTTCTCCCTTGGGAATGACCGCAACGTGGTCGAACTCGATGGGTAAATCTGGACGCGATTCAGTCGGTGTCTGAGCATACTTCGCGCTGCCGTAGTCCCAGGAATGCCTCGTGGTTTGCCCCGATTTCAGATTCTTGAAATACGTGTTAGGGTGGTGCGGCTTCCCGGATTCGGCCGAGAGCCGATCGAGCTCCTGCTGCAGCTTCTCCGGATCGTCTTTAAACTTAGCTTTTGCCTCCTCAAGCCTCTTCTCCTGCTTCCGCCAATCGACCTTCCCGGCATTCTCCATTGTAACGCCCCAATAAAGAACCGGGGGTTTCGGGCCGCTCACGGTTGCTCGCAGCAAGGCTTCCCGCGCGAGCCGGCGATACGTTTCAAGCTGCATGACAGTCATGTGCAGCAGCTCGGAACTGTTCTGGAAGCCGTCATCGGAATGCGCTTCGGGCGGAAGGTCCCTGGCAAAGTCCCCGGGAATGCCGAGAAGATCCTGCAAGGCGTAGCTGTATTCGTAACGCGTCATGCGCCGAAACGACGAATGCCCTCCCGTCGCCCGCCGCGCCATCGAGGCCATGCGGATCTCTTCGGACAGCCAATCGATTGTCCTGGTCCGATCCAGATCCGACAGCTTCGAATCGTCAGGCGGCGGCATTTCGCCATTGCCCAAAGCTCCCAGGATCTCCGTCCACCAATCAACATCCTTGCCCTTCAGCATATCGGGATCCAGCGCGTCGATGCGTAGGCTGGCCTTGGACTTCTCAGGTCCGTGACACTGGACGCAATGCATCTTCAGGATCGGCGCGATCTCCTCGCGAAACTGCCCGAGCGCTGGCTGCGGCTCCTCTGTGGAAACGGCCTTTGCGGGAAGATTCTTGAAACTGGATTGCAGGGCTCCCGCTGTCTTGAGCTCCTCCAACGTGGGCTCGTTCGCCGTGGAGTCCATTGCCGAAATTGCAAGCGCAGCTACCAGCAGCTGCCAGAGCGACATTCTGCGCGTTAGGGACTGACCGCAGCGATTCATGAAAGTCTATAAAATGGAACAGCCAACTTGGCAGCACTATGGCAGAGTGCCTCGGACCGGGCGGCCTGGCATCGCGTTCTCGATCAATTCACCATCACGAACGACAAATTCGCCATTCACAATCACATGCGGAATGCCCGCGGAAGACGTGGTTGGTTCCTCAAAGGTGGCGCGGTCGATCACTTTGTCGGGATCGAAAACGGTAATGTCAGCATCAGCTCCGATCGCAATTCGGCCCTTCTTCCTCATCGCCGGGACGTGGTCCTCAAGGCGGCGGGCAGGCAGGATTGTTATCTTGGCGAGCGCATCCATGAGCGGCAGCAGCTGCTGGTCTCGGCTATAGCGTCCTAACACGCGCGCAAACGAACCG
The DNA here is from genome assembly GCA_047620505.1 of Verrucomicrobiales bacterium. Lineage (GTDB taxonomy): Bacteria > Verrucomicrobiota > Verrucomicrobiia > Verrucomicrobiales > DEV007 > JBLHKS01. Next base: position 22,137 of record JBLHKS010000090.1, on the reverse strand, counting down.
GCACCGCGCGGATGACCCTTGCCATCTATGAACGGCACACCGTCGCTGGCAATGATCACGCCGGGATGTGCGATGGCGAGTTCGATGTTCTCATCCTTCATGAGATAGATGATCACCCAACCGCCTTCCTCGCGGTAACGATCAAAGCTCTCCTTCGTAAGGCGCTCACCGGTGGCCGCCCATGCGAGATCGCCGTAGTCGATCTTCAAATTGTCCTGCCAACCCGGATTGAACATCGCTGATTCTAACAGCGTTGACGCGGCCGTGTAGGGATAAACTTCAGTTGTGATGTCCATGCCGGAATTCCGACTCGCATCGATGAGGTTCAACACCTCGGGCAAGTCGTCTACGCTACTGCTGCCGACATGGACTATGTGGAGCGAAACGCCGGTTTTCCTCGCGATCGCAATCGCTTCCTCAATCGCTGCGATGCCAAAGGCGCGAGTGTGGACAAAAGCGGGCACTTCGCGTTCGGCGGCGATGTGGAACATGGCTTCAATTTCTTCCGGAGCAGCTGCTGGTGTGTAGTTGATTCCAAATCCAACGCCCAACGCGCCTTCGTCGAGCCCTCGCTGAATCGCCTCGCCGATAAGCCGCAATTCGCGCTCGCTCGCTGGTTTGTTCGCTCCATCCGGCTTCGCGCCCAGCAACGAAATCCGCGCGCGATTCACGACCCAGTGCCCGACTTCGATCTCCGGATGAAAAGCCGAAAACCGCGCCGCGATATGGCCGACGGTTGCCCCGTAATTAACCGGCACCGTGCCCTCCATCGACGCGTACCACTTCGCCACCGGGTAAACGCCGACCTCCAATTCGAGCGCGGTGGTTACGCCGTCTCGCACGCGAATCTGCATGTCTGCTGTAGTCTGGCCGTGTGCGTGGATGTCAATGAATCCCGGAGCAACGGCGAGGCCTGACACATCCAGAATTTCGTCGCCTTTCAGCGGTGATTCAGAGATCGCTGCGATCTTGCCATCGTTGATGCCGACGTGCCGGATTGCGTCCAATCCGGTTGCGGGATCCATGACGCGACCGCCAGCGAGGACAAGTTGGTAGTCAGGATCGCGAGAGCAGCCTGACATCATTAAGAAGGCAATCAGCGCGCAGATGATGGTCCATAATTCTCTTCTCATCATTCTAAAGGTCCAGAATGACGATGTTCGGCGCTCAAGACTCCATTGTCTTGGGGATTTTGAAGATCATTCTTGAGCTAAGACTTTGCCTTTTCCGCCAATCGCGCCACAGCCCTCCCGCAACCCCACGCCACCGTGAATCCGCTCCCGCCATGCCCATAATTATGGATCAATCCGCTCAATTCGGCGTCCCAACCCAAACGGATGTTCTTTCGCCCGGGCCGCAGGCCTGCATCCATGCGGATTACCTGAAGATCCTTTAATTCAGGGATCAAATTGAGACATCGCTCGTTGACGCCGGTTACCTCCGCAGGAGCGAATTCAGGCGTATCATCATGCTCGATGGCAGTGCCGCCAAGCATGATATCTCCGGTTCGTTTTCGAGGCAAAATATACGCTAAATTGTTCTGCGCCACATTGTCTACCAAACACCTCAGCCAAGGCTCATTTCCGTCGATCCTCCCGACGATGATATTACCTTTAATCGGATACAGTTCCGTGTCCCCGGTGAGTGTTTTTGCTCCCAATCCTGTGCAGTTCACTACCAGTCTATCTGGCTCCAGCAATTCCTCCAGACTGGTTGCCGCCCGCATGTGGATCGCGCCTCCACCTGCCTGAAAGCGAGAAAGTAGATACGGAAGATAAATGGGCGTTTCGATCATCGGAACTTCGAGGGCGAAAGCAGTATCATAGCCAGGCGGTAATTCAGCAGCATCCGCCACTCGCCAACTTCCCGAAGGTAATGATCGCGACCAATCGGGCTCAAGCTCATTCACGTCTTTCGCCAGCAGAAGTAGCTCCACAAAATAGATCCCGGATTCAGGATCCTTGCTCAGGTTCTTACATTCCAGATAAGTCTCTCCGCTCCACTGCCTCACCTTCTCCACAGGTCCGGCGGCGTAAGGGAGCCAAACGGCCGCCGCTTTGTCCGAAGTGGTAAATGGAGGTGCCTCCCGAGTCACGATCTCCACCTTGTATCCCGCTTGTTGCAAACAGATGGCGGTGGTGAGCCCGGAAACGCCGGCTCCCACTACGGTGACGGTCTCTTGATTGGCTATAGCGATTTGAACTACGATGGGATTTCGGAGGAGACCGAATGGAAGTCGGACTGGGGCGAGGACGGCCCCTCGGGGCCGCGCGACAAGCTTTCACGGAATCGCTTTCAGGACGCGGCCGATCGTTTCGTTCAGGTAAGGATAGACGCCCTCGGGGCTGGGTCCCATCCTTACGACGACGAGCTTGCGGGAGGGAATCACCATCGTGACCTGACCCATGAAACCGGCCGACCAGTAGGCGTCTTTCGGCACCTGATCCATTTTCAGCGACCGGTTGAGCCAGAACATGCCGCCATAGTTCTCCTTCTTGTCGGCAGGCGCGGGCGTCGCGACGAACTCCGTCCAGCCTTCGGGCAGAATCCGCTCACCCTGCCAGACGCCGTCCTCAAGATACAACTGCCCGAACCGGACCCAGTCGCGGGCGGATAAGTAGTCGTATCCCGACAGGATGAAGTTGCCCCAAGCGTCGGTTTCCAGCACGACGCTGCGGGCACCGATCCGGTCGAACAAGGCCCGCTGGGGAAAGGTGAGGTAGTCTTCTCCCTCGGCCTCCACCGTATCGCGAATGATCTTCCCGAGACTCAACGGATCGCTGTTGAGATAAGAGTTTCGTGTTCCGGGCGGAACCCTCAGTGGCTGGTTGACGGCGTGTTCCAGCACGTTGAGCGAATCAAAATAGACCCGCATATGCTCATTTTCTGTGGTTAACGTCTCCGCCTTGAATCCGAGGTTGGTGAAGTCGAGACCACTGCTCATCTGGAGGAGGTCGCGGATGCGGATCTCACGGCGTGGATCGTCCTTGCCCTGCCATTCCTTCAACGGCGCGGGCTGATCGAGTTCCAGCAGACCGCGCTGAATGAGGATGCCGATCAGAGTCGCGGTTATGCTCTTGCCCTGTGACCAGCTGATCTGCGGCGTGTCCTTAGTCCAACCGGGCGCGTAGCGTTCGCCGATGATCCTTCCATCATAAGCCACGACGAAAGCGCGCGTGTTCTGCTCCTCCTGCGACATCGCCCAGTCCAGAGCAGCTGCTACCGCGTCAACGTCGACGCCATCCGGGACCGGCTCGGTCGCGCTGACATCGCCCATCGGCCAGTCCTGCTCGGCGGCATCGGGCAGCAGGCGGGGAACGGGAACGGGTTTGAAGAAAACGTCATCCTTGCCACGAGGAAGAATCGTGCTGCCCTGATCGCCGGTGTATCGCGCGCTGCGAGGCGGAGCGCCGGGCGCGGTCACCGTGACGATCCGCCGCTCCTCGTCGACGTTGTATTTGAAATCAGATTCCCAACCGAAGAAGGTGAACGGCGCGATGTCCTGAGCGACGACCTCTTCCGGAGTCCGCTGGTATTCACGTCCCACGACCCACAGTCCGGAGCTGAGGTGGTGAGCGCCGATCGCAGCACGGAATTCCAGGTTTTCCAGCTTCGCCTTTTCGTCAGACTCCGACTTCGTCGCCGCCGGGTCGTCAGCCAGCAAGCCACTCGATGGCGTTAGGATGAGCAGAGCGAGGGCGACGACAAAACAGGCGCCAGTCAGGGTGGGGTTTCGAAACAGTTTCACTTGGAGTTTTTTTATGGATTGAGGCTTGTCGTGACGTGTTGATGTAGCGAGTGCCCGCTCGGTGAATCCATTCGGGAACGGCCACAAAGTCAAGCCCCGCCGATTACCACTGTCAGGGGGGGCGCCTTCCGTGCGCTGAACGGCCAAAGGCAGACGTCAGACCGTCCCGCGAGTGCGCTCGTTGGTCTACGAAATTGACCCCTGAAATGAATTGGTAACGGCATTCCTTTTCGACCCTACCGCTCAGAGCAGGGATTGGAGGATGTCCATTCTGATTTCCAGTATTCGGCAGAGCGCCGACGGTGCCAGCAGCTGCTGGCTGCGATGCGGCGCGGGATACTGGGATCAACCCGCCGCCAGGCTGATTCCGGGCGGGAGGCTTTCGCCGATGAGGAGGGCCCGGTCGGATTGGGCTAGGGGGACGGCTTCGCGGAGCGGATGGAGTTTCAGCGGGGCGACGTCTGCTTTCTCCAGCTTTGCCAGAATCTGTTTACGGGTGGCTTTGAGGATATCGAGATTGCGGTCACCGGTCAGGCGAGCGGCGCGAAGGAAGAGGGTTAGGATGTCGCCGGAGGCTTCAGCAGACCAGTCGAGATCGCGGAGGGCTTCGAAGGCTTCCTCGACCGTTTCGGGCGGCAGGATCGTTTCGGGACCCGCGTAGGCCGGAGTGCGGCTGAGCAGCGAGGTGAGAGCGGCGAAAAACGGGGCGGCGTGTCCGCCTTCGCGGGCGAGCGCGGCGCCACGCGTGAGGAAGAGACCGGCGAGTTCGCGCTTGAGGTCGAGGTCGAGACGCTCAAGAACGCCGGCGAGGCGCACGAGGTCGGCAGGCGGGTTTTTGGCTTCGCGCAGACGTTGGAGTTCGGGATCAAGGACGGCGGATTGACGGGCGCGGTCGAGCCCACCGGCGAGGCGGCGCCAGAGGACGTAAGTCTGGATTTTGTTGCCTTTGTTAGGAAAGGCGAGGCCGCTTTCATGAAGCCGCCAGAGGCTGTCGATTCGCGCGTCGTCGAGCGCGGCTCCGTAGCCGGGGCGGAGCAGAAATCCCGAGCAACTCAGCCAGGTTTCCTCGTGACCGGTCGAGGTGGCGCGATCATCGAAGCAGGCTTCCATCGCTGGCCAGAGCCCGCGCACCAGCGCGCCGTTCCAGTTTTGTTTCGGCTGACCGAGAATCTTTTCGAGGCTCTTGATGAGACGCGCGGGGGTGGCCGGATCGCGGCGGTTCCAGGGATTCCCAAGGACAGCGGCGATGCGTTCTTCAGCTGCGGAAAATGCTTCGGCGTCGACTCCGGGATCAGGCACGGCTTCGTTGTCGGAGTCAGTCGCTGGAGCTGCGTCGTCGTCGTGACTCCGACCGTGCAGGGTCTGCAGGTCGAACTCGAGCGGCCACGATTGGTGGATGCGGTCGTCAGCGCTGACGCAGGCGACGTTGAGGAGACCGACGGCGTTGAGCTTCGAACGCAGATGCACGGGAATTCGGGAATCGTCCTTGGATCCTTTCTTCGCCAGCCCGGCCGCAGTGTGCAACGACGGCAGCGAGTGAAACCCAGCGTCGTCGTCGAGCGAAACGACGGCACCGGCTTTGTCGCGCTCGCGCCGCGTGGAATACCAGGGTTGAAATTCGACCTTCCGATTGAGCCGAAGCCGCATTTCAGGTTTGGAGACGAGGATTTCGGATTCGGGCTGGGTTCCGCGAGGCAGAATGCAAACGAGTGACCGCTGCCGGGCGCGTTTTCCGGAAGATGCGGCCGCGACCTCAAGGAAGACCGCGTGCGCCGCGCCGGCTTCGATCCGGGAGCCACCTCCGCCGCGTTTGCGATGAAACAGCGCTCCGTAGTGAGCCGCGCCGCGCGCGACGGCGAGATTCGGCTCCGAGTTGTTGAGCACGGCCGGTTCATGACCAGCCTGCCAAGCCGCGATCTGCCCAGCGAGACGCTGCCGAAGTTTCTCCGGAAAAAGCGTGCCTCCGTTGAAGAGGATTGCGTCGATCCTCGGCCGGCGATCGAGAAACGCGGCGAGGTGTTTGGTGATCGCGCTGTCGCTGGCGTAGGGCAGGCCTAACTCTCTGAGTGCGCCGCGCGGTTTCTCTGGTTTGTCGCCTGCGTCACAGCTTGGAAAGAATCCATCCAAGAGCAGCGAAAGAATTTCCTCGCGGGTGATCCCGGCGGATTGCGTTCCAGCGATTAGACTGGATCCAGCGCTGGGAACGGAGACGGTGTAGTCGCTCTCGCCAGCTTCGGATTCGGAGAGGATCCGCTCCTTGAGATCGCGGCAGCGGGCGACAAGATAATTCCACTGTTTCGCGGTCAGGTGTCCCGATTCGCCGCTCGATCCAACGCGGGGTTCGACGAGGTGAGCGAGGGCGAGGTCAACATTGTCGCCACCGAGGAGGATGTGATCGCTGACGGCGACACGCTTGATGTTAGGCAGGGCGCCTTCTTTGGGAACCTGGATTTCGAACAGGCTGAAATCCGAAGTACCGCCGCCGATATCGACGACGAGAACGTGCTGAGGCGACTTGGCGAGCCGAGGGAGTTTCTCGAGCAGCGCGCCGGGCTCGGGGTGTCGCTCGAGCCAGCGATAAAACGCGGCCTGAGGTTCTTCGAGAAGGCGGATGCCGTCCGGAAAACCGGCGGCGCTGGCGGCTTCGAGAGTCAGCTTCTGGGCGACGGCGTCAAACGACGCGGGAACGGTGACGGTGATCTGCTGAGCATCAAAAGCCGCGTCGGGTTTGCCATTGGCGATCGTGCTGTCCCACGCGTGTCTCAGGTAATTGAGCAGCAAAGCCGAGGCGCGGACGGGCGAGATTTTTTCGTCAGAGCTGATCTCGGACGAGCCCCAGGGAAGGATCGGCTGCGAGCGGTCGACGGCGTGATGACAGAGCCAGGATTTGGCCGAATGCGCAACGGCGCCGGGCCGGTCGGCTGCCTGCTTTCGGGCGTAAGCACCGGGAATCCAACTCCCGCCCTCACCCTGTCCGACAAAGGATGCCGCTTCAGCAGCTGCCGGCAGGAAGAGGAAGGAAGGCAGGGTTTCGTGTTCGGCGAGGGCTCCCGGAGATCCCCATTGCGAGATAGGGAGAACCCGGGATTCGGCGCCGGCTTTGGCGAGAGGCACGTAGGCGAGCGCACAGTTGGTCGTGCCGAGATCGATGCCGATGCTGAATTTCATTCTTTCGGGTCACTAACCCCATTTCCGTCGCATTCAAAATCCCCAATTTCTGGATTCACATGCGAAGAGCCGCGTTCCACGGCTTGCGCTGTCTTCGGTTGGCCGAGCCTAATTCGATGCTATCGTCCAAGAATGACCCTTCCCGCCACTGTCGAAGAAATTGAAGGTGAACGTTTCCGCGCCGCAACGACCGTCACTCTGCCGCTGTCAGCGGAAGCAACGTCGCGAGAGAAGGCTTTGGATGCATTGCGAGAAGAGGTTACGAAGCATGTCAGCGACGAGGAAATTATTATCAAGTCGGAAAGTCCCTGGGAAAAGTTTTCCGGAATTTGGATCGCCGAAGCGGACGAAGATTTCGACCAATACTGGGCTCAGGTTCAATTGTTTCGCCGTGAACTCGATCACGAGAATCAAATGGGCGAATTCGCCACTGAGGACTGATGCCCTGGATGCTGGACTCAGACACCCTTTCCCTTTTGGCGCGCGGTAATCGAGGGGTATGCGAGCGCGTTAATCGAACCCGCGATGCAGAGCTTTTCGTGGCTGTTGTTTCCGTCGAAGAACTCATCCGGGGCCGACTCGCGCAGGTGCGCGCCGCAAGAACTGACGAGGAACTGGAACGAGCTTACTTCCACTTCCAAACGACAGTCGAATTCGTTCGAGCCGTTCAGAATCATCCAATGGACTCCGGAGCCATTCAGCGATTCAATGATCTGCGGACACAGTTTCGCCGTCGGGGCACGAACGACCTGCGTATTGCGGCAATTGCGCTGGAACGAGGCTGCACCTTGGTTAGCCGAAACGTTCAGGATTTCTCCGATATTCCGGACCTGCCAATTGAAAATTGGGCAACTTGAAGGGCGGGCGAGCAGACGCGTCAGGCGGTGCGGACCTGGAATTCGAGGTTCCAACGTTGACCCGACGTCTCGTGTTGCATCCACAATTCGAGGTTGCCGAGTTCGGTGACGATCGCGTGGATTTTGACCGGGACCACTTCGCCAGGGGCCTGGCCTTCCGCGACGGGCAAGGTCACCGAAAGGCAGGTCGATTCGTCGAGCTGTTTCTCAGCGTCGGCGACTACAGAACCGCATTCGTCGCCTGAGCGGACTTCGGAAGAGAAAAAGCGGAAGTCGGCGGGGTGACCGGTGACGAGGCCGAATTCTTGATTTTCGATGACGCGTTCGCTGCCTTCTTCCATGCCCTGAGGGACGATGCATAACGCCTTGACCGGCGGCGTGAAACCAGGGACGGCAGGCATTGAGGATTCCAAGCCAATATAATAAGAACGGGCGGCACCGGCTTTGATGCGAATGCCTTGGCCGGTTTCGCGGATCCGCCCGTAAGCGGCCGCGCCGCGGGCGACCGCGAGATCGGGCTCGAAGCCTTGAAGCTCCTTGACGGCATCGCCGCCGTTCCACGATTTGAGCAGATCGAGTACGCGATTCCGGATCGGTTCGGCCTTGAAAACGCCGCCGTTGAAGAGCACCGCGGTGGGGCGCAGATAGTCGTCTTTTTCGAGGCTGTCCTGATCGCCGATGACCGCGCGGAGGGCGTCGCTGGCTTTGACGTTAATGAGGCTGCGCGTTAGGAAACGGGCGAGGTGTTTGCTGAGAACGGGATCGGAAGCGTAGGGGAGTCCGAATTCCTGAAGTCCGGCGGAGCGACCTTCGATCGGTAAATCGGAGACGGCGGTCACCGGGAAAAATCCATCCAGCACGACTTGTTCGAGAGTCTCGCGGTCGAGCTTGGTCGCCACCGTGCCCTTGAGCAGGCTCGAGCCGCGTGACGGGACGGCGATGGGAGCCGCCTTCAGTTTTTCGTCACTGAAAAGCGCGACCTTCGCTTGGCGCGCGGCGTGAATCAGGGAAAGGAACTGCCAATCGTCGATGCTCTTCCCCTCCGCCTCCAGCTTAGCTCGAAGCGTGTAGGCGAGGGCGAGGTCCATGTTGTCGCCGCCGAGGAGAATGTGTTCGCCGACGCTGATGCGTTCGACTTCGAGGTTCCCTTCGAGATCGCTGATGGCGATGAGGCTGAAGTCAGCCGTGCCGCCGCCGACATCGCAGACGAGGATGACATCGCCCGTTTGGACCTGACTCCGCCAATCGCTGCCCGCTTGCGCCGTCCAGGAATAGAACGCGGCCTGTGGTTCCTCGAGGAGAACGACTTCGTCGAAACCTGCGGCGTTGGCGGCTTCAAGCGTGAGGTTGCGAGCGGCTTCGTCGAACGAAGCAGGAACGGTGAGAATGACCCGGCCGTTGGCGAGATCGCGGGCGTCGGTATGCAGAAACGCCTGCTTGAGATGTTGGAGATAACGCGTCGTGGCCTGAACGGGCGAGATTTTTCCCTCCTCGATCTGGGATTTCCAGGGAAGAACCGCGCTCCGGGGATCGACGTGAGGATTGGAGAGCCAGGATTTGGCGGAGGTGACGAGCCGGTCCGGGACGAGGGCTCCGTGGTCGCGGGCGAAGGTTCCGACGATGTCGCTGGCGTCGTCCCATGGCAGCTTGAAGGAGTCAGCTGGAAACTCGTCCGGATGAGGAATGTAGAGCGCTGATGGCAGGCCCGATGCTTCCCCGATCGCGTTGGCGCCGAGGATTTGAGTCACCTCGACAATCGCCGCTTGAGCATCATCATCGTCAAACGCAGCGGAGGCGATGGCGCTGTTGCTGGTGCCGAGATCGATCCCAAGACTGAAAGTAGGCGTGCCCATGGTTTCGTCGAAAACTGACTAACGAACCTCCACTTCAGCCGGCGCGATGGCGGGGAGACGAGATTCGTCAGCCGCCACATCGATGAGGCGTGGAAGTTTCACGGAAGTGGTTTTCCAACCTTTATGGACGAGCGTTCCGCTGAACGGGGCCTCTCCGCTGAGGTTGCCGGTCAGGCGGTATTCGTCGGCCGCGTGATCTTTCGGGACGGTCACGGACGAGCCTTCGGAAGCGTCCTGCACGGGTTTAACCTCGAAGTGTTCCTTGAGAACGGCGCTGCAGCCCTGGTGCACCACGCGGGCGGCGGCTCCGACTTGAGCGTCTTCGTAAGCGGTAATGTCATCCATGAGGAAGTCCACCAGCCGGCCTTTCTCCTGAAGGGCGGCGAGCAAACTGACAACCTCAGCCTCCGCGCGCGACGCCGCTTGAGGGATCGGCGCGGGCTTTGCCGAATCAGCAGCTGCTGGCGGCTCCTGGGCAGGCCCTTTTCCGCACTTCAAGTTGAGCAGGAGCAGCGCCAGGGCAACGACCGCTGCCCCGCCGATGAGAAAGGTGGAAATGGTTTGCAGCGCCGGAATCAGGGCCAAGCCGGTGAGAGCTAGCAGAATCCCTGCAAAGACGGGGATAGGGATGTTCGTTTTCATATTCGTTCCTAGCCATTTCGTTATTGAAAGCAAGGCGTAGTTCGATGCCGGATCGCTCCCACATCGCGGTCGACTCCGCAAGCAGCAATCGTGCCACCGATTCGGCAAACGGTGAATCGATACGCTCTCATTTCGGTAAAGGCCGACAACACTTGCCCGCGCCCGAGACACCTTTGAGCCACAATGATGGGGAGCCCTACCTTGCCGGGGCCGAGATCTCAGCTTCAACCGAGAGCAACTCATCGTCTTGCAAGCGCATCGCGAAAACCATGGTGGGTCCCTCGAAGGGGGCGCATTCGTACACTCGCCCGGAGACCTCCGACTTAACCTTCCCTGCCTGTTTTCTCGCAGGCCTCCCCAAAAATATCCACGAATACTTCCCGACCGAAAACTGCTGAGACTATTTAATCTGGTAGGCTCCGGATACAAGTGGATCGAGTTCGAGCTTCAGTATTCCGCCGATGATCTTCAGAGTCGTTCCATCTGCGAGGTTGGTTGCGGTGGCATTTTCAATCCCGTCGAAACTCACTGTCGCCGCTTGCGGTCCGCGTGAATCATTCGCGATCACCAGGTAGATTTTAGACTCCGACGTTTTGAGCGCAACGTGGACTGCCAGGTTTTCATCCGTGAAAGTGAAGCCCGTTGGAGAATTGGGGATCACCAAGATCGACTGAATCGCGGTAAATTCCTTCATCGCTGACTGCAGGATCTTCAAGTCCTCTGGACTGTCGCCGGTGCGCCAGCCTACTAGCGGATCCGTCCCTCTGCCCTTACGGTAATCCCATGCATAGATGCCGATTCCATCGGCCCCGGCAGCGACGCTCAGGTACATCATGCAACGAAGTTCCTGAAGAGTTGGCAGCTTCTTTGGATATTGGTCCAGCAACGTCCAGACCGGCTTGAGATCCGCAACTGCCCGTCGCGCGGCTTTGGTCGCATTGGCAACCATGCGCAGTGAAACGGATGGAAGCGGATACGGATCGCAGGCGAGAATGTCGAGTCCTTCGGCCGTTTCGCTCATCCGTGAAAGGTTATTCTGGGCGGTCATGAGCGGCAGCCTTCCGTCGTACATTTTGACAGCGTTGTAGGTATCGAGCAGCTTGTCGAGAGACACGCCCCAAGGCTCATCATAGGTCGCCCAGGCCCCGAGCGCCGGGTGATCGCCAAATCGAAACACCGCGTCCAACTTGGAAAGGCGCGCTGGCATGATGAGCTGGATCCCTGCCTCCTCAGCCGCGTCCAAGGCGATCTTCATGTTGTCGAATTCAACTTCGAGCTTCCGACCGAAATCGAGAAACGGACTGTCAGGCGCCCGCGGTGTCACGAAGTGAAATCCCATGTCGGCTATCGCCTGAAAGTCTTCCGGAAAGACGTGGTACATGATCATCGGAAAGACCGCTTCTCCGTTCATGCCGATGCGCTTGTCCGGTCGGACATCGATTCGCCGTTCGCCCCGAACAATTCCATTCGCGATCCGAGTCGACCTCCGATAGAGCTCTTTGTGTCCGGCAATCACCCGGATATCGAGGTTGTAGTAGTCGTTGTTCCAGCTACCGCCCTTGAGCTCGACAAATTTGTCCTCCGGACCGTCCAGCGTGCCGCGATAGATCACTTCAGCTGGTCCGTTCGGGTTTTCCCAGGTGACCGACGTCTGCAGCGGATACGGGAGTTCCGAGCCCAAGTGAGCGAACTGCAGAACGATGCGTTCCTGGTAGGGCAATTGATGCACGTAGGTTTCCAGGAGATTCGCGGGTCCGATTGGACGAGCGATATTCGACACGCGGACGGTGCCGAGTTTCACGTTTTTCAAGCCCCGCAGCAGGGTCAGCGGCTCGTCGGGATCACACTGCAACATGGTTCCGTATTCGCTCCGAGTGAGATAGCGAACGCGATCCTCACTGCCGTCGATCCACGTGCGAATCACCTCTCTATCTGGGTCATAAGTCACGGCCAGATGCGTCCACTGCCCGGTCGGAATGGACGTCGCTCCATAGAACCGGCCATTGTTCACTGGGAAGTAATCCAGTTGCTTGTCGTCTGTCGTGACGATCGGCACGCGAGGAAACCGCATCTCGTCGTTATCCAGTCCCAGCTTCTCACTCAAGCTGAACACAAACGACCCTCTTTTGCTCGCCAGTCCCCCACCGGTGTTGGGCGCCTTTTCTGAAGAAATCACATTCACCCACGCTTCGAAGGTGAACCCTTTCGTAAAATCGCACCGCCCCTCATCGGCGACCGTGATCGACTGGTCCGGATCTTCGTCGAACTGAACGACGTGCCCGAAACGTTCGTCGGCGACGATGCGTCCACCCATCATCTCCACAGGAGCCTCTCCGGCAACATCCCGAAGTGCGGAGCCATCCGCGGGGACTCGCAGAAGCATCAAGGTGTGTTCATCGCGATCGAGTGGACCAGTGTCATCGGCGAGAGCACTGACGACGCCGAACCCGAGGGCGATAGGGAAAAGAGACCGAAGCATGAGCATTGTTTCAGGGTGGATTGCCTGACTCCCAAGCATTTTTGTGCTCCATTCTGTCGCCGTCTCAATCGCTATTCTCGCAACCGTGAAAACGTTTTCGGCCAGCAGCTGCTGGATTAAATGGCGCGGTCGGTCGAAGTTGCCATCCGGGTTTTACGTCGCTCGCCAGGAAGAGCCGTGGCGGATCTCGAAGGCTCTTCCTCTCCATCACTCTCGTTGCTCGACCACTCGATACTCGACCTTGCTCCAGAGCGCTTCGCCAGTGGCAGAGCTGCTGCCCCCGCCAAACTGAATCAAACGCCGTCCAGCATGCGCGGGCGCGCTGAACTTCGCGGAGCCATCGAGCAAGACAGTGGAGTCACGGCTGACTACAAAGTCGTCGCTGCTCAGCGTTATTTGAAGGTCGACGAACTCGCTGGCGAGATCGATCGCAGCGCTCAGGCCAGAGCGGTTTGTGGTGATTTTGTCAGGGTAAAATGTGAAGACCTCTTCGTGGGTCCCATCGGCGACTCTTAGCATGCAGCCTCCTGGCCCGGAGCAGGACGCGACCTTGAGTCGGAGGTTGATTCTCGCGGTTCGCTCAGGCGTTAGCTTCCATTCACGGCCGAGGTAAGCCATCTCGCCACCCCCGCTGCCTCGGTCGTAAATTCGAAGAACTCGGTTCGGCTGGCGTTCGGTATTCGCGTCGCCTTGCTTGTGAACGGTCCAGTAAGGAGTGATCGCGTCCGGATCGGCGACGGGCGGATAGGAGCCAGTCCAGACTCGCTCCTTGAGTAATGGAATCGTGCCGCGCGGGGTCTTTTCCGGGCTGATTTTCGCGTCATGCCAGTCACCCGATGGTTGAAGCCAAGCAAAGGTCCGGTCTTGCGTTCGGCTGTTCAACAGCGGGTTCGAGTAATAATAGGTAGGGCCAGCAGCGGCGGCTAGGAAACAGAGATGGGTCGGTTTTTCGTGTACGGTCAGGACGACTTGATGGATGTCCGGCTTGCCTCGGGAGTCCGGCCGATCGCCGTAGTAGACGAGCAACGCCTGACGCTCATTCAGCGGCACGGCCGCGGTGTAGGCACCATCGGCGGCGTAGGAATCGATCACGTGACGCTCGCCGAAGGTCTCGCCGCCGTTGCGCGAAACGTAGACCACGACGAGGGCGCGCTTTCGATCACGACCGCTGAGGAGGATGAGATCGTCGGTCAGGCGCGTAAGGAAGGGGCGTTGCAGGATCTCGACTTGGGCACCGATGTCTTCGGGTTCCGTCCATGTTCGGCCAGCGTCTGTGGTGCGAACGCGCCATGTCGTCTGCTGGCGGCGATCGCGGTGAAATACCATGAAGTCATCATCGCCAGTGTGAAAAACGTCCACCTCGTCACCGCGATTTTCTTCTGGCTGAGTTTGCGAAGAACGCAGCTCCCAATCCCGACCATCCGGCGAGAACCAGAACAAGTTGTGACACTGCGTTCGCGCATCCGGCGCAAATCCGGCGGACATGCCGAAGAGACCAGTGTCCGTCTTCTCGATATCGGTCATGTAATAGGTGGAGCGCGAAGGATCGGTGTCGAATTTCACAAACGGCGCCCAGGTCTCACCGTGATCATCGGAGTGCGACCAGTACATCGGGAGCTTGCGTCGATCGCTAAAATCGTAGCTGGAAACGAAGAGGACAACACGGCCGTCACCCGCCACGGCCGCGACGGGGTTGTGCGCGCTGAAGCCATCCGGATCACGATGGATGATCCGCTCGTCTGACCAGTTTGCGCCGTCATCGAGCGAGGTCCGCATTGCGATCGTCGATGGGTCGGATGCGTGCGAAGTTCCGACGCGATAGAACACAAGCAGCCGGTTGTCGGCGGAGCGAATCAGGCGTGGAAAGCCGTAGTGAACGCTCGGGTCGGCCGCGATCGGATTCGCTCCGGTCAGCTCGATGGTTTGCGACCAGTGCGGCAACGTTTCGAGCGCCGCTGGATCGACGAATCGGCCCATGGCGACGACTTGATCGTAGGGAATCCGACACCACTCGCCTTCCGCATCGACGCTCTGGCGAAGCGCCCAGGTTTCGGCCCACCAAGGAGCCTGACTCTCTGCGTAAGAGAAAGTCGCGCAGAGGAAAGGTGCCATCAGAATAAAGATTTGTTTCATGTGATTCGGACTTCGAAGATTCGAGCGTGATCGAGACCATTCGTCTCGTGGACGGTGATGCGCAGCTTGGAAATCGGCGTCTCCGGAGCGACCGGATATCGACAAAGCCGCTGGTGGTTGGCGGTTTCCTCGACCAGCAGCTGCTGGCGGCATTCGGCGTCAAAACCGGTGATGGTGAAGCTTCGAACCGATTCAGACTGCGTCTGGCCCCAGAGCATTTTTGAGGTGTAACCATCATGATGACTCAGAGTCAAATGGCGATGCATTCCGACATCAAAAATCAGCTGGATTTCGCGAATCGTGGCCGGCGAGCGCCACTCGAACTCGATCCATGCGGGCAAGCCTTCGGCCGGGTCGGACATCCACCGATGCGATCCAGGATTCGCCCGATCAGGCGGCGCCCCGCGCTTTCCATGGACACTGCGAGTCTGGCCAATCGCCACCAATCCCGCTTCGGCTCCCGGCTGTTCGCTCGATGCCCGGATCGTCGCCTGCGCTCCGAGATCGGCACGACGAACTCGGCCAATGAGAAACGCATCATCTTTCAGCAGCTGCTGTTGGATTGAATCCATCGCGTCGGTGTTTTCCGCCAGACATGAGGGGCTCAAATCGGCACCAATGGCGTGGACGGCCGCCGTCCCAACGCCCTGTCCAACCACGGCGCAGGTGGCCATGACTCGGGTCGATGCGAAAGCCACGTGCGTGGCCGAGAGATTGCGGCCTGCGAACATCAGATTGGAGATCTTCCCTGAAACACAACTGCGCAACGGAATGTCGTAAAGATGCGGAACCGGGTGCTGCACACAGGGTTCCTCGTCAGGCGCGTCAACGCCCTCCGGCGGGTGAAGATCAATCGACCACCCGCCATACGCGATGGCGTCTGGAAACTCGCGCGACTGCATCACATCTTGCTCTGTCAGGACGTGCTGACCGATGAAACGGCGGCTCTCGCGTTTGCCGGGCAGGAATCCAAACCAGTCAAGCGCCCAATGTTCGGCACCGCCGCGCACGTTTTTCACGTGATCCCAAATTCCCATCACAATCGCCAACAACTCGTCACGAATCGCTTCGTTGTCCTTGATGGTGTCCAGCGTTCCGCCCCACTCGGCCCACCAATAACCGTATTCATGAGTCGGCTCCTCCTCGCCCGGATTGGCGTAGAGCCGAAGCCGCAAATCGTCTTTGGAAAACTTGCGAGCCCAAGGCGGCGCAATGAACGGCATCGGTTGTTCGTGTCGGCGCGCTTGAATCAGAATCGTTGACCCCAGCCGATGCGTATCGGCACGACCGAGGCCTAACGTTTCGCCAAACTTCTCGCGACTTTCGCGCCCTTCCATGAACGGCGCTCCGGCTTCCACGCCAAGGCGACCATCGCCGGTGCAATCGACGAAGATCTTCGCTTGAATCACGTACCTGTCTTCGGTGCTCGGCCGTTCGGCGATCGCCTCGGCGATGCGATCGCCATCCATCGTCACCCCGCTTACGGTAGTGTTTAACATCAGCGTCAGGTTTGGTTCCGCCCGGCACTTTTCGTAGAGGATCAGGTCGAACATTGACGCGGAACGCTGAGGATTTCGGACGCAGTTCTCCAGCCGGATTTCCTCAATGATCCCGCCTTCGCGCGCCTCGGTGGAGCCTTCTTCACCACGATCGAAACCACCTGTTCCGTTTGCTCCGACGATGTGCATTCGGACCTCGCTGGAGGCGTTTCCGCCAAGCACGGAGCGATCCTGACACAGCACGACTTTCGCCCCGCAACGTGCCGCCGCCAAAGCACAGGGCACGCCAGCAGGACCTCCTCCAGCTACGAGGATGTCGCAAGAGATCTGGTGAGTTTCGAGCGGCATAGCGAAATCAAGTTCCAGCAGCTGCTAAGCTCCTGCGCTCGCCTTCAAAACTCGGAGCGTGTTCTCGCCGCGAATCTTGCGGATGTCGTCATCGGGGGAAATTCGCGCATTCATGACGGCATTTTGATGCGATATCGGGCACCCGATCAAGGACATTCGAACAATCAAAGAGCCCCCCCGAGCGATCGAGACCGTTTCAGCAGAGCGAAGGTGGGAACGTCAGTTTCTCGCTGCCGCTGGAGGCTTCCGACTACGTGAAGGTGTCTTTTCGGTAGTCAGGCAGGTTTGCGAACTCGGCGGATCGGCTGGGAGAAGATTTGATCGGCAATCGGAACCGGGGTACGCAATTCAGCCGTATTTCCGAAGAAAGTCGGGCCGCGCGGAATATGGCGATCGTGGAGTTGCGCGATCGCGGCGGGACCGAGACCACGGATCTTTTTCGCATCGAGCGGCTCTCCTCTAAGGTGCGTGTCAGGGTAAGCGATCGCCTCGACCCGGATGAAACGCGGTAACGAATCGGAAGGAAACTCCAGGCTTCCCTCCGCCGCATCAACGACATGAGCAACTCCCTCCTCCGTGATGAAGCGGATCTGCACATTCGGGCGTTTGCTTGGCTCATTACCAGTGACCGCGGCCTCAACCGCCACGACACGATCAGTCTCATCACGACGCAGCCGGAGGTAGCGGAATTTGAAATCGCTGCGGTCGTAGGGCGCGGTCACGAGGCCTTCTTTGTCGATCGCGATCGCAGCGACTGAGCCGAAAAACGCGCCATTCCGGTAGGCCCGGAGAAGCGCGGCCTCCCGTTCCGTTGCAGAAAGATCCGCGAGAGGTGGCGCGAGAAGAACGTTCCGCCCTCGCCCGTAGGTGTTGTGATCCTTGACGAAGAATCCCCAGCAACGACGTCCCGTCGCGAGAATCTGATCCCAGAGCCCATAGAAATGGGCCGGTGGTTCCTTCATCGAATCATAAAGGCCCCGATTTGAGCCGAAACCGGAGGTGAGTTGGTTCCACACCTCGACGCCCAGCACGCGCGGGTCGAAGTCGAGCATCTCGAGGTAGGACTTAAGTTTTCCCGTTGGATGGTTCAGCGTGATGCCGCCACCGTCCGGGTGCAGCAATCCACCGGCGAGAGTGCCGTCCCGTGTTTCGCCATCGAGAGCGGCACGAAACATATCGCGCCAGGGTCGGTTTGTTCCTTGCATCAGGCGACACCGCGTGACGTTGAGTTTTTCCGAATCGTAGTCAAGTGTTAGGTCAATCGCGTCAGATTCGGCACGAAGATAGATCGTATGATTCCCGGCCGACATTGAGCGATCCCGCACCGCACCTTGGTCGGCAAATGAATCGCTGCGATTGCAGGCATTGGCACCGTCCACCGACAGTATCGCGCCCGAAGTGTCTCCATCCGGTTTTCCGGCCGCTTGAATTCGAATATCGAGTCGGTAGACACCCTCCCAGGGACGTTCCTCATCAAAAGGACGGACATTCTCGAACCGGTGAGCGATTGGGGCCTGATTCCTCTGTGCAGCGGAAAGCCACTTGCCATATCCGGTCGCAAGACGACTGCCGAGTGAATTGAAATGCAGACCGGCATCAAGAAACGAATGCTGCTCCGCATTCGGTGCCCAGACGACTTCGGGATGCTTTTCCCGAAACGACGGCAAAAGCGGCGTCGGTGCCGAAGGGTAGTAATTGCTAAACGCGAAATGCCCGTATCCCATCTCGTGAAACAGCTCGAGCGACGACTCAGTCGTTCCCTGATGCTGATGTGACATGGAGTGCACGGTCTCCCACGTTTCCCATTCGACCGTTTCGTAGGGATTTTCGTAGTCGAACTCGCCAGCGACATCCGCCGCTCCGGCGATTTGGAAAGCAGGCGCGGTAGCGGAAAGGGTTAGGAGGGCTTGGCGTCGTTTCATTGCGATAGAAAGTATCCAGAACCTCGAGCCGAGTGCAAACTGCGGGGCACCAAACGAGCAATATCCGAACGAATCGGGAGATGCGCGGGCGGTAAATAGACGACGTAAGTGCTCATGTGAACAAATGTGCCGCTTTTGGTCAATCCTGTGATGCGATCCTGGGAAATCAGGGGGGTGTGGCTTGCCTATTTGGAGGTGGCTATTCAGTCGCTTTCGGCGCTACCGTGAATTTACGGATGTGCTTTAGGGCTTCGGTTACCATTTTTTCGCCTGCATCAGCGGCGAGAAAACTGCACTCGGAGGCGCCGTAGCCGCCTTCTTTGACAGCTTGGGCCGTCGGGATGTAAACGACGAAAGGGGAGCCTTGGCCGTGATAGGCGAGGCCGAGAATGAATGCGTTGGGAATGGGAGATTTCGCGGTGAGGTCGAGCTGATGCTGGATGAAAGGCTCGCCGGGGATCGCAAAGAGGGCGAGGTCGCGGTTGATTACGACGGTGAGCAGGCCGACGTCGGTTGTGGCGCTGCCGGTGCGGTGAGGGATGGTGAGCAGGCTCTCTTTGATTTGAATGGTTGCTGTGTCAGGCTCGGACGGCGTCTTTAGACTAGCAGCGATGCTCAGCGCGCCTTTGCCCAACGAAATACCGGCTTGCTTGGAAATGTTGAAACGGTTAGGGCCGCGGAGATGCTGCATGTCGTAAAGATCGAGATCGCCAGAGGCGCCTTGCAGGAACATGGCCATGCAATCGGCGCCGAGTTCGGCTTCGATGTGATCGACCATAGCGCCGGGGAAATCGCGCGATACGACGCCGACGCCCATGAGCGTGACGGGATGACAGGCGTAGTGCACGGCAAGGGCGCGCGGCTTGCCGGTGAGGTCTTCGATCCGGATAACGCCGACCGTAGGATCAACTGGCTTTGTGGGGATCCGGTTAGGATTCTCCCAGAACGCGGTCACGCCTTTCTTGCCGACGAGTCGGCGATTGTGGGCCATGTAGGCGCTTTCGATCGGGCCTTTGCCGGAGACGAGGCGCGCGGGAAACAGACTCTTCATCGCCTCACCGATGATGGCGATGACCTTGTCATCGGTTTCCGCATACCAAGTATCCTCGGAAAGACCGGGCCAATCAATCGTGTCGGCGGGATCCTTGCCGCTCCGGGTCCAATCGGGCGAGTCGGGCGGTTGGATGAGCATACCGCGCGGGCTGACCCCAGCGTGGGTGTGGGTGGCGCTGAGGATGATGTGATCGACGCCCCCCACTTTGCTTTGGCTTCGGCGACGACTCTAGCCGATGCGAATACAATGAGGTCGACCGAGACAATCGCTAGAGAGATGTTTCGGTCCTTGAGCACGAGGACGCGTGCATAGAGCGGATCGCTAAGCGTGAGTGGTCTTCCGAGAAGGTCGACGGCGGCTCCCGCCACTGGGGTGATGTCGACCTTCGCGGTCCCGGCGAACAACGCCAATGGGTCGCTTTGGGTTTGAGATCGGACGCTTGACGCCGCGACGGCTACCAAGATAGCAGTCAGCAGAGTGGTCTGAAATCTAAGCTTCATTTGTTCAACGCCTCCGTGGTTTCTTGATGCTGGGTCCAAGCGATGCCTTGGAGTTCTCTGGCGACATCGGTCGGGATTTCGTCGGGCGCCGCGAGTCCGACCGCGGTGCGGCCGGTAATCACGTTATATATTATGCAGGAGTAAAGATAGGAGCCCCACAATCCCGGATGGGCGCGGTCTTTGGCGAAGAGACTTTCCTGCCGCTCGCTGGTTGGCTCTACGCCGAAATATTTGAAGTAGGCGGCGCTCGCATCAACGATTGGCGTCTCGAGTTCTCTGCCCATGGCAAGGTGCATCCGATGAAGGCCGTTAAACCCATCCGGATAGAGGTTCAAGATGGACGCGGTGCCAAAGAGCACGGTGGTCGCGCCGGATTCCTTGATCAACTTGTGGAATTTGCGCGAATAGGGTTCGAAGGCATCCGGCTTAGCGTTGTAGATTTCCTGTATGACGACGAAATCCCATTTGCCGCCCGCAATCATCCCACGCGCCGACTCTGGTCCAGTTCCCGCGTCCCAATGAGAGCGGAGAGTTGCGCCGCCTTTGATACAACCGGTGATCTTGATGGGACGACCGCCTTCGTCAGCAGCTGCTAGGTTCTCGATCAGTCGATTCGAGATGATCAGCGGGCACTGGCTGTTGCCAACCAAGAGGACGTTCAACGGTTCCTCCGCCCGGGCGGTGGCGCATGTCAGCGTCGCCATCAGCAAGATGCCGACGAGTTTTAATGATGTCAGGTTCATAGAGAGACAGGGTATTAATATAGTAGAATTAGCTGCTTGTCCCAATCACCTGAACCGGTCGCCAGATCCCGCCGTTGGCGACCGAGTTGTGAACGCGCACGGCCAGCACATTGGGCTCGCCGTATTTCAACACCGTGGCTGGGACATCGGCGGTGATGGGAGTTTCCCATAGGGCATTGATGCTTTTCTTCTCGGACTCCACGGAGTGCTCCCTCACCAGCTCGCCATTGACGTAGATCCAGGCTTGTTCGTCCACGGATGCAAACAACAGCCGCAGCCCCTTGTCCTGCCAATCAGCGGGCACGGTGAAGCTTGTGCGGTACCAGCCATAACCGATGAACTCGCCCACGGTCGCGTTCTCCGCCCAGAAGGACAGCACGGTCATCTTCACCCAATCGGACTCGTTAAGTTCGTTCTGGTGCCAGCCCTTTTGGATGCCTTGCTCCAGCGGATCGGTGTGGAAGAGCCACTGGTCCAAAGGAGTCGGCAACAGGTCGCTAAGGTTCTTCCATTCGGCGGGGATTTCGAAGGTTTGGCTGTTATACTCCTCCCTCCAGACATGAAGCAGATGCTTCTCCGGAAGTGCGGCAGACCCAGCAACTGCTGGATCGGCGAAGACCAGTTCGCCGAAGTCATTCTGGTCCTCCATGCCCTTGGCACCCGCAGGGACGGACCAGAGCGAACGCTCGATGCGATCGGTCGCCGCCACGTGGATGCGGCCGAAATTGACCCGCCAGAATCCGCCCGACTCCGGGGCTTCAACGCCGAGCGTCTTGAACGGAATCTTCAATAGGGCTAGCCAGCGACCCTTGTCTGGTTCCAGCCGCGATTCATACGTCCATTCGCCGCTCCAATCGGGATCAAACTTGCTGTGACGCGGGTCCATCGCGTCGGTAACGAATCCGCTGGCTGCATCCGATTTCGATGCGACATCCGGTCCGACCGTGAAGCGATAAGCGAGGTCGCGCCCGGCCACCGGCGCAAGGTAAACTGCGACCGATTCATGAGGGGGCGCCGCCGTGGGTTTCATCAACTCGGCTGGCAGTTCGCTTTCCACTAATATGTCAACGGTGTGGAAAACTTTCTGGATTTTTTGATGCCGAGTGGGGTCTAGGAGGTCGGCAGCCCAACGCTGAGAAGACGGAATCTACAGGCTTCGAATCAGTCTCGAAAAGAGTCGGAATCACAACA
>JBLHKS010000089.1:0-26757 GCA_047620505.1 Verrucomicrobiales bacterium | reverse complement strand
AAAGCCTGAAGTCAGCAGCGCGCGGATTCCGGTCCTTTGCCAACTACCGCATTCGAATCATGTTTTTCTGCGCAAAGTTAGATCTCTTTCCGTTAGATAGTTGCCACGAAAATCCCTGAAGAGCCCGAGAATGTGATCCCGGTTTACATCGCGAGTGACTGGAAGAAGAGGCAGCTGAAGGATCAATTGCAGCAGATTTTTGAATCGCTGGAGCGCTTAAAATAGTCTGCCGCTCGCGGTCCGGCCCCCTCAGGAACGATATTGATCCCGTAGTCCATCGACCCACCGTTTGGGCCAGCCGTCAGCCCCATTTTCCGCCCCATTTTCCGCCCCGAGCAATGCGCCGAGAACGCTGCCGCGATGCACGTTGTCGCCTCCGAGGTTCGTGTTGGCGATTAGAGCCTCTTCGGGCCGGTTTACGTATTTCAACGCTAAATATATCACTGCGGGAACCGCGTCTTCGACGTAGCAGGCGCTGGAGAGTTGTGGGCCGATGATGTCCTCATCGAGTAAATTCAACCATTTCCGGAATGGAAAACCGAAATGCGGATTCTGCTGGCGGTCGCACTCTTCAAGGATGGTTTCTTCGAGCGATGCGCCTTTCAGAACCGGGTAGAGCAGGGACAGAATCGCCTCCGCCGCAATTCGCATCTTCCGGCCCGCGTGGGTCAGCGACAAACATTCTAACGCGAGCCGGCACCCCTCTTCTTCGCGATCTGAATAGAACAGCGCCACGGGGAGCATCATCGCCAAACCGCTGATGTGTTTTTCGGTGACGGCGCAGTTTTCCGGTTTCGTTCCCCTGCCGAGGTTCGTGAAGAAGCCGCGATGACATTCTTCAATGTAAGTGTCGTTATGACGTTCTGGGTGGGTCATCAGATCCACGTAACGCCGCAAGTAATCGTCCCTGTCAAACCCACCACAAGCGCTTAGCGAACGCGTCAATTCACTGCCGAGCTTGACGGTCAGAGTATTTTCACCAGCCGAGAGGTTGCGGTGATAGTGGGCACCTCGCTGACCCCAGAAAGCACGCTGCTTACCGAGGATATCGAGTTCCGGGCTTGGCGCCGCCCACTTCGAACGCCAGAAGATGCTGTCGGGATGCGGCTCCGTTGGCGCCACGAAATCCGTGACGACTCCATAGTCCTCCTTCAGGGCGCGGCGGTTGTAATACCAGTGAACCGGCATCGCCAACGCGTCACCGATCCGGTAGCCGAGTTCGGCGCCACCTAGCTTGGATGGGGTCATACCTCAGAGGTTACAGGGCCACTCAGCTCTTCTCGTATTCCTTAAGGAATCCAACGAACTCGCGCCGGTGTTGCTCTTCGCCTGACAATAGCGTAATAGCCATGTCCTGCGTTACGTAGTCACGGCCGTCGGAGAGTTTGATGATCTTGTTGTACTGCGCGATCGCTCCGTTCTCGGCGTCGATCACGCCCTTGATCACGCCAACCACGTCGGTGGTTTCTTCCAATGGCTGAAGTGACGACTGGCCACGCGCCAAGTCCATCGAGCCGGGCACAATGCCGCCAATCGTCTTGATCCGAGTCGCGAGCGTCTGGGCGTGCGCTAGTTCTTCTGCGATGTCAGCGGAGAGCGCATTCTTGATGACCTCGGACCGGACGCCATCCAGATTCACGGATGCCGCGATGTAGTTCTGGACCGTCTCAAGTTCCATCGCGTAGGCGACTTTAAGTTCATCGATGATGTCGGTGTTGTCTTCCATAAGGGCTGATACGATTGATGAGGTTGAACGGACGTTTTCGGCCGATTCATCTTACGAATAGCTTTTCGAGCTTCTCTCTCCGGAATTCGAAGATTTTTCGAACGGTGCGATCGACGTGGATTCGGTGGGCGATCCAGCCGATCGGCCCCCAGCCAACGGCGTAACGAATCGTGTCGGACATCTCAACACCCCCGTCGTCCGTTGGCTTGAATTCGTGGGTGTGATGCCAGAGCGCGTAGGGGCCGAGGCGCTGATCGTCGACGAATTTCCGGCCGGGCTCGACGGTCCGAATTTCGGTCACCCAGTTCGTCCAGATTAGTGGCGCGAGCCGAATTCGGCAGACGATGATTTGGCCTTCGCGCATCTCCTCTTCGTCCAGATCGACGATCTCAAAACGCATCGATGGCGGCGTCAGTTCTTCGAGGTTGCGGGGCGTGGAAAAGAACTCCCAAGCTTCCTCGGGCGAGATTGGCAGTTTCTGAGTTTCGCGAAAAATCTTCATTCCAGAAGGAACGAATGAGCCGGGCGCGGCGACGTGAAAACCTCAGGATAATGCTCAGGAAGCGGCGATGCGCCTCGCAGCCGCCAAGCCGGTTTCGAGCGCGCGATTGACGCGTCCTTTTCCGATCAGCGCATCACCGGCGATGAACAGGCCGTGAGATTCTCCAGCGCGGGTCAAGGCGGAGTCGGCAGCGGCGACCGGATGCGCGAATTTCCACCGCTGAGCGTCGAACCACTCCGGCTTCGCATCCGGCCAGCGAAGCAGCCGCGTGAGATCTCGTCTGGCAATCTCAGCTAAGCCGGCTGTGTGGTCCTCAAAATGCGTCGCGCTCCAACTTGGCTGCATTTGGCAAACGACGACGGTGAGGCCGTGCGGAACGTGGCCCGGCTTGTCGTTCTCAAAGCTAAGCCAAGCGATCGGGTGACGTCCGTCGGGATTGAGCGAGGCGTGGAAATCGCCGGGGCGTTCGAGGTCGCCTTCGAACCCAAACGCAAAGCAGAACTGGCGGTGAAACTCGGCGGGGCGGAGTCCTTTGATCAATGAACTCGCCCAAGTTTGAGAGCTAAGCCCGCTGGCTTCCAATAACTCAATCGTTTGGGGCGCGGGCGGCGTTAGGAGAAGCCGATCGAAGACGCCGCGGGAGTCTCCCGCCGAATCGAAGACTTCCCAGCCGTCCTTTTTGCGATCCAAGCGGCCGATCCGCGTTTCCCGAATGATCTCAGCGCCAGACGCGGCAGCGAGGAGTTTGCCAAGCGTGCTGATTCCGCTGCGGTAGGTCCATTTCGCTTCGCGGTTCAGATTCGGATCGCCGGGATGAAGCTCATGATCGGCAGTATGCGTCCAGACATCGCCCACAATTTCGGCCAAATCGTCAGCCGGCAGCTGCTGGCGAAGAAGCCGCTCGATTTCGGGCGAACCGGTCTTGATAAAGTTTGCGCCGGGATCGATGCGAACGCCGTGCCGTGTTCTCGACGCGGCCCGTCCGCAGAGACCACGGCTTTTCTCAAAGACAACGACGTCGAAGTCCGCCTGACGCAGCTCCCAAGCCGCGGCCAGTCCAGCCGGGCCAGCGCCGATGATGGCGAGACGTTTGCGCATGGCGGATCAAAAGGTCCGAACTGAAGAAAGGCCACCGTCGACCTTGAGAATCTGACCGGTGATGAACTTCGAAGCATCGCTCAGCAGAAGATCGACTAGCTCGGCGATGTCGGCTGGGTCGCCGATTTTCTTGAGCGGATGCCGTTCGCCGGCTGCTTCGATCTTTGCGTCCGCCCCCAGCAATCGAGCCGCCAATGGGGTGTTTGTCAGGGAGGGCGCGATCGCGTTGACGCGAATTTTCGGAGCCCATTCAGCGGCCAGTGAGCGGGTTAGTCCCTCGACCGCTCCCTTCGCGGCGGCAATGCTCGCGTGAAAAGGAAGCCCGGTCTGGACGGCGACGGTCGAGAACAGCACAACCGAAGCTGAGCTTGAGCGTTTGAGCGAGGGAAGCGCCTCACGGAGGAACCGCGTCGCGCCAAGAAAATTTACCTCAAGATCGCGGAGGAAATCGTCACTCTTGAGAGTTTGAAAGGGCTTCAAGCTGATCGTCCCCGGAAAGTACACAGCGCCGTCGAGGACATCGGGCAGATCCAGATCAGGCGCGGGATCTTCGGCGTTGAACGGGATGGTGGTGATGTCAGGTTGGCCGCTTAGCTTCTCCGGCGACCGCGTCGCGCAGATGATTTGGCTACCCCGGCCGCTGAGCCGTTTGACGGTCTCTAGACCGATGCCAGAACCACCACCAGCGATGAGCACGGTCTGGTTCATGACTTTGTAGTCGGAAAGTCGTTCGCGGTTCGCTCGGCAGCTTCGAGCTCGTCAAGTCGCTTGAGCCCGTCGCGGAGGTGGGCCGCGCGCACTCTCCGCTCGCTCTCGGCGAACTGCTGCGCGCGCAGGATGCCCATGAACACGATGAACGAAATGAAAATCCCCATGATGAAAATCATGAGCACGATGCTTAGGATGGATTCGGCTCCGCTCATAAAATCAGTCCTTGGAAATGTGAGCGGCCATTGCGAGCCTCACCCCCGTCCAGAGTGAAAGGATCGAGGGCACCCAGAGGCCAACGAAGAGGCCGTATCCATGGTCATAGAGGAACCACAGAGCGACGCTGATCAGAAAGCTCATGAACGCGGCGCTGAGGAAGAAGTAATCGAATTTGGCAAACATGGTAATTTAGAAAGAGATAAGGGTGGCCGTTTCGGGTGGGAAACGGCCACCCTTTTATGAGAAGGGCTTATTCGCCCTTCCGATCAATGGGGAGGATTGAAGGCGATACGCACAGGCCATGATGCCGGATTCATGATTCACTGATCGGCGAAACCGATCGCCCTCGGTGACCGTAACTAGGATGAATGTCTGCAACCTACAAAACCGCGATCCACTGGTTCCGCCGCGACCTGCGGCTGAACGACAACACCGCGCTCTTTCACGCCTGCAAGCGGGCCGAGGATGTGATCCCGGTTTACGTCGCGAGTGACTGGAAAGAGAGCCATCGCTGGACCGGTCCTCCGCGTCAGGCATTTCTTTGCGGGTGCCTCGAATCGCTTGCGAAGAGTCTCGAAACGACCGGCAGCCGGTTGATCGTCCGTCAGGGCGCGGCGGTCGAAGAACTGGGCAAACTAATCCGCGAAACCAAAGCGGACGCGGTGTTTTTCAATCGCGACCCCGATCCGTTCGGGCGGGAAACGGAACGGAAAGTTGCGGAACTCTGTAGCGGATTCGGGATCGACTTACACGCTTACAAAGACGCCGTTCTTCATGAACCGGACGAGGTCTTGAACGGATCCGGCGCGCCTTACCGAGTTTACACGGCCTACTCGAAAAACTGGTTCGGCCAACCGAAGCCCGAGCCACTGGGACGACCGCGAAAGATCTCCACGCCGAGCGGTATCAAGTCGATCGGGACGCCGACATTGGACTTTTGGAAACTCCCAGCAAACCAAGCCGCCATCGTCAAACCGGGCGAACGAGCTGGCCGAAATCGTCTGAAAAAGGCCCTAACCGGTCCGTTGCTCGAATACGCGGAGAGACGGGACGATCCTTCGTCTGGCGCAAACTCATCGATCGGGCCGGACTTGCGATTTGGGACCATATCGGTGCGGGAAGTTTTTCACCAGACGCAGCAGGCTGCCCGCGAAGCTGAGACCGACGGGCGCCGCAAGTCGTTGCACATTTTCCTGAAGCAACTGGCGTGGCGCGAGTTCTACGTGGCGATCCTCGGTCACTACCCGAACGTGCTCGACGAAAGCTTCGCGCCGCAGTGGCGCGACGTGCCTTGGGGCGACGCGGACGAGAACTTTAAACGCTGGAAACAGGGCCGCACCGGCTTCCCGATCGTCGATGCCGGGATGCGGCAGTTGCTGGCGACCGGCTACATGCACAACCGAGTCCGGATGATCGTGGCGATGTTCCTGACGAAGGATCTCCACCTGCACTGGCGCTTGGGCGAGGCTCACTTCATGCGTCACCTCGTCGACGGCGAGATCGCCAACAACAACGGCGGCTGGCAGTGGTCAGCCGGGACCGGGGCGGACGCAGCGCCGTATTTCCGGATTCAGAATCCGTGGACGCAAACCAATCGGTTCGACCCGCACGGTGAATACATTCGGGCATGGGTCCCGGAGCTGTCGAAGACGGATCCAAAACGATTTCAGAAGCCGCCGGGCGCCGGGCCGATCGCTAACGATTATCCGTTGCCAATTGTGGATCACAAGACCGAGCGGGAGCGCACGCTGGAGATTTTCAAGCAGCACAGGCGCACGATCGATGACTGAAGCAATTTTTTGGCATAGGCCCCGGCCTCCCCTGCGTAGGGACTCCAAGAAATCTACGCTATGTCGAAAAACGTCATCATCATCGGAGCTGGTCCCGGAGGCCTTTCAACCGCCATGCTGCTTGCCGCGCGTGGCTTCAAGGTTCAAGTCATCGAGCGTCAACCGTACGTCGGAGGGCGGACTTCCACGTTCGAAAAGGGCGGCTACAAGTTCGATCTTGGGCCGACTTTTTTCATGTATCCCCGGATCCTCGAAGAGATCTATCAAGAGGCCGGTTACGATCTCAATCAGGAAGTCGAGATGCGGCGTCTCGACCCGCAGTATCGGCTGTTGTTCGGTCAGGGCGGGCAAATCGACACCACGCCGGATCTAGAATCGATGCGTCAGCAACTCGCGGCGATCTCACCCGGCGACGCGGACGGTTTTGAGCGTTTCATGGCGGAGAACCGGAAGAAACTGGCGGTCTTCCGCCCGATTCTGGAGAGTCCGTTCAACGGCTGGGGCGACATGCTCCGCAAGCAGCTGCTGGCGGCCGTTCCTTACTTGAATCCTCACCAATCAGTCGATCGCTACCTGCGGAAATTCTTCAAAGACGAGCGCACTCGGCTGGCCTTCTGCTTCCAATCGAAGTACCTCGGTATGTCTCCGTTTCGATGCCCGAGCCTGTTCTCGATCCTGTCATTTCTGGAATACGAATACGGCGTGTTTCATCCGATCGGCGGCTGTGGCGTGCTCTCGGATTCGATGGCGAGACTTGCGCGTCAAATGGGGGTGGAAATTCTTCTCGGCGAGCCCGTCAAGCGGATGAAATTTCAGGGCAGAAAGGTGACGGGCGTCGTAACCACGAAAGGCGAATACGATGCCGACGCCGTGGTCGTGAACGCGGATTTCGCGCGCGCCATGACCAGTCTGGTTCCTGACAATCTCCGAAAACGCTGGACGAATCGCAAGCTCAGCAAAAAGAAATTCTCGTGCTCGACCTTCATGCTCTACCTCGGCATCGACGGCGAATTTGAGCTGCCGCACCACACGATCTACATCGCGAAGGACTACGAGAAAAATCTGCGAGACATCGAGAAACTTCACGTCTTGAGCGATGATCCTTCCTTTTATGTTCAAAATGCATCGGTGACCGACCCGACCCTTGCCCCCCGCGGCAAAAGCGCGCTCTACATGCTCGTGCCGGTGCCGCATAAAACTAAGAACATCGACTGGCGCCACGAGGCCCGGCCATACCGTGAAAAGATCCTCCAAACGGTCGCAAAAGCTGGCTTCACTGATCTCGAACACCGAATCGAAGTCGAGCGGATGATCACGCCGGCGGACTGGGACCAAGGTCAGAACATCCACCTTGGAGCGACCTTCAATCTGGCGCACACCCTCAGCCAGATGCTGCATCTGCGGCCTCGGAATCGGTTTGAAGATCTTGATGGAGTTTACCTCGTCGGCGGCGGCACCCATCCGGGAAGCGGTTTGCCGGTGATCTTCGAGTCGGCGCGAATCACCAGCAATCTAATGAGCGAGGACTTTGGCGTTTCAGAGCCCGCGAAGCAGGAAGAAGCCGAGCGCGAGCTTGTTGCAGCTTAGTCAGCCGAGAAATTTTCGTAGACGCTCCAGCTTTCCCTCGTATGGCGGCTTGATCAGAAACGGGTCGCGAGCGAACGAGCGGCGGGTGACGGCGCGCTGGTAAGAGAAGGTCTCGAAGCCGCTCCGTCCACGATAGCGCCCCATTCCGCTGGGCCCGACGCCGCCGAAGGGCAGGTTCAGATTGGTGGCCTGCTTTAGGGCATCGTTGAAACAAACGGAGCCGGATGGGAGCGCGGCGGCGACTTTTTCGAGCGTCGACCGGTCTTTGGAGAGCGCGAGCGGCGCGGGGAGCCGGGAGAGATGCCGGAGCGCGTCGTCGAGGTCCGCGTAACCGATGACGGGAAGGATCGGACCGAAGATTTCCTCCTGCATGGCGGGCGAATTCCAGCTGGCGTCGGGGATAATCGTTGGTGCCAAATGCAGGCCCTCGCGCCGGTCGGCACCGATGCGGACCGCGTCATCCGGGATCAGCTTCTGTAGTCGTTCGTAGTGGTGATCGCTAGCGATTCTGGCCAGATCGTCGGTCGAATCCGCGTAGCAGCTGCTGAGTGCGCTGGACATTCGATCGACAAATTCTTGCAGGATCGATTCGTCGATGAGGACAAAGTCAGGCGCGATCCAGGTTTGACCCGCGTTCGAAAATTTGGCGACGAGAAGCCGCTCGACGGTTCTCTCCAGACTAACATCATCAGAAACGACGCAGGGACATTTGCCGCCGAGTTCCAGTGTGATCGGCGCAAGATGCCTCGCGGCTGCAGTCGCGTAGAGCCGTCCCACGCGCTCGCTTCCGGTGAAGAACCAGTGATCGAAGGGATGCTCCATCAGCGCTTCGCCAATTTCTGGTCCACCCTCGATCACGGCGACGTGACCGGGATTGAAAACCGAACTAATCAGCTCAGCCAAAAACTTCGCGGTTGCGGGGGCCAGCTCCGACGGCTTCAGAAGGACGACGTTGCCCGCGGCGACGGCCGCGATAAGCGGCCCGAGGGAGAGTTGCGCCGGATAGTTCCACGGAGCGACGATGAGCGCTTTTCCACGCGGCTCCAAGCGGATCTCGCTGCGCGCGGGCCAATGGTAGAAGGGGCTTCGGACGCGTCGCGGGCGCGCCCATCGTTTCAGTTTGCGGACAAACAGCCGGATCTCGCTGAGAACGAAGTAGATCTCCGAGGTGTAGGCCTCGACCGGGGGCTTGCCCAAGTCGGCATCCAACGCCGCGAGCAAATCGTCCGATCTTCGTTCAAGCTCGGAGCCCAGCTTTTTCAGCCGCTCGATTCGAAAGGCGATCTCTTTAGTTTGGCCGGAACGGAAGAATTCCGTCTGACGGTCCAAGAGCGCGCTGGGGTCTGATTTCGAGTCGGGGGCTGAATGTTGCATCGGCTACAGGGCGGCATCCGTAGTGACCGAAGCCCATGCATGCACCGCTGAATAAAGGTTACGATAGAATGAGAGATTCGGTTTCAACAGCAAACGAATCCGCTCGGAAACGCTCGGCGATTGTCGTCGGCGCTGGCTTGGGCGGCTTGTCCGCGGCGATCTCGCTGCGCGCCGAGGGTTTTGATGTCCGGATCGTCGAGAAGAACGAGCGCATTGGCGGGAAGCTCAATTTTTCTGAGATCGGTGGGTTCGGCTTCGACCTCGGGCCGTCGATTTTCACGCTGCCGCAGTACTTTCGCAGCCTCTGGGAGCGCGCGGGGAAGGACATGGATGACTACGTGCAGTTGGAGCCGGTCACCCCGCATTGGCGCAATTTCTTCGAAGACGGCCTGACTTTGGACCTTCATGAAACGCCCGAGCAGATGAAGGCCGAGCTCAAGCAGCTGCCGGGCGACGCCGCGAAGCACTGGGAACAGTTTCAGAGCTTCATGAGTTACGCCCGAGAGCAGTATGACTTGGTCGAAGGCGGTTACTTCAAGAAGGGGCTCGACAACGTCTGGGAGATGATTCGCCACTACGGCCTCTTCCGCCTGTTCTTCAAAATGGATCATCGCAAAACGATGTCCGAATCGATCGAGGCGCGTTTCGACGAGCCGCATCTGCGGATGATCTTCGAATACTTCATCAAGTATGTCGGCTCTTCCGCGCTGGCGGCGCCCGGCTACATGAACCTGATGCCGGTGATCCAATTCGACTACGGTCTCTGGTACGTGAAGGGCGGGATGTACAACTTAGCGGTTGGGCTCGGCCGGCTGCTGGAGGACTTGGACATCCCGGTCGAACTCAACGCGGAAGTCGCGTCGATCGACAAGCGCGGCAAAGCTGTCGAGGGCGTGACTTTGAAGGACGGGCGGAAGCTCGAAGCGGACTACGTCGTCTGCAACATGGAGGTGCTTCCGGCCTATCGAAAACTCCTCAGCGAGCCACCGAAGTTCATGGCCAAACTGAAGAAATTTCAGCCCGCTTGCTCCGGTCTGGTGATCCATTTGGGGACCGACCGGATTTACGATCAGCTGGCGCATCACAACTTCTTCTACTCGCAAAATCAGAGCAAACACTTCAACTCCGTCTTCCGCGATGGCCAGCTGCCGGATGACCCCACGATCTATCTCGTCGCCCCAACGCGGACTGATCCTTCGAAAGCGCCGGAGGGTTGCGACAACCTCAAGATCCTCCCTCACATTCCGCCAATCGACCCTGAGAATCCACTGACTCACGCGGACTACATGGCGCTCAAGGATCGCGTGCTCGAAAAGCTGGAGCGCATGGGGCTAACCGATCTACGAAAACACATTGTCGTCGAGGATATGCTGACACCGGTCGATATCGAGCGGATGTACAACTCCAATCGTGGCTCGATCTACGGGGTCGTATCGGACTGGAAACTCAATCAGGCGTTCAAGGCGCCGAAGCAGTCTTCGAGGTATGCGAACCTGTTTTTCACTGGCGGAAGCGTGAACCCCGGCGGCGGGATGCCGATGGCGATTCTCTGCGGCCAGAAAGTCGCCGACCGAGTGATGAAGCGCGAGGCGAAACTGGCTTAGTTCCATGGAGTGGTTGATCTGGCTGTTTCTCGGCGTCTCAGCCCTTTCGTGGCTCTGCGGCTGGATTGTCTTCGGCCGTCTCCGCGGTGTCCCACCTTTGAAGGCAGGCGAACCGGCGCCGCGGATTAAACTTTCCGT
The DNA here is from genome assembly GCA_047620505.1 of Verrucomicrobiales bacterium. GTDB lineage: Bacteria > Verrucomicrobiota > Verrucomicrobiia > Verrucomicrobiales > DEV007 > JBLHKS01. The sequence continues at coordinate 16,011 of JBLHKS010000089.1, read as the reverse complement.
CGTCATTCCCGCTCGGAACGAAGAGGCGAATCTGCGGCGTCTCCTCCCTTCGCTTCTCCAGCAGGATTGGGCGCCACACGAGATCATTCTCGTCGATGACCAGTCCGAAGACGAGACCGCGAGCATCGCTTGGGAACTTGGCGCGCGGGTTCTGCTCGGCGCACCGGTTCCCGATGGTTGGAAGGGCAAACCTTGGGCCTGCGCGCAAGGCGCCAAGGCTGCGTCCGGCGACTGGATCCTCTTTCTCGATGCGGACACGGTTCTCGAATTCAACGCCCTGCGCCGCATTGCCGCGCTAACCAAGGAGCCCGGCGCGGCGCATTCGATTTGTCCCTATCACGAAGTCGAGAAGCCCTACGAACAGCTCTCCGCCTTTTTCAATGTGATCATGTTAGTCGGATCGAACGCGTTTTCATTGAAGGGCGAGAATGCCAAAGCGACCGGCCTCTTCGGTCAAGCGCTGCTCGTTTCCCGAACCCAGTACGACGCGGTTGGCGGGCACGAGGCGGTCAAGAGCGAGGTGCTTGAGAATTTTCATCTTTCGCGTCACCTCAGCTCGGCGGGTTACGCCTGCCGAAGTTATCTCGGGTATGGGCTGATCTCGATGCGAATGTTTCCGGAAGGCTATCGCGGGTTGGTCGCCGGCTGGAGCAAGGGCTTCGTTTCGGGCGCGGCCAACACGGCTCGGAGCGCACTGATCTGGATTTCGCTCTGGTTGTCCGGCCTTATCATGAGCGTCGTCGCCCTGACCTTTCTGCCGTTCGTCTCCTCCGCGACCGGCGTGGCGATTGGCTGTTTCTACGGTGCCTGCGCCCTGCAATGCGTCTACCTCTTCAAGCGAGCCGGAACTTTCTGGATCGCGACTGGCCTGCTCTATCCAATTGGCCTCATCTTCTACCAAACCGTGTTTTTCCAAGCGCTGCGACGCGTGAAACGAGGCGGAACCGTTCAATGGAAAGGGCGAGATGTTTGTTGAACTGCCCAACCTTTGGATTCTGATCGTGAACCTCGTGGCCGTCCCCGTGATTCATCTTTCCGTGTCTTGGTGGTTCATGGGAATGCCCCGCGATTGCTTCAAGGTTGGCGGCGCGCTCTTTCGTGAACGCGGCTGGGAACGCAGCGGCGCAATCTATCAGAAACTGTTTCGGATCCGCGTTTGGAAACATCTCTTGCCCGACGCGGCCCCTTGGTTTGACGGTTTCCCGAAGAAGCAACTGAATGGCAAGGATCCCGGTTACCTGCGAGATTTCATCGCCGAAACCTGCCGGAGCGAAGCCGCGCACCACGTCCAAATTTTGTTTCTGTTAGGAGCCTTGATCTGGAATCCGTGGCCAGCAGCTGCTGGCGTCATGATTGGCTATGCGGTCCTCTCAAACCTGCCCTGCATCCTCCTCCAGCGATACAACCGAATTCGGATGAGTCGCGTTTTGGAAAGGCTCGCCTCATGACTCGGATTCCGCCCATCTTCGTGGTCCTTGTGATCGGCGCGATCGCTGCCTTCAGCGTCCTGCGGGTTGAGTTTTCGACCAGCCTCTACCGGATGCTGCCGCAGGACCTACCTGAGGTGCAGGGAATGGATCGCCTGAGCCGATTCTTCTCTCGCGACGGCCAGCTCATCGTGACCGTCAGAGCGGACGATGCCGCAGCCGCCGATGAAGCGGTCGAGTCGTTGAGCGAGCATCTGAGTCAGGAGCCGGCCCTAGTCGCCGATGTCTACCGCGAATTCTCGCTACCCGATTTGGTCACTGAAGGTGCGCCGCTCTTGGCATGGCTCTGGCTCAACGCGGCGCCTGAGAAGCTCGCCGCCGTCAGCGACCGGCTCGACGCGGACTCGGCGTCGGAGACAATCGCTGCTTCGATGGAGTCGATCGTGAGCGGGTTTGCGGACGAGACCACGATGATCGCCAGCTACGATCCCTTGGGGTTCGCCCGGCTAGGCGAGGTTCTTGGGGAGGCAGCGACTAATCCGGATCCGATGGCGAGCGAGGACCGGACATTTCAGGTGATCTACGTCGAAGGAGCTGGCGTCGATTTTTCCAGCTATCGAGAAGCCGCATCTTGGTTGGCGAAGGTTCGGGCCGCGAGTGAGAAATGGAAGCTCGATCAGCGCGCAGATGTCCAGATCGGTCTGACGGGAACCCCGGCGTTCATGGCCGAAGTTGGGTCGGAAATGGAGAAGGACATGACGATCTCGGTCACTGCGACGATGCTCCTGATCGCGTTGCTCTTCTGGTTCATGCATCGCCAGTCGCGCCCACTCGCATGGCTGGTTTCCGCGATGCTCGCCACGCTGGCGATCACGCTGAACGCCAGCGGCCTGATCTTCGGCAACCTCAGCGTCATGAGCGCCGGTTTCGCCGCAATCGTGATGGGGCTCGCGGTCGATTACGGGATCATTCTCTACCGGCACGCAATGGGTCGCGATCTCACGGCTAAGGAACTGCGTCAGGCGATGGGGCCGAGCATTCTATGGGCGGCGACGACGACTGCCGTGGTCTTTTTGTCGTTGAACTTCAGTTCGCTTCCCGGTCTGGCCGAAATGGGCAATCTGGTGGCAATCGGAGTGCTGACAGGCGCCGTGGTCATGCTCTATGTGTTCGCGCCGGTCGCTGTGAGCTTCGTTAGTCGGCGTGACCAGCCGCGCGGCATTCCGTCGCTTTCGTGGAGCCCAAGTCGCGCGCAGGCGGGATGGCTGGCGGCGGCGATACCCGCGCTGGCGCTGGGCTCGATTTTCATCAAAGAAGTTCCCGGCTTGGAACCCAATTTTCATCCGTTTCGAATCCGCCAAAGTCCGTCGATGGTCGCTTGGCAAGCGCTTCAATCCGAGCTGCGCGGCAGAGAGAACACGGCGCCCGCCATCGTTACCGGAGCGACGTTGCCGGAGTTGATCGATCACCTCGATTCCCTCGAAACGCGGGTTGAAGCGGCTCGCGAAAATAGCCTGATCGATCGCGTCGTTCTCCCAGATGGCCTGATTCCGAACCCGCGTCATCAAGCCGAGAACGCCGTCACCCTGCGCGCGTTGCTCAGCGAGAGAGAAAGGCTTCTCGATCAAATCGAGGGCGGCGGATTCACGGAGGAAGGAACGACACTAACCGCAAAAGTTTTCGATGCTTGGAGTGGCCATCTCGACCAACTGCAAACCGCCCCGGTTGCGCTGCCAAGCGGCAGGCTCGCGGAGTGGACAATAGGCCGGCTCTACGCAGAATCGGATGGCTCGTTCGCCGCCCTCGCATCGATCAGGCCGGTCGACTCGACCTCTCGCGCTTGGGTCGAGGCGATCAGCGATCCGGACACCGCCGTGGCGAGTCTCAGTTCTCTGGGAACTGCGCTTAACGAACGCATCAAAATCGACCTCGCCAGAATCCTCATTCCGATGCTTGGCCTGCTGACCTTAATGCTCGCTGTGGTCTTCAGAAACTGGCGTGATCTCGCCCTGAGCGTATTCGCGCTGGCTTTCGCGGGCTCGGCCATGCTGATCCTCACCGTCTGGACCCCGCTGAGCTGGAACTCCTTCAACCTCTGCGGCGTTCCCATCATCTTCGGCACGGGGCTCGATTTCAGCATCCACATGATCCTCGCACTGAGACGACATCACGGCGACGCGCAGCAAGCGCGGGAAGGAATCGGCAAGGCCTTGGTGTTTTGCGGACTGTCCACTGCGATCGGCTTCGGATCGCTGGCAACCGCTTCGGCCCACGGGCTCGCGAGTTTGGGCGTCGTCTGCGCCACGGGCATTCTCATCAACCTCGCCGTCGCCGTCTGGCTGATCCCGATGTGGTATCGCTGGCTCCACGCGAAACGATCATGAACTTTCTGAAACCAACCATCATCATCAGCCTTGCCTTCGCCGCCTCCGCGACGGCCGCTGACGAGGACGGAAGCGCCATTGTCGAACGCTGGCTCGATGCCGGATCGCCCGTCTCCGCGCTCCGTGTCGAGTTCACCCAGACGCGGAAGCTCAAGACGATCAAGTTGCCGATCGTCAAAAAGGGGACGCTCTGGATCGACTACGCGAAGGATCGTTTCCGCTGGCAAACCGGCGACCCGCCTCAGACCATCGTCGTGCGCGTCGCCGATGAACTCACGGTCATTCGGACGCCCGGCAAGAAGTTCGAGCGTCGAGATCTTGGCGACAACGCAGGCGACGCGCAGCCCCACGCATTGATGGCATTGGCCGGCGGATTCCCCCGCTCCGTCGAAGCTTTCAACCGAGACTACCGCCTGATCGAAGCCAACCGCGAGGGCGAGACCTTTCGCCTGATCACCCAGCCGCTCGGCGCTCGCGGCAAGGGCGTGGAGCACTTCATCTTTTTGATCGATGCGGAACAGCACCGGCTGCGAGGCTTCGAAATCCAACTCGAGGATGGCTCGTCGATCTCCACCTCATTCGACGCGGTGGAAACCGAGCCATCGCTAACCGACGAGCTGTTTGTTCCCGACTTGACAAATTATCGAGAGACCCAGTTTTGAGAGAACATGGCTGATTTTGAGAACAAAAACCCGGAAAACTCCGCCGGAGCTTTCTACGTCGATGAACAGTGCATCGACTGCGACCTCTGCCGGGAAACGGCCCCTGACAATTTCACGCGCGAAGACGACGAGGGCTACAGTTACGTTTTCAAGCAACCTGAGAACGATGGCGAACGAGAACTCTGCGGTCAGGCTCTGGAAATCTGCCCAGTCGAGGCCATCGGGAGCGACGGTGCATGAATCAACGCCACTGATCGACCGCCGAGAGCGAGGAAATGTGGTTTGGCGTTTCCTCCGCGTCCGCCGGAGCCTTCAGGAATTCGTGCGGGTCTCCTTCTGACTAAACAACTGCGTCTCGCGGGCAACCGATTCCGAGAGTGGTCCGTAATGCACAGCGAAGTAAATTTGCCATCCGGTCATCCCACCACCAGCCCGTACCGGATGGCCGGCTTCGGGGTTGAGCGCCAGCTCGGCGCTCCCCCGGAGCCACCTCCTCATCTAAGATTCGTTGTTGAGCTTGCTAGTGAACCGCAACCAGAGGATTCCAGCAGCTGCTGACAGGAACGACCCTGACAGAATACCCAGCCGATCGTCGACAGCGTAGTCTGGGCCGCCCCCCACCGCGATTGGATGCAGTGACCTCGCCTGCGCGGTTCACTCAGCCCACGGCTGATTCAGGCAGATCGCCTTCGCGTCGAGCAGCAGGGCAAAGACCTCGTGGAGCTTGTCCGGAATCTGGACGACGCCGTCGTCGTGCTCGTATTTCTTCATGAACACGCGGCGCTGTTCCATCGGCAAATCGTAGAGATCGACCAACCGCATGTTCCAATCTTCGAAGTAGGACTCAACCGCCGGCTCAAACGAGATCAGCTGGGTCGTATGGTGGCGCTCGTCGCGGGAAATGCGCTGGAAAAGAGCGTTCACCGAGTCCGCCGGGCCTTCCAAGACTTGGAGGAACTGGTCGCCGGCTAGCAGGAGCAATCCCGCGATGTTTTCGCGCTGATTGTGCTCAGCCGCCTTCCCCACGAGCGAGAGAAGGTCTTCGTTCGGCATCACCTCCTCAGTTGAGGTGCTTCGGTAGATCAATCGGCATCGTTCCATAACCCGTGGTCGCTCAGTCGCGAACCCGGTCGTTCTGGACTCAGGCGGAGTCAACTTCTCAGCAGGTGCTGGGGCCGAAACTCGAATGTCTAAGTTTTGTATCGTTTTATTCTAGACAAACAATCAGAGCGGTCCATGGTGCCCTCATGAAAGTCACCGATGATCACTCCGAAGCCGACGCGCATTCCCAAGTCGAATTCCAGTCGGCCATCCACGCGGTCCGCGACAAGGACCCGCAGCAATTTGCCAACCTACACCGCGAATACTTCAACCTCGTCATGGCCACCGCATACCGCGTGCTGAACGATCGGCACGATGCTGAAGACGTGGCTCAGGAGGTCTTCGCGAGCCTCTGGAAAAAGGCCCACCTCTACGACTCCCAACGGGGAAAACCCAGCACTTGGATCACGACCATCGCGCGAAACCGCGCGATCGACCGGCTCCGCTCCAAGCAACGCCGCTCGCAGCTGCGGGACGATGTCCAGCGGGAAACAAACCCAGAGATTCTTCGCGAACGGGACGACGTCGTCTCCAGCGTCGGTCGGGAAGAGGAGTCGAAACTGGTGCGATCGGCGGTCATGAAATTGAAGCCCGAACAGCGGCAAGCGATCGAAATCACGTTCTTCGGCGGTCTGTCGCAGAGCGAGGCCGCTGAGGCGCTGGGCACGCCGCTGGGCACGATCAAAGCCCGGGTTCGCCGCGGTTTGATGCAGCTGCGCACCAGTGTCCCCCAACTGATGGCCTGAGTTTGTCCAGAACTTGTCTAAATATGGTCTGTAAACTTGAATCCCCAATCCACCCCATCATGAGTGCCCCCGTGACCGACGAACAATTCCAGATCAACACGGTGGCGCGACTCTCGGGCGTGAGCCAGCACACGATTCGCGCGTGGGAAAAGCGTTATCGCGTGGTCACGCCCGAACGGACCGACACCCAGCGCCGGATCTACAGCCGCGAGGACGTCCACCGGCTCACCCTGCTGAAATCGCTCGTCGACAACGGCCACACGATTGGTTCGTTGGCGGCGTTCGATACGGGCAAGCTGGAAGCACTGCTTCAGGAGGATCGCAGCGCCGCTCCCGCCGCCAGCAGCTGCCGGGTCGTCGTCGTTGGGGATTCGCTGGTTCGGCTCTTCCAGAATGAGCTGGCGCAGCTGAGCACATTGGAGCTCGCGGGCGCGTTCTCCGAATCGGAAGCGGCGCAAGCCGGCGATCTCGGGGCGCCCCCAGATCTGCTCGTGATCGAGACGCCGACGCTCTTTGACGAGACCGTCAGCGAGGTCAAACAACTGCGCGAATTCCTCAAAGCGCGCCGCGCGCTGATCGTCTATCGCTTCGCTCCGAACGAAATCGTCCGCGTCGCCGGAAACGAAGCCGGCCTGACCATGATCCGTGGTCCCGTCAACGGTCGCGAAATTGAGTTAGCCTGCCTTGCCGGTATGCAGCTTGCTGAACGGGAAGCGTCGCCGTCTCAAGCGCCCACGCCGGCCGGCGAGATTCCGCCGCGTCGATTCACAAATGCCCAACTCGCCGAACTCACGAAAATCTCCGCGAAAGTCCAGTGCGAGTGTCCTCAACACCTCGCCAACCTCATCTTCAGCCTGACCGCGTTCGAAACCTACAGCTCCGAATGCGAAAATCGCAACAAGCAGGATGCCGAACTCCACGCCTATCTCCATCAGGCCACCGCCACCTCCCGCGCCACCATCGAAGAAGCGCTAACGCGGGTGCTTGAAGCTGAAGGCATCGAAATCAACTAACCAACCAATTCCAACATGAAGAAACGAACCACAATGATCACCATAGGTATCGCCGTCACCCTGATTGGCACGGCGCTCTACGCCACGGCCCGCGGCCGTTACGAAACCGCCGACTACAAGGTCGTCGAGTCGAAAGGCTCCTTTGAAATCCGCGCCTATCGCGCTCTCGCCGTTGCTTCAACATCGATGGAAAACGAGAACTCGGGTTTTGGGCGGCTTTTCAAATACATCACCGGCCAGAACCAGACCGAGAGCAAAATCGCGATGACCACCCCGGTCTTCGTCAGCTCCGGCGGCGAAAACAAGGAACTGATGAGTTTCGTGTTACCCGACGAAGTCGCCAAAGCCGGAGCTCCCGAACCTGCGGGCGGAAAAGTCTTCCTCAACCAGCTGACCGGCGGAAAATTCGCCGTTTATCGCTACGCCGGCCGCAGTTCCGACCAGCGCGACGCGAAGGCCCTGACAAAGCTGAAAGAGTGGATCGCCGAAGCTGGCTTGACCACCAAAACTGCCGCAAAACCACGCTACGCCTACTACGACCCGCCGTGGACGCCCGGGTTGATGCGCCGCAATGAGGTGATGATCGAGATTCGCTAGAGCAATGACGGGCGAGAGAGCAAGTGGGGGTTACTGCCCTTGCCTGTCCCGAGCAGACACATCTTCAATCATTAAGTTGTAAGAAAATGGCCGTTTTCCATATCCTCTGTCAGTTAATCATTGCCCTCGGAATTTTGAACGTATGGCTGCTGCGGGCGGGTGGAGGCACCTCGTACCGCGGGGGCGACGCCCGCAACCTTAAAGACGAATTTGCTGTTTACGGTCTTCCGACGTGGACTATTTTTGCCGTCGGATGTCTCAAGGTAGGATCCGCTCTCGCATTGTTGGTGGGTGTCTTTTTTCCGGTTTTGGTGCAACCGGCCTCCATCGTGATGGCAGTGCTGATGGTGGGCGCGATTCTCATGCATGCCAAGGTGAAGGACCCGCCCAAGAAATACTTGCCAGCGGCAATCGTGCTGGTGTTGGCCCTGCTGTTGATCTTCACCCGATAGCATTTTTCAGAAGCCGGGCTCCTTCGTGGAGTAGTGGTGGAAAATCGATAAGAGACGGGATCGACTGGAAAGATCACTTGCGCCGAAAAAGCATCCAGAGACCCCGGAATCCATCTCGCGCAAACTGCCAAAATCCGGGCCGTTCTGCTGGCGGATAGGCGCGGCCCCGGGGTGGCCGTTTCAGGCGCAGGACGCGGGCCAAACTGTAAAGGTCGAGCCTGAAGGCGTTTGCTAGGCTCGTAGTCTTTTTCCGCGGCTCCTTCTCCGGAGCATCCGGGGATTCGAGATCTGAGTTAGGGTAGTGGACCTCGACTTCGACTCTGCCGATGCCAGCGCATTCCTCCGTCCGGGATTCGGTTTCACAGGCCTCACCTTGTCCAGCGACCTCGGCGAACGATTTCGTCATGAGAAGATATTCGTTTGAGTCGATGCTGTTCTTCGTGAGGCGGTGCGCGACGATGACGGATTCGCCAGCAAGTTCGACGAAATTGCGGACGCGCTTGAGAGCGATCTCGCCGAAGTGCAGAACCGTCTTTAATCGAAGCTGATCGGCTTGCCGGCAGGCGTCGCAGGGGCAGAGGTTGTTGCATCCGGTGAGTTCCTTCGAGCGCTCGCTGAAGGCTTCGAAGAACGCGAGGGATTGAGCGAAAACGGCGCGCGCGGTGTCGGTTTCGGATTCCCCGGCTTCAGCGTAGAAGAGAACCGCGTCACCCTCGAGTTTGTTCACGATCAGGGGCTCGCTCGTCGCGTCCATGATGGATTCGAGAAGCTCGGTGACGATCTTCTCCGCATGGAGAAGGCTCATCGCGTGGAGGGTCACGAACTTCGTGTATCCACTGATATCGGCCAGAACGATGAAGGCGTTTTTGATTTCCATCCGGTTGAAGACTCTTACGTGACCGGCAGCCCGGCCACAAGTTGCGCCTCGCCCGATACGTTCCGGATCGATCCCCGGTTTCAGGCGGTTGAGAAGCGCGACTCCATTTTTTCGCTCAACGGATGAACCGATCGCCGCGCCCGGGCGTAGTGAAACGCCAAAGTCTCCATCCCGCACACCGGAATCCCAACCTACCAACTCTTAACCAGTCCAATATTGTGAGAACTATTCTGGCGCAAGCCGACGAAACCCCAGCCGCCGTCGATCAGGTTCAAGGCGCGCTCGATCAAGCGAAGGCAACCGCGGGCGCCGCGCTCACCGGCGATTCCGGCGCTTTGAAAATGCTCTTGGTGGACTGCGGAATGCCCGTGATCTGGGCGCCGGTGATCTTGATCGTCTCCGTGGTCACCGCCAAGATTCTGGCGAAGTACGCCTGTCAGGGTATGGAAAAGGCGAGGGTCGACTCGACTCTCGCGGGATTCGCGGCGAAGATGATTTTCTACCTCGTGGTGATTCTCGGCGCGATCGTGGCGCTCGGAAAATTCGGGGTCAACGTCACCGCGTTCTCGGCAATTCTAGCAGCTGCTGGTTTCGCGGTCGGCATGGCGCTTTCCGGGACGCTCTCCAATTTCGCTTCGGGCGTGATGCTCTTGATCTTCCGGCCGTTCAAGATTGGCGACGTTGTCAGCGCGGCTGGAATCACCGCGAAAGTCAACACCATCGAACTCTTCACCACGACCTTCGACACGCCTGACAATCGCCGAATCATTGTGCCTAACGGCGAGATTTACGGCGGGACGATTGAGAATATTTCGTTTCACAGCGAGCGGCGTGTCGATGTCGCCGTCGGTTGCGACTACTCGGCGGGGCTCGACGAAACGCGCGCTGTTCTACAAAAAGCCGCCGAGTCGCTCAGCGACAAATTGCTCTCTGGAGAAGACCGTGGTTATCAGATCGTGCTAGGAGATCTCGGTGATTCCGCGGTGAATTGGACCGTCCGCTTCTGGTGCAGCGCCAGCGAGTTCTGGCCGATAAAAGAAGCCCTGACTCGCGCGGTGAAGCAGCACCTCGACGAAGCCGGAATCGGGATTCCGTTCCCCCAGATGGACGTGCATGTCGACGGAGCCGTCAGCGATTCCTGATCTCTCTGGAAACTAGAAAACCTGCGTTTCACGGTGGTTGGCGCGCCCCCTCAATCAAGTGCTGAAACCGATCGTCGCGCCCAGCCGTAGTGAACAGCCGAGGTCTTGTCAGACTCTCCACCTCTCCTAACCGGAACACTCAAGATAATGCAAACAATCCCTCGCAGACGCCTCGCGGCGAACCGAACTGCTTCAATACTCAAGACGCGGACTTGGCTTCTTGCTCTGGTCCTCACCTCGATCGGCCTCAGCGACGCGATGGCGCAGACTCAGACCCAACCCCAACCTGAAAAACAAGTGGAAAACGATTTCAGCAAATGCCCGGTGATGGGCGTGCAGGCCGGTCCTTACCGGCACACGGCAGCCGGGGCCATGTCCAACCGCGACTGGTGGCCGAATCAGTTAAACCTCGGAATCCTGCATCAGAATTCCGCCAAAGGAAATCCGCTGGGCGAGCAATTCGATTACGCCGAGGAGTTCAAGAAGCTCGACCTCGACGCCCTGAAAAAAGACCTCGCGGAATTGATGACGACTTCACAGGAGTGGTGGCCAGCCGACTACGGCAACTACGGGCCGTTCTTCATTCGAATGGCGTGGCACAGCGCGGGCACCTATCGCGTCACAGATGGCCGTGGCGGCGCTTCGGATGGGACGCAACGTTTCGCGCCGCTCAACAGCTGGCCTGACAACGGCAACCTCGACAAGGCGCGCCGGTTGCTCTGGCCGCTTAAGCAGAAGTGTGGTCAGCAAATCTCGTGGGCCGACCTCATGATTTTAACCGGCAACGTCGCCCTCGAAACGATGGGCTTTGAGACCTTCGGATTCGCCGGTGGTCGCGCAGACGTCTGGGAGCCGCAGGAAGACATTTACTGGGGTCCTGAGACCGAGTGGCTGGGCGACAAGCGTTATTCGGGTGACCGCGATCTTGAGAATCCACTCGGCGCGGTTCAGATGGGCTTGATTTACGTGAATCCGGAAGGCCCGAACGGGAACCCGGATCCGCTCGCTGCGGCTAAGGACATTCGGGAAACCTTCGCGCGGATGGCGATGAACGACGAGGAGACCGTGGCGCTGATTGCGGGCGGACACACCTTTGGAAAGGCGCACGGCGCCGCCCCTCCAGACGGAAACGTCGGACCTGAACCCGAGGGCGCGCCGCTCGAAGAACAGGGCTTCGGCTGGAGGAACAGCTTCGGAAAAGGCAATGCCGAAGACACCATCACTAGCGGCCTCGAAGGAGCGTGGACCAGCGCCCCGGCGCGGTGGTCTCACATGTATCTATCGAACCTGTTTGCCTACGATTGGGAGCTAACCAAGAGCCCCGCCGGTGCCCAACAATGGGTTCCCAAGGACGGAGCGGGCAAAGGAACCGTGCCGGATGCTCACGACAAAACGAAGAGCCACGCCCCGATCATGTTCACGACCGATCTGGCGTTGAAAATGGACCCGACCTACGGCGCGATTTCGAAGCGTTTCTTCGAGAATCCCAAAGAGTTCGCCGACGCCTTCGCCAAGGCGTGGTTCAAGCTGACTCACCGCGATCTGGGCCCCATTTCCCGGTATCTCGGACCGGAAGTGCCGAACCAGCAGCTGCTGTGGCAGGACCCCCTTCCCGCGGCTGATCACGAGCTGATCGGAGAGGCGGACATCGCCGCTCTCAAGGCCTCCATCCTCAAATCGGACCTAACCATTTCGCAGCTGGTCTCGACCGCTTGGGCGTCCGCGTCCACCTTCCGAGGGAGCGACAATCGCGGTGGCGCCAACGGGGCTCGGATCCGTCTCGAGCCGCAGAAGGACTGGGAAGTCAACAACCCGGCTCAACTCGCCAAGGTCTTGCCGGTCCTTGAGAAGATCCAAGCGGACTTCAACGCCGCACAGACTGGCGGCAAGAAAGTGTCGCTCGCCGATCTGATCGTGCTTGGCGGCAGCGCCGCCGTCGAGCAAGCCGCGAAGAACGCCGGTCACGACGTGAAAGTTCCCTTCTCGCCGGGAAGAACCGACGCCACGCAGGAAATGACCGACGTGGAATCCGTTGCCTTTCTCGAACCGAAAACGGACGGGTTCCGCAACTTCCTCGGACACGAACTCGACCGGCCCGCGCCGGAGAACCTGATCAACCGGGCTCAACTGCTCACGCTCAGCGCTCCGGAGATGACCGCGCTTATCGGCGGCATGCGGGTTCTCAAAACCAACGTCGGTCACCCCGATCTCGGTGTCTTCACCAAGAACCCGGAGAGGCTGACCAACGACTTCTTCGTCAACCTGCTGGACATGAGCAACGAGTGGGAAGTTTCGCCAATGTGCGAGCACTTTTACGAAGGACGGGACCGCAAGACTGGCGAAATCAACTGGACCGCCACTTCCGTCGATCTCGTGTTCGGTTCGAACTCGCAACTCCGCGCTATCGCGGAAGCCTACGCCAGCGCCGACGCCGGAGAGAAGTTCGTCAACGACTTCGTGGCCGCGTGGACCAAGGTCATGAACCTTGATCGCTTTGATCTCGTGGAGGCGGAGGCCGAGCTGGCCGCCAAATAGATCGAAGGTCGGCAATTCCATTGAAGCCAGAACCTGCCCGGATTCGGGCAGGTTTTTTACTGTCTGGAAGCGGAGCCATCGTGCAGAATTCAGGCTGCACCGGAAAGAAACTACTATGTTTATCAAAGCCCTGATTTCCACGCTTGCCGCGGCCGGCCTTTTTGCGATTGCAGCCTCGTCATCGATTGCAGCTGCTGCTGAGCCGGCGTCGAAGCCAAACGTGATTCTGATCATGGCCGATGACCTCGGCTACAACGACCTTTCCTGCTACGGCTCGACGAAGATCAAAACTCCGGTGCTCGACCAACTCGCGGCCGGGGGCGTCCGCCTGACAAGTTTCTACGCCGGGGCCACCGTCTGCACGCCGTCGCGCATGGCGCTCTTGACTGGTTGCTACCCAACGCGGCTAGGCTGGAACGGCGGAGTGCTGGGCTACAGAATGAAGACCACCACCGGCCTCGCGCCCGAGGCTCTCACGATCGCTGAGGTCTTCAAGCAGGCTGGATACCGCACCGCTCTCAGCGGCAAATGGCATCTCGGCGGCAGCCCGGAGCTTCACCCGCTGAAACAGGGATTTGACACGGCTTATCACATCAAGATGAGCAATAACCAGACGAAAAAACTCTGGCGTGACGAAGAACTGATTGCCGATCCGCTCGACAATCGGCGGCTGACCGAGAACTTCACCCGCGAGGCGATCGAGTTTATCGAGGTGAGCCGCGACGAGCCATTTTTCCTCTACCTGCCCTTCACCGCGCCCCATTTTCCGGCTCAGGCTCATCCGAATTGGGAAGGGCGATCGACGCACGGCGCCTACGGCGATGTGGTCGAGGAACTCGACGCGCGGATCGGCGAGATCGTCGCCGCGCTGAAACGGGCTGAGCTGGAAGAGAAATCGATCATCGTGTTTCTGTCAGACAACGGTCCCGAGCCGGGGCACCGATGCGGGACCGGCGCTGTTCGATCTGGCGAAAGATCCGGGAGAGCAGACAAACCTCAGTGCCGAGCATCCTGAGAAGGTCGCGGAGATGAAGGCGTTGGCGCGGAAGCGATTGGCCGAGATCGAAGCCAACCGCATCGCGCTTGGCGGTGAAGCGCGGACGGACGACGCGTCAAAACAAGCCCAGTGGCTTAAGTAGACGCCGGGTTGAGAAACTCAACTCGGCTCTGACTCACCCCGGAATTTGCAAAAGAAGGCGATTGGATGTCCGACGTGGGCGGGCGGCGGACGCCGCATGAGGTAAATCTTCGCTGTTGTCACGCAATCCTTCACTGGCCAGATTTCGAGGCTCCACTACCGTGGTCCCGATCAAGATGCCCCGAATATTCCAAACAGTCGCCTCGGCCCTTGTGCTTTCGGCATTCGCGCCTCAAGGCCTCCATGCCGACGAGGCGATCAAGCCATTTCTGGAAGCGCATTGCATCCGCTGTCACGGCGCTGACAAGCAAAAGGGCAAGCTCGCTCTCCACGAGGCGTCGTTTGATTTCGCCAAGGCTGAGACCTCCAACTTGTGGCTCGAAATTCTTGAGCAATTGACGGCCGGAGACATGCCGCCGCCTGACGAGGATGAGCAGCCGAGCGATTCGGAACGGAACGCGGTCATCGAGTGGATCAGTCAGCAGCTGCTGACGGCGGGCTCGGGGGAGGTGTATCGCAAAAAGCTGCTCGCGCCCGAATACGGCAACTGGGTGAATCACGAAAAGCTGTTCTCAGGCGAGATCGACACACCGCCGTTTTCGCCGTCGCGGCTCTGGCGATTCAGCCCGGAAATTTTTGCGTTCAAGGGCTTTGGCAGCGCGAAAAGTCCCTACACGTTTGTGACTTCAGAGCGCGGGATTCGGGACTACGCAGCGATGTCGGTGGCGGATCAAAGCACGGTGCAGATGACGATGATCGTGGCCGATTCGTTCCTTGCGCATCGGGAACAGCGTGACGAGTTCGAGGATTTCGCAGATGATAAGCCGACGCCGGAGGAGGAGGCGCTTCGCGGGGTGATTGGGCGGGAATTTCTGCGAGTGATCGGGCGCAATCCGACCAAAGAAGAACAGGAAAAGTATCTGACGTTTCTCAAACAGAACATCGAAACCGGGGGCAATCTCGACGGACTCAAAACGATGATCAAAGCGATATTCCTGAGTCCGGAATCGATCTACCGGATGGAATTCGGTTTAGGTGAAGTGGATGAACACGGACGCCGACATTTGTCGCCGGATGAGTTGGCGCATGCGCTCGCCTTTGCGCTGACGGATCAGGGCCCGGATCGAAATCGATTCATTCGAGACGCGTTGCAGAAGGATGAGCTGAAAACGAAGGAAGACGTGGCGCGCCTCGTTCAGCAACTGCTGGACGAGCAACTGACGACCGGCCACTGGGATCGAAAAGATCTGCCGCGCGTGATGCGGTTTTTTGACGAGTATTTTGGCTTTCATCGCGCCGGAACGGTGTTCAAGGACAACGATCGGCGGCGCGAAGAAAAGATCCCGCAATGGAACACAGGAATGCTGGTTCACGACGCGCGCATGCTGATTGAGCATGTGTTAAGGCAAGACAAAGACGTCATCGCCGAGTTGTTGACCACGAATGAGTATTTTGTCGCGCATCCGGGTGACAACGAGTATGCCCCTGAGCATTACGAAGAGCGCGTCGCTGAGGTCACGGATCCGGGTTATGTCGAAGCACAGGTTGAGAAGCGCCGGATGCAGATCGCGCGGGATTTCAATTTTAAAGATATGCCGGAAAAGGCCGAGCTTGCGTTGGAAGCGGCGCGGAAGGATGCGGAGAAAACGGTCGCGAAATATAAGACGGCAATCGACAAAGGAATGTATCCGCATCCCGGCTATCCGTTTTCGCCGAAGTCGCGTGGGATTGGCGATTTGATTTATATTGAGCCCTACAATTTGCCGAGCAGCAATCGCGTCGCGGAACAGAAGTGGGACTGGCCGCTGAAGCAGCCGCTGGCGATGCCGAAGGATCAACGCGCTGGTTTGGGCTCTTCAGGAAATATCGTGGCAGCTGAAAGCATCGTAGTAGAGTGTATGAATGAAAAGCCTCGGCCATCACTATGCTTTGTTACT
>JBLHKS010000088.1:0-27037 GCA_047620505.1 Verrucomicrobiales bacterium | reverse complement strand
CCCACGAACGGTTGCCCGCACGCAGTTGGCTTCTGGTGGTAGTTTCTTCATGATTTCATCATGTCTGGTCTTTCTACAGGGGACTTGCACCCCATTTACATCTCGCCCATGCTGGGCACACACAATGTATGGGTCCGCCATTTCCGGACTTCGTTCTGCCATCGCCAGAAACGCCTCCAGAATCGCAGCTCGAAGCGCGACTCGGAACGGGTGATTGGCTTGGTCGGGATTTCTTGCTTGATCTAACTGGAGAACTTGATTCAGCCGACTCTGAATTGAATTGCTCATCGTTTCGGAGTCGCAACGCGGCAGCAGCTGCTGGATCGCTTCACGAAACTTCGGTCTCAATTCACCGGAGTTCGAAAAGCCCGCCAAGGCCCCTGACAAAGCTAGTTCCGGCCAATCTGACTCGACCCTTTGAACTGCGGCGAGCTGCTTCTCAGGATCTTGAGCTCCGAAATTCAATCCCAGCCAAAGCGCGGCAGCGGTCTCGTCTATATCCAAATGCTCGGCAAGAATTTCAACGATCTTCGGCTGTTCTTTCTCCGCGCTCTCGAGCAGAAGCCGAAAGATCTCGGGCACGCCGTTAGCGTCCCAGATTTCCCGAATCTCCTTGCGCTCAACATCGTCTCCTGCCACGAACAGCTTCCCCAGATGCTCAAGAGCTAGATGGCTAGCCATCTCTGTGGCGCTCGGAAGAAAAATCTGGCTTCCCTGACCGGAATTCGGGTAGAAAACCCCGGGAGCGGGCTGGATCGGCTGAATCGAAAAAGACCGGTGATAAAGTCGGCCACTCGGCGCGCCAGTTCTATGATTATAAGCCATTCGGCGGTTCCACCACCAATTCGCGATACGCCTCGTAGAATCGGGAGCCATCGACTCTTCGATGCCAGTGCTGTTGACCCAGCTATTAGGCACTGCCATTGCGACCTGCGAACCAGGACTGTGTGACGGCGCGGCAAGTACCCGTTGGAACGATTCGATTGCGCTCGCCGTGTCGCCGGCTTCCTCATGAAAAACACCAGCTAGGTAATTCAAAGGATAAGCTTGAGGAAACTCGGACTGAAGACGATCCAGAAATCCGGCCGCTTCTGCAAAATCCACCTGCTCCAGCATCGAGATCGCCATCAATTCCGCGTCCTGACGCGCCGCCTTGCCAGCCCGAATCATTTCCTCGACTTTCCGCAACGCCTGATCCGGTTTCCCGGCAGAAAGCAGGATGCTAACCAGTTCGCGATCGATTCGACCGCTATGATCGTGCTCGCGAGCCAGCTCCAACGCCGCCTGCGCCTGATCCCAATTCCCCTGTGCCGCGTAGCTGCTCGCGATCGACGAAAGCAGCTCAACATTCTGAGGATCAAGCAGACTCGCCCGCTTCAGAGTCTCGCGCCATTTCTCCTCGTCGTTTCGCAAACGATGCATCTCAGCTAACGCAAGAACTGGCCCGATCGCGCCGCGATTCCGCTGCGCGCGTTCCTCCAATCGCGAAATCAGCTGCTCATGCCTTCCCTGCTGCTGAGCCGATTCGAAAAGTCGCCGAGCCCAGGACAGCCGACCTCCATCGTCCTCCGCGTTATCGTAAAGCCGCCAGAACAGCTGCTCTGCATCCTCAGCCATGCCCAATTCCAAGTACCAGCCTGCTAACTTAGATGGAAAACGATCGTCGTCCTCGAATCGACCGATTGCTTGCCGCATGACTCGGAACGCCTCTTTCGCTTCACCCATCTGAAAAAGCACCGTGGCCTCCTCGATCCAGATCTGCGGATTTCCCGGCGAAATCGCCTTCCATTCGCGCAGCCAGACCAGAGTTTCGTCCAGTCTTTTCGCTGAACGAAAGAGACCAACCAATCGTTGCAAATGGTTCGTCTTCTTTCCACCCGGACGCCGGATCAAACGCTCCATCGCGTCCGCAGCATCATCGAAACGCCGCTCCAGCTGATGCAGAGTCGCGAGTTGAACCAAGGCAAACTCCGCTGCTGAGTCGCTGGCCTTCGCAAGAGTCTCCAACGATTCAATCGCGGCTTCCTGCTTACGAGAGCTGTGCAACAACGCCGCGTGAACGCAGACCTCCTGCGGCGAAGTTCCGCGGCTGAGTTCGTCAATCAGACCCTCGCTATTCTCGCTGCTTCCGGCCAGTTTCACGACCAACTTCGACGTCGCATCGAGGTCGAACGGCGTTTCGGTCAGGTTCACGAGCGGTCGGACGGACGGCAGCGCCTTTTCAAACTCGTCAGCCGCCAGGGCCTCGGTCAAAAACGTTTCAAGGAATCGCGCATCGGTCGCGAAATCCGGGTAACGCGCTTCCAGCCAGGCAAAGGCTTCTTCGTGATGATTTCGGCTCGCCGCATTCCGCACCGAACGCAGAACGACTCCAGCGTCGTCGCTCTTCGAAAGCTTTTCCCACCTCGCCAACGCAGCGTCCTCATTCTCGTTTCGATAGAGAAAATCGGCGACAGCTTCGACCGCCGAGATACTTTCCGGAAATTCGATCTCCGCCTCCTCCAGCAGCTGCTGAGCCTGTTGAACGAGTTCGAAGCTCTCAAGCAACCGCGAAGCCCGCAGGTAGCGATGTTCCTCTTTCGTACCTGCAACGAGGAATTTCCGAACACTCTCGCCAGCGCCAAGATTGTCGCCAGACCAATTCTGCATCTTGCTGAGCAAGACGAGTAACTCCGGATCATCCGGATGTTGCGCGACCAATCGAGAAACTTCCTCCACCCCTTCCTCGTAGCGTTCGAGCGCCCCTAACAATTGTATAAAACCCTCGCGGACTCCGCGGTCACCGGGCGTGATTTTCAACAAGTCCCGGTACTCCTCGATCGCCTCGTCGCCCTCTCGCAGAGACACAAGAACTCCGACCAGCGCTCGACGAATCGCGATTCTCTGCGGTTCGGCGTCCCGCAAATCGGTTAGGAAACTCCGTAGCCCGGTAATCTCGTCCTTCTCGCGGAAAAGTGAATCGACCTGCGCGAGCGTCTGTTTTTCAAGCCAGGTTGCCACTCCGGAAGCCGCCAGCAGCTGCTGGTAAAGTTCTTTGGCTTCCTCGCCGCGATTCGCCTTCCTCAAAAGCTCGGCATGCCGCATTTGGCGGACAGCTCGATCGTAAGGATCCGCGATCTGATCGATCAACGCCAGCGAAGCCGAGATCGCTTCATCCATCACGCCCTCATCGGCGAGGAGCTCGATCACGTCGATTCGCAGCTCGTCGTCATCTGGATTCGCTTTCAGCAATTTGCGCCAGACCTCAAGCGCCGCTTCGCTATCGCCATTCCTAAGAAAAAGCTGCCCTTCAAGCTCGGCAATCCGGATCGCCAATTCGGCATCCGGTTCGAGCGCGGCCGCAGCTTTGATCGTCGCCATCGCTTCTGCATTCTGCTGGAGGCGCGTTTGCAAACTAGCAAGGCGCCAGGCGAGCAGCGCATCTTCTGGAAATTCGGCCCGCCCGAGTTTCAACGACTCGAGAGCTTGCTCGTCCTCGGCTAACTCCAGAAGAACAGCTGCTTGAATCTGGAAAGCCGCAGGACTCGGGTTTTCCTCGATGTTCTCCAGAAGAAAGGTTCGAAGCGCCTCGACAGTTCCGTTGTTAAGCCAGGAAGCGTAAAAGCGATCAAACAGCGGTCGAGATTCCGGGCGTTTCTGCAGAATTTGGAAGTACTTTTTTGTGGTTTCGTCAGGGACCTCCGCGCCGAACATTGGACCTGTGAAAACAGTCAAGAGGCAGAGAAGAAGCAGGATGCGCAATCGTTTCATAGGATTTCGAGTTTCGGTTTAGAGTAATTGTCGCGGAGAAACCAGTTGGTGACTTTTCAATCGCTCCAACTCGTCCTTTTCCAGCAGCTGCTGCTCAACGAACGGGCGAGCGATTTCAGGGCCTTGATGGAAATCAGCCGCCTCCACCGCACCAAAACCACCGCGGGGAAATGAATCGACGAAAAGACCCTCAGCCCCCAAAACCGATGAGGCTACCAGCAATCCTGTGAGCAACAGAGCCCACCCTCCAGTTTTCATCGCGCGATTTTACCAAGTCGCGCCGCCAAACCCCAGCAAAATCTTACGGCTGATCCGTGATATTGTGGATGTTTCGGAAATACTCTTTTACGCCTGCCTTCACGTCTTCCGGCACGTCCTCACGTTGCACGAAACTCTCCAGCTGATTTTGAAACTCGCGCTCCCGGGCTTCGGTCCGACGAGCCGAAACTCCATCGCCATCATCAGCGGATTCAACCGTCGCGACACTCGGGCCCTGGCCCTTGATCCCTTGAAGCTGGGTCGTGTTGCCGTTGTCCACCAGCAGATCGGTTTCCTGACGACGTGAATCGACTGATCCGACTCCAGCTTTTAGACCGCCTTTGCCAGCACCCATGGACTGCGCAAGGGATTGAGCTTTCGAGCTACCGAGAAAACTCTGACACTGTCCGAGACTCTGACAAAGCGACTTCAGTTTCGCTTGGGCATCCGCTTTCGCCCCCGCCTTGCAAAGTTTTTTGCTTAGCTTGTCGAGATTCGAGTTGACCATTTTTTGCGCTCCATCGCATTGGCCCATGCACTTTTGCATGTCCTGATCGAGCTGCTGGGCGAGTTCCGCCTCGCGCATCGATTTCTCGAGATCTTTGACGGATTCATCAAGCTTTGTCAGGAGTTCTTCGAGGCTCTCGCCGCTCTGACCGGCTCCGCTCGGAGTTCCCTCGGCACCCTGCGCGTTCTGCCCATTGCCTTTCTGAGCATTCTCGCCAGCCTTCGACTGACTCCCCTGCTTCTTGCCCTGGGATTGTTTATTCGAAGCGCCCTGCCGATTCGCCGCCTTCGCCGCAGCAGCCATGCGCTGAGCAGCCGCCTTCAATTTGGCCAAATCCTTGCGCTGCTCCGTGAGTTTCTTCACGTCGAGATCCTGAGGCTTCAGCTTCTCAGTTTCCTCAGCCGCTTTGCGAAATTCCTTTTTCTCCAGCTTCTTGCCCAGCTCGCGAGTCTCCTGATCCTTCTTCAATTCCTCGCCCGCTTTCGCCAGCAGCTGCTCATCTTTCCGCTGATCCATTCGCTGCGCCGCCTGCTGCAAACGCCGCTCCAATTCCGCGTACTGCCGCATCGCTCTTTGCGATCCGTGGTGTTTTTCAATTCGTCGACCCACTTGCGAAGCTGGTCCTTATCCAATTCGGCGAGTTCCTCGTCGTCCTCGGTCGCCTTTTCGAGTTCCTCGATCAACTCCTCAAGGTGCTCGTTAATTTCTTCGGTCTTCGCTTCGGTTTCGGCGGCGAGTCGCTCAGCTTCGATCACGGCTGGCGACGGCGCTTTGAATCCGAGAAGAACGGCTGAAGCCATAAGCACAGCGGCCCCGGCCAGCATTCGGCTTGGCCACTTGTAGCGAACTTCAGCTGGATCCAGCTCAGAAACTCGCTTTGCCGTCGACTGCGCCTGCAAGCCGAAGAGCTCGCCCTCCCGGCCATCGTTGCGAAATCTCAAAAAGCTACCGACCGAATCTTTGAGGTCGAAAAATTGATCACCGAACTCGGCCGAGGTCGATTCAGTCGGTCGACGCCAGATCCATCCTGCCACTCCACCAAGCAAAATCGCTCCGCCAGCCAGCGCGTAGGCGATTGGAGGAACGGCATGTCCGCGCAAGACGTAAGCCAGGCAAATCAGAAGAAGGGCAGCCGCGCCAACCGCGATGCTTCCGATAAAAGCGGAGAGCAATCGATGTTTGGAGAGACGGCTGCGGATGGAGTTCAGGAAGGAGAAGATCTGATCATCCGGTCTCATGGTGGTTGAGTTATACCTTAAATCAGGGGCTGAAAAAAGCAGAAAGCACGACTTAATTCGAAGTCGCCGCTCGCAAAAATCATGAATCAAATACCCAAAGTCGTTATCACAGATTTGATCGTCGAACCGCTCAATTTCGAGCGCAGCATCCTCGACGGAACCGCTGAAGTCACCGCGCTGAACGCGATGAGCGAGGCTGATCTCGAAGGTAAGATCGAGGATGCCGACGCGATCATGGTTTATCACTATTTCCGTTTCACTCGCGCCAGCATCGAGCGCCTGCGGAATTGCAAAGTCATCGTCAGGCCCGGTGTCGGTTACGATGGAGTGGACGTCGAGGCGGCGCGAGAGCACGGGATTCCGGTTTGCAACGTGCCGGATTACGGAACCGAGGAAGTCGCCGATTCCGCCCTGACCATGGCCCTGTCCCTCGCTCGCGGAACGCATTTTCTCAACAGCCGGCTTCAGCGTGGAATTGGCGATTGGAACGTGGATCAAGCCGCTCCGATCCCGCGATTGCGCGGTCGGGTTTTCGGGATCGTCGGTTGCGGGCGGATCGGCACGGCGACGGCGATCAGAGCGAAGAGTTTTGGATTCGATGTCGTTTTCTATGATCCTTACGTGCCAGACGGATTGGACAAGGCGCTGGGAATTCGACGCGTAGACCAGCTCTCCGAACTCCTTAGGAATTCTCACATTGTTAGTCTTCATTGCCCGCTCACGGAGGAGACGCGAGGCCTGATCGGCGATGTTGAAATCGGCCAAATGCCGAAGGGATCGTTTCTAGTCAACACCGCTCGGGGCGGCGTTCTCGACACAGCAACTGCTGTCAACGCCTTGGCCTCTGGACATCTCGGAGGGGCCGGAATCGACGTTCTCGAACAGGAGCCTCCGGCGGCCGATTCGGCGGTCATCACGGCTTGGCGCGATCCCGATCATCCGGCCCATGATCGCCTTTTGCTGAACCCTCACACTGCTTTTTACTGCGAGGAAGGTGCCGAGGAATTTCGCACAAAAGGAGCGCGCGAAGTCCTGCGTGCGCTGCGAGGCGAGCCGCTGCGAAATGTCGTGAACTAAAATCGGAATGGTTTTAGTTGAGCGATGAAGTCATTGAAAAAGCTCATCTTTCTGAGCAGCTGCTGGTTCGGATTTTTCGCCTTTGCGTCTCCTGTTTTCGCGCAAACTGAATACGATCCGTCCGTTCCAAAACCGACCGTCGCCGAAGTCCGTTACGGCGATCACGAACGGCACATTCTCGATTTCTGGAAGGCGGAATCCGACACGCCGACGCCTCTCGCCTTCGTCATCCACGGCGGCGGTTGGCAGGGTGGATCAAAGGAGCGACTTCATCGATTCGCCGATCCAACAGCGCTGCTGGAGGCTGGAATTTCCGTTGTGGCCATCAATTATCGTTACGTCAAACAGGCCGTGGAAGAAGGCGTCGAACCACCCGTGAAAGCGCCGCTTCACGACGCCGCTCGCGCGCTGCAATTCGTCCGGAGCAAGGCCGCCGAGTGGAATCTCGATAAGGAGCGTGTCGGTGCCGCTGGCGGATCTGCGGGCGCGTGCTCGAGCCTCTGGCTGGCGTTTCACGACGACCTAGCCGATCCAAAAAGCGAAGATCCGGTCGCTCGCGAGTCTACCCGACTGTGGTGCGCAGCCGTCATCGGCGCGCAGACCTCGCTCGACCCGAAACAGATGGTCGAGTGGACGCCGAACAGTCGCTACGGCGGTCATGCTTTTGTACTCGCCACGTTTCCCAAGTTTCTCGCCGGACGCGAAGAAATCCTGCCCTGGATCGCAGAATATTCGCCCTACGCTCTGGTTAGCGACGACGATCCGCCGGTCTACCTGATTTACTCGGTTGCGCCTGCCCTGGGGAAGGATCAGAAAGACCCAACGCACACTTCAACTTTCGGCGTCAAGCTGCAGGAACATTGCGCGGCGACCGGCGTCGACTGCGAGCTCGTCTATCCGGGAGCGCCCGATGCAACGCACGAAAACTCGACTGCCTACCTCATAAAAATGCTCAAGGCGAAGGATTGAAAGCGCCGTTAATCGTTCTTTTTTGATTCAACGTAGGCTCGGTCAGATTCGCTGAATGCGCTGAGCTCCATCGTTCCTTTTCTGCCGTCAGACTTTAGCTCAATCTGGATTTTGCCGTTGGCGATTGCGATCAGCCTACCTTCAATTTCTCGCGAGTTGCCTCCAATTTTGTAGGTCCAAACGCGGAACGGTTCACCTTCGATTTTCATCACAGTCGAAGAGGGAACCGCTGCGGCAACGGGCTGCGCTGCCGGCGACAACGGAGAAAGTTTGATTGGTTGAGAGCCGGTCTTCGGTGTTGTGAAACTCAGCGATTCGTGGTTCCAAATTCGGCTGACTGAATTCGTCATCAAGACTCGGTAGAAATACGTAGTCTCCGGCTTCAGCCCATCAAGAGTGACCCGATTGACTCCTTCGTGGGCGGCTGAGATCTCGGCTACGGATTCCCAGGCGTTCCGAAGAATCGTTTGGCTTAGCTCCGAATTTTTCTCGGTTCCGTGAAGCTCTCGTGGTGCAAATGTCAGGGAATCCTGCGTTCCAAAATAAACAGCGCCAGCCTTCAACTCGCCGCCGCCCGGAACGTCGATTTCAATCGTGGCGGAATCCGAAGCCACCTCCGTAGCCTGAACTTCGCCAAATTGAACCGGCATCGAAAAAATGTTCTGAATCGTGGGACTCGCCAGAAAATATGGAAGCTCACCGCCGCCACCCGCCTTGACTAACGAAGCCTTATGTTGGTAGAGCCGAATGCCGCCACAGCCCATCGCGTACTCCCCATCCTTCGTTGTGAACCAACTCTTGTTGACTGGCAGATCGCCCGAACTGCCGGTGCCACCCGGGCTGAACTGCTCTAACGGAATCCATTTTCCATCATCATGAGCCCAACCCATGCGCCGAACTTCTCGATAAACGTCTCCGGTCCGCTCATTCTGCGGAGGGCCGGGAATCTCGCAGAACGAGCCAAGTTTTATGTGTTCCCTCGGCTTTCCATCGTGCCATTTCTTGCCCGCGCCGTAAAACTTCCAAGCGTTAGTCGGATGATCAAAGTAATAACCGTAGTAGCAATCGTAGTCGTCTTCTGAGACTACCCGAAGCGCTTGGACTACCAATTCGGGCCGATCCGGCATCGGATCCCAGCCACGCGGTTTGACGCCCGATCCTTCATGCCCGAAGCCGCTGAATTCGCCCTCCGGCGAGCCCACGCCGAGCAAGTGAGGCATCGTCTTCAAATCGAATGCGGCTTGCTCCTGCCCCCACATCGAAAAATTGAAACTGCCGTTGCTTCGGCGGTCTCCATCGAACGAAGTCCCGTAGTATCCGAACGGCGTCGTGATCGGCGAGTAGCTCGAAATATCGCAATTGCTGCGAGTCGTGAAGACGAGGAGCTTAGCGTTTTCAACCTTGGCAGTGTCGTAGCCGCCATGAACCGCTGCTGGCCGCCAGCGAACTCTCAGCAGGTTAGCGCCTTCGATCCCTGAGCCGAACGCATCGATTCGATGCAACAGCCCGATTGCGGAGCCACTTCCGGGCTCTGCGGCTCCGAGCGAAAGCATGTACTCGCCCGGCTGCTCAACATCAAAAGTCAGATCCCAAGACTGAGGCGAATCGGAGCGAGATTTCGATGCGCTTACCTTGATTGTTTGCCCAGCGAAATTTACTTCGATGTCCGCCCCTCCGTTCGCCACGTCCATGTGGACATTGAACCGGACTTCACCCGGCTTTTGAACGAGAAGATGCCAGCGCAGCGTCCCTTCAGCCTCTTTCCAATCGAGGTGCTCAAAATTCGGCACAATCAGCTCTTCATCGCCTACCTTTGGGAGCTGCGATTCGCCTTTCGCCTGACAAGCCCCTTTCGTGAAGAACCCGTTGCTCGCTGTCAGGATAATTTTCTGATTCGTCTCGAGTTGGCCGAGATACGAGAAGCTCCGGCCTTCTTCGTCGGTCCCGCCTGGAATGATCGTCGGTGGGTTTTTGAGTTGGCCGAAACCTTCCGGCGCATTTTGCCCGTGCGCGCTGATGCACAGGGCGCAAAAAACAACACAGTAGCGGAGGAAGGAAGCTCGGACGGACATGGCGTTGATTCTACAAGGCCAAAACTCCGATGCAACCGCCCAACGAAGCTCCAGCAGCTGCTGGAGCTTTTTCCTGAGTTGCGGCTTACTTTTTGCCCTTCTTTTTACCCGGATCAGCGGTGACGTTGTTCGCTGGGATCGGGCTTTCGAATCCGTTATAAACTTCCGGCTTCACACCGCGCGCGTAGCCACCTCCACGAAATGTATTCGGCTGATATTTGCCGACAAAATCGATTGGCGAGTCCGCAACGATCTTGTCTTCCAGTCCAAGCATCCAGTAAGTCGCGTTCACTAACATTCGGCGATATCCGTCGTTCAAAATGTCCTCCGAAGCCCCATAAAGAGAGGTGAACACGCGACCTTTTTTGCCATCAGCGCCGGCGTACTCGCGAGTCCACTCGGAAGCCATCGGCGGCTTCGTTTCATCCGGCTTACCATCGACTTCCATGCTCATCAAAGGTTGTGCCATCGTCAGGATATTCCAGTCGTCCTGCGGCACCGCGTTGTAGCCGCCAGCGTGAACATGAATTTTGCTGACTCCGGTCAGAATTGGATGCTTTGCCGCTTCTGGGATGATGGTGATTCGCGTGCTTTGAACGTGGTTTCTGCCGTAGTGACCGACCCAGGTCTGACCGAGAACCTGATGCCCGAATCCAAGCTCGTAGCCCTCGGTTGCCGCTTTGAAATCGTACTTCGAATAGGCGCTTTCCTGATTTCCATATTTAAAACCGTGAGTCGAAGTCCGCAGCCCCATAACCGGACCACCTCGGTTCAAATAGGCGTCGATGTGCTTCATTTGCTCATCCGGCAGCGCCTGAAAACGCGTGAACATCACCATTCCATCCGCCGATTCGAGCGCCTCAAGACCGGGAATGTTCGACTCGCCCGCCTTGATCTCGCCGTTCTCATCCAGACCGAACAGGACCGTGCATTTGAAGCCGTGATGCTTCGCCAGAATCCGCGCGAGCGCTGGAAGAGTCTCCTCGCCGCGATATTCGTGATCGCTGGCAACGAAAACGATGTGCTTATCTTTAGAGACAGCTTCATTGCCTTCGAAGATAACCGGATTTGCGGTTACCATCGGCGCGGCAACGAGCGCAGCACCTGCTGATAGGCTTACGAAGAGAGTTTGGAATCGATTGGGTATTTTCATGAAATTGCGGAATTGGATTTGGATGAGTTCCCCGGCTTGCCCAGCAATTCAAGGATCAGTTTCGCTCGCTCCCGAGTCAGCAGCTGCTGGGCCGACGCCGCGGTGGAAGAACCAGGCCGTTTGACCCGCGCCCTTCGCGCATTTAGAACGAAGTTGCATGAAAACCTCGATCCTGCTTCTCGCCTTGTTCGCGCCGATCTTTCTCTGGGCGGACGACTACCAACCTCGGAATTCTCAGAAGGAAGGCGAGCATCCGCCGACGCCGCAGGAAGCACTCGAAGCGATCACGGTTCCGGAAGGGTTCGAGGTCACGCTGTTCGCGGGCGAGCCGGACGTGCACCAGCCGGTCGCGATGACGACCGATGATCGTGGGCGAATCTGGGTTGCCGAGAGCTACTCTTATAAAGAGTGGAAGGAAACTGGCGAGGACCGGATCGTGATTCTCGAAGACACAGACAACGACGGGGTTCACGACAAGCGCACGGTTTTCTGGACGGGCGGGAATCACGTCAGCGGCATGACCGTCGGCTGGGGCGGCGTCTGGGTTTGCAGCTCGCCGAACCTGCTTTTTATCCCGGATCGCGATGGCGACGACATGCCTGACGGCGAACCTGAGATCGTGCTGGATGGCTGGACGACGAAAGCGGGGCACAACTTTTTCAATGGCTTGAAATGGGGAATCGATGGCTGGCTCTACGGTCGGCACGGGATCACAGCGCCTTCCTTTGTCGGTAAGCCGGGAACGCCCGACGAAGAGCGAGTAGGGTTTGATTGCGCGATCTGGCGCTACCACCCGGTGACGGAAAAGTTCGAAGTCGTCTGCCGCGGAACGACGAATCCCTGGGGGCACGACTGGGATGAGCTGGGCGAGCTGTTTTTCACGAATAACGTCAATGGCCACCTCTGGCATGCGATTCCCGGCGCGCTTTTTCCGCGGATGAGCAACCGGCCAGACGCCAACGTGAAATTCGACTACGAGCGAATCCCGATGGTCGCCGATCACCTTCATCACGCGGGCACGATCGGCGATTGGACGAAGACGCGCGACGGCAAAGGCGTGCACGGCGATCTCGGCGGCGGGCACTCGCACTGCGGTGGAATGATTTACCTCGGCGACAACTGGCCGAGCAAATATCACGGCCGGATTTTCATGTCGAACACGCACGGCAGGCGGCTGAATCAAAACATTCTTGAGCGCGAGGGTTCCGGCTTTGTTGGGAAGCGCGCGCCGGATTTCATGTTCGCGAATCAGCCCTGGTTTCGCGGCGTGACCGTGATGTACGGACCGGACGGTGGGGTTTTCGTGAGCGACTGGACCGATCTCGGCGAGTGCCACGATAACGACGGAGTTCACCGGACCAGCGGGCGGATTTTCAAGATCACCTACGGCAAGCCGGAGAAACCCAGCCATTCTGATTTCGCAAAATTGAGCACCGAGGAGCTGATCCAGCTGCAAACCGCTCGAAACGAATGGCACGTCCGCCACGCGCGCCGAATTCTCGCCGAGCGCCACGCAGCCGGGGAAGACATGGCGGAGTTTCACGAGAAACTGCGCAGCCGAGCAACGCGCACCAAATCCAACCGGACGATGGTCCGCGCCTTGCTGACGCTTCATGTGATCGGCGCGGCGGACGAAGATTTTCTCTTGAGCGATGTCCTGACTCATCATGACGAGCATGTCAGGAAATGGGCTGTTCGTCTGCTTTTCGATCACGGCGCGCCATCGGCCGAGGCGCTGAAAAAGATGGTCGAACTCGCGAAAACAGACCCCTCCCCGCTCGTCCGGCTCTACCTCGCCAGCGGTCTGCAGAAATTGGAATTCGAGGATCGCTTGGAACTTGCGGCGGCGCTTTTGAATCGAACGGAGGACGCAAACGACAAAAATATCCCGCTCATGATCTGGTACGGGATGAAGGACGCCATCGGCGAGAATCCGGTGATGGGAATCGGGTTTATCGACCTCAATCCGCTTCCAAAACTCGATCGCTTCACCGCCAGGCTGATCTGCGAAGTCGACGGCTCAAACGCGTTGTTGGGTGGTTTGTTAGAGCGGCATGACGAGGGCTTGGCCGAAGGCATGATCGAGGGGCTCGCGGGTCGGACCGATCTCAAAACGCCAGAAAATTGGGCAAAGGCGAAAGCCCGCTTGGAACCTGAATTGGCCGTCCAACTTGGCCTGCTGCTGGATCGCGATGCGACCATCGCCGAGCTGCAAAAACGCGGCGATGCGGAGGCGCTGGAAATGTTGATCACGGCGAAAGCGCCCGGGCTCGGCGAGCAGCTGCTGGCGGCGTTGGAGTCTGAGAAGCTAAGAAAAACGGCGTTGCGCGGCTTAGCTCGAGTTTCGCATCCGCAAGCGGCCGAGACGATCCTGACGATGTACCCGAACTTGCCAGCTGATCAGCAGCTGCTGGCGATCGAGACCCTGACAAACACCAAAAAGAACGCCGCCGCGCTGCTCGGGGCAATCGCCGACGAACGAATCCCGCGGAGCGCTCTGACCGCGTTTCAAGCGCGCCAAATCCATGGAATGAAGGACAACGGACTGAAAAAACAGCTGGCCGAGGTCTGGGGCGAATTGAAATCGAGCGACGGAGAAAAGAAGGCGACGATCAAGAGTTTCCAGGACCAGCTCCTGCCTGACGTCCTCGCCCAAGCGGACCTCAAAGCCGGCCACGAGTTGTACACTCGGAGCTGCTCCGCTTGCCACACGTTTTTCGGCGAAGGCGGGAAGATCGGCCCGGATTTGACCGGCGCGAATCGCGACAATGTTTTCTACTTGTTAGAGAATATTATCGATCCGAGCGCGACGCTGCCGAAGGATTTCCACGTCACGATTATCACGAAAAAGGACGGCCAGGTCGTCACCGGGAACATCGGCAAAAAAACCGACTACACGCTGACTCTGCTGACTCCGACTGGCGAGGTGATCATCAAACGCGATGAGATCAAAACACAGACGACTTCGCCGGTTTCGCTAATGCCGGAAGGGATGTTGAACGGTCTGGAATTCGATCAGGTGCGCGATCTGATCGCTTATCTGATGCGGAAGTAGATTCGACTGGCAGTCGAATCCACCGACTTCGATTGCCAATCGAAGTTACCAGTCGTCCGTCCGAAAC
The DNA here is from genome assembly GCA_047620505.1 of Verrucomicrobiales bacterium. GTDB lineage: Bacteria > Verrucomicrobiota > Verrucomicrobiia > Verrucomicrobiales > DEV007 > JBLHKS01. Next base: position 12,890 of record JBLHKS010000088.1, on the reverse strand, counting down.
TGAACGGCAGGCAGGCCTTCCTTGTTTCCGAGGTTGCCGATCACCGTTTCGTGCCAGGCAAACCGAACGGCCGTGGGTTTTGCGATTCCTTCAGCGCTAACGACGATCGTTTCGCCTTCAATTTTGGCTTCAGCCGGCTTGAACTGCTTGTCCGCGCCCGCGATTTGGAACTGTGTCAGGGCCTCGCCGTCCAACGCGGCCAGCCCACCGCCAACGTGGTCGAAACTCAGAACCGCGCGGTCACCATCGACGGTCATCGACTTGTAAGTCGGTCCGGAATAGACCAGATCGCTTTGGCCGTAATTTTTCGCCAACGCCCAACGCGCGAGCCTCGCTCCGACGTCTCTTTTGTTTCTCGGATGGATGTCGTTCACGTTTCCGGTTACGTCCGTGATGACGACCATTCCGCTGTTTGGCAGAGCTTCGAGGCAAGCCGCCTGCGCGTCCCAGAACTTGGGCAGCGACTCCACCGTGAGGTTCGGATTCCGCTTCTTGAATTTCTCAGCATAAGGGAAAGGCGCGATCTGAACAAAATAGAACGAAAGGTCATCCTGCTTGAAAACGGTCCGCCAGCCTTTGACGAGCGCCACGGTCCGATCCGTATAAATCGAGGTGTCACCTTTGAGGCAATTCGACTCGCCCTGATACCAGATGATTCCGCTCATCGTGAACGGCGCGAGCGGATGAATCATTCCGTTGTAAATCCCGCCGTTCTTGGCGTTTTCCTTCAGCGAGTCGACCTGCTCAAGTCCGACTTTCGGCGTCCACGGCTCAATCTGCGTTCCGCCCCAGTTTGAACCGATCAAACCGATCGGGACGTCCAATTCGGCCTGAAGCGCCTTTCCAAAATAGTAACCAACGGCGGAAAATTCGGGAACGCTTTCCGGTGAAGACGCTGCCCATTCGCCCGGCGCGTCTTCCTGAGCTTCAGGCTTATTGATGTGTCCCTGCACGTTGTAGAGACGAATTTGAGGATGGTTCGCCTTCGGAATTTCCTCGGCTCCTTTTTCGGTGCTCTTCAACGCCCACTCCATATTGGACTGGCCGCTGCAGATCCAGACTTCGCCGATGAGGATGTCGGTCAGCTTGATTTCGTTCGCGCCTTTGAAGGTCAGCGTCTGCGGTTCGGCGTTCGCTTTTTGAGCTGGGAGTTGAAGCGCCCACTTGCCGTCATCGCCAGTTTTTGAGGACACCGTTGCATCGCCAAGCGTCGCCGTGACCGCTTCACCGGCATCCGCCCAGCCCCAAAGTTGGATCGGTTTTCCCTGCTGAAGAACCATGTGATCGCTGATGACGTTTGGCAGGCGAAGTTCAGCAGCTGCTGAGGAAATCAGAACGGCGAACAGCGCCGCGAAACAGAATGAGGTTTTTAATCGAGACATGCCGGACCATCTCAAGACCTCGCCGGGTTGCAAGCGGATCTACGAGCTTGCGCGCCGTGGTCGGCTTGGTGAAATTTCGGCGAAAACGCGTTTGTAGCGGAATTCGCCAGAATTTCGTGGGCTGCGGCACCGCTCGGTCGTTCGGCGAAATTCTGGCGAATTCCGCTACGCTCTAAACTAAGCCGCCTTGCCTTTCTCGCCTTCTCGCGGGGTCTCCTTCAACAGCCGGTCAACCAGGGCATCCACCGCGATCCCTTCCGCTTCGGCGCGGAAAGTCGGGACGATTCGATGCCGCAGAACCGGGTGCGCGAGAGCCTCGATGTCGTCGATCGTGACGTGGTAACGGTTTTTGAGCAGCGCTCGAACTTTGGCCGCGAGCACGATCTGCTGACAGGCGCGCGGGCCGGGGCCCCATTCGATCAGCTCCTTCACGAAGCCATGCGCGTCTTGCGATTTCGGCCGCGCGGATCGCACTAACCGAAGCACAAAATCGAGCACGTGTTCCGGCACCGGCACACGCCGAACCGTCTGCTGGCATTCGATAATCGCAGCCCCGTCGATCGCCGGTTCGACCTTCGCTTCGAAGTCTGAAGTCGTGCGCTCGACGATCTGGCGCTCCTGATCGAAACTCGGATAATCCACGGTCACGAGGAAGAGAAAGCGGTCGCGCTGGGCCTCGGGGAGCGGGTAGGTTCCTTCCTGCTCGATCGGGTTTTGCGTCGCGAGCACGAAAAACGGCTCATCGAGCTGGTAAGTTTTTCCTCCGATCGTAACCCGGTGTTCCTGCATCGCCTCGAGCAACGCGGCCTGCGTCTTGGGCGGCGTCCGGTTGATTTCGTCAGCGAGCAGCATCTGGGTAAAAATCGGGCCCTTTTCGAAAACCAATTCGCGATGTCCAGTCGTCGAGTTTTCCTGGATGATGTCCGTGCCCGTGATGTCGGCAGGCATCAGATCCGGCGTGAACTGGACTCGCCGAAAACCGAGCTCCATCGCCTGGGAAAGCGTGCTGACCATGAGCGTTTTCGCGAGTCCGGGCACGCCTTCGAGCAGACAGTGGCCGCGCGCGAGAATCGCGATCAAGATCTGCTCGATCACCTCTTCCTGGCCGACCACAATCCGACCGACTTGCTCGGTGATCTTCGAGTAGGCGTTTCGAATCAGCTCGGCGCGTTTCTGGTCTTCGCCGACTGGTTCCGTGGGTTTTGAATCGCTCATCGGCGCATTTCTTAAAGGCGTTTGGCTGAGCTGACAATTTTGACCTCCAATTTTGTAACCGACTCGACTTCACCTCGGTCTAGCGATTCAGATCCGGAAATTCCGACCTTCATGGCGACTGGCGCAACACTCGAAATCAAGCTTGATTGGCCCGCATCCACCCGGCGCGCGCGTCCCCGACGTTCAGCAGCTGCTGAGGTGGCTCACGAGTCCATGATTGAAGATTCCAACGCCGAAACGAGCGACGAAGCCGTCGTCCGGAAAATTCTCGGCGGCGATCCGGACTCGTATTCGGTTTTGATCGAGCGTTACCGCGGAAAAATTCTCGGCAGCGCATCGCGTTTCGCTCGCAACCGCCAGGAGCTCGAAGACATCAGCCAAGACATTTTTCTGAAGGCGTGGAAGGGGCTGAAAAGTTTCCGAGGCGAAGCTCCGTTCGAACATTGGATGATGCGGCTCGCGGTTAGGGTTTGCTACGATTTTCTGCGGCGCAACCGGCGCTATCGCGAGAACGAAATTTCAAAAGAGCTCGTCGATGAGACCGGCGATCGGCTGACGGACGAGCCCGAAGGGAACCGCGAGCTGGCGGCTTCGGAGGCGCGCGAGGTCCTGCATCACGCGATGTCGAAACTCCGCGCGAAGGATCAGTTGGTGTTGAATTTGAAGGAAATTCAGCGCAAGAGCATTCGTGAAATTGCCGAATTGACCGGCTGGACAGAGTCGAACGTCAAAGTCCGCGCGATGCGGGCGCGCAACCGGCTTAAGGAACGGCTGACCGAATTGGGGTATGCCGAGTGAACGAGAAAAATCGATGAAACGAGATTGTGATCAGTTTTTGGCAGATTTGATCTGCACGGCGGACGAAGCGGCGGAACGCGACGCGGCGCAGGTTGCGCTCGGGCTGGATTCGCGCGTGTTAAGCCGGATTCGCGAGGACAGCGCAGGCGAGCAGCTGCTGGAGCGATGGGCGAATGGATTTTTGCGTGCTGCGCTGATTTCGGCAGCCGCTGTGATCGTGATGGCGGCGACTGCCTGGTTCACGACCGACCTGATTTCTGTAGGCGACGATCTCGCATTTTCCGGGATCGCCGAGAACGGATCCCAGTTTGAACTCTGGTCCTCGAATTGAAATGCCCGTCAAAGTCAAACGCATCTGGTGGAAGCTCGCGATCGGAATTCTGATCGTTTTTCTCGCGGGTTTCGTTTCCGGCGTGATCGGCACGGCCGTGTTCGCCGCCAAGATGAAGGAGCGGGCCGAGGACCCGGAAATCGGTCATCAAATGGCCGTCGATCATCTGGCGAGGAAGCTCAATCTCGACGAAACGCAGCGCGCCGAAGTTTCCGGAATTCTCGAGGAAATGATCGGCGAAGTTGTTCAACTTCGGGACGACACGCGGTTGGAGCTCGGCGAAATCACCGAAAAATACGCCCCAAGGATTTTTGCGTTGCTGCGAGAAGATCAGAAATCTCGGTTCAGCGATTTCCTGGCGGAACTCGGCCGAAAGTGGAAAGTCGCGATTCAGGCCGGTCCGAAAAGCGAGATCGCCCCCGGGCTGACCGCTCCCGAAGCAGACTGATTGTGCGTGACACGGGCGGCAATTTGGCGAAAATTCAGGGGAACAACGCGGTCTTTCGACAGCCCGCAGTCTGGCCACTGAATCCCGTCGAACACCCCCAGAATGAAACATCTCGTCTACCTGACTGGAATCCTCGCCGCGTGCGCTGCGTCGATCACGAACTCAGCAGCTGCTGACGCCGACACCCCGCCTCCGCCCAATCGCCACACCGTGATCGTGCCCTACGATGCATCTAAGCCGCTCGATGGACAGGAGCCCGAGCGCTTTTACCTCGACTACACGACTTTCCAGGATCTTTGGCAGAAGGCCAAGGCCGCTCGAATTCGTGAGTCAACGCCAGTCGACCCGGCGGCGGTGCAGACGGCCGATTTTACCTTCAGCTCAAGCCTGCATCAGGTCGAAATTTCGGAAGACAAAATCGAAGTTGTCGCTCGCTACACGCTTCAGACGCGCGGAGCCGATTGGCAGAAAATCCCGTTCGCGTTTGCAGGCGCGACCGCTCGCGAAATCACGCTCGACGGAGAAACCGCAGCCGCGACCGAGGGACACATTCTCGTTAAAACGCCGGGCCAGCACGAAGTTCAAGCCCGCTACGAAATCGCCGTTCGTGAGAACTGGCGCGAGGCAAAATGGAAAGTGCCGGGAGCTTCGGCGGCGATGCTGGCGATCTCGATGCCCGACGATCGGCTTGAACCCGTGATCAACGGCGGTGTGCCGCTGGTCGAAGGTGGCGTCGACGGTAAGCCGGTTTTTACCGCGGCCCTCGGAAATCGCGCCGACTTTTCATTCGGCCGACGCGCTCGCGGGCTGACTTCGTCGAAACTCGAACGTCCGAGGCTTGCCGAAATCGAATCGATTCTCGCAGTCCGCAAAGGCGTTCAGCAGCTGACTTCGCAAGTCAGGTTTGAGTTTCCTGGTGCCGAACAGCAGGCGTTTTCAATCGACCTGGACGACCAATTTACGCCCGTTCGATTTTCCGCGCCGAACCTCGCGACCTGGCATTTGAACCCTGCTGAAAACGGGGTCCGCAAACTCGAATTCAAGCTTTCCGAACCGGCGCGCGAAGGCTTGTTGGTTTCGCTCGTCGCCGAGGCATCGCTCCAGCAGCTGCTGGGCGAAATTCTGTTCCCGCAGATCAACGCCGATGCCGTTCGAGCCGAGCACAACATGATCGTTGCCTCTGGGTCGAGCATCGCAGTCACGCCGAAGCCATCCGCCGCTCACCGGCGTGTCGTGATCCCAAAAGACTGCGTCGTCAAAGACGCGAAAACCGTCGCCGCTTTCGCCGCGCGCCCCGGAACTGACCGCTTGTTGCTCGAGACCTCCCCTGCCCCGCCCGAGCGCACCGCGAAGGTCGACTACGCGTTTCAAGTCAGCGGATCGAAGCTGGAAACGCACGCCAGTTTCGAGCTGACGAGCGAAGCTGAGCTGCTGGACGTGACTCTTGAACTTCCGGAAGGTTCAACGCTCGATCGAATCGAAGGCCCGCCCGGAATCGAATCGATTTCCGTTGGTCAGGAGCTGCGATTGCGGCTGCCGGCCCTTCCGACTGGCGAAACCACCTCAGGCGTGATCGTCGGCCTCGTCCAGGAATTCGAAAACGAACAAGAGACCCTGACACTGTCGCCAATCGGCCTGCCGGGCTTCAGCGAGGTTCGCGGTAACGCCATCGTCGTCGCTCACGCCGCCAAGGAAACCGTTCTGCGATTCACGGAAGCTCGAAACATCGTCCGCGAAGTCGAAGCCAATTCGGTTGCCGGCGACACGTTCGAAATTCTCCCGCCGCTGGTCCGCAAACACGGCTTCATATTCGAGGAAGCCGTCTTCGGGGCTTCCCTGGAACTGGACAACCTGACGGCGCAGTTCGACACGCAGTACACGTTGCTCTCCCAGGTCCAGGACACGTGGGTCAGCCTGATTTATAACCTCGATGTCGAGATTCAGCGAGGCGCGATCAACACGATCACTTTCAGTCTTCCTGAAGATTTGCCCGAGGGCCAGATTCTCAGCGCCGAACTCCGCGAGGCCCGTTCTGAGGTCGTCGACGGTCGCCGAATTTACACCGTGACCTTCCAACGTGACGTCCTTGATTTCGTTAATTTCTCGCTCCGAACGGAAATCCCGCTCACAGGTGGATTCGCGAATCTCGTCGACCTCGAAGTCGCTGGAACCCGCCGGATGGAGCGATACATCGTCCTCGAGGCGCGGACGGCAGACCAGGTCGAAACCACCCTGACAAATGTCGAAGCGATCCCGCGAGAGCACGTTCCTTACCTGCCTCAGAACCTCGTCAATCCCAAGTTTTTCCAGGCTTCAGCCGATTGGGAATTCGCGATCACGTCCGAAAAACTGGAGTCGACCGCCGGCAACGACGCCGTGATCACACAATGCGAGCTGACAACCGCGTTTCGCGCGAACGGAGAAGAATGGCATCGCGCGGTCTACAAAATGCTGAATCGCTCGCTGCAATTTTTACCAATCAAGCTCGACTCCGAGGCGGAACTCGTCGCGGTTCGCGTTAGCGATCAGGAAGTCAGGGCCGATCAGGGAATCGTCGATGGGGAGGACGTTTTGCTCGTCCCGTTGATCCAGACTCGTCCCGGCGAGCTGTCTTATTCGGTCGAAATCGTCTATCGCCGCCCGAGTTCCAGCCAGCAGCTGCCGGAGGGGAAATTCGCGATTACGCTCGATGATCCCAAGGTGATTGGTCAGACTGTTGAGCAGACATTTTGGCGAGTTTACGCGCCAACAGGCTTCGAGGTCGCGGATTTTGATGGGAACATGGAAGAAATCACCGATCGAGATCAGGTCGGATCGCAGATCGCGGCGAACATCGCGGAAATGAACCGGCTGAGCAAATTGGCCACCAGCAAAACCGCCGGGTTCGATGCCAGGAGACTTGCTCAGTTTAACTGTGATCAGTTGGCGGTTGGAAATGGGAATCTGATCAAGAGTCTTGAAGCAGGCCGCTGGAAACACCGAAGCAGCGCCGGTGGAGAGCAGGAGCAGCTGGCAAAATGGGCGGCCGACAACGCCAGGATTCAGCAAGAAGCGCGTGGAGCGCTAGCGGTTCAAATTAATTGGGAAGACTTCACGGTTCAGACTGAAGCCAACATGGCTCCGAGCGGAGACGTCACGGTTCAGGCCGGAAATGGCGACACGGTTGTCAACGGCGGTGACTACTTCCAGGGGGATCTGTTAGGCAACGGAGGCTTTTACGTGAACAAGCCAGTTCTCGATGATCGGAACACAGACATCGTCGAAAAGAATCGCGTCCAGATAGGGAAAGTTCAGGAGCAGGTCCGTTTGAACGACAACATTTCGGTAGGGAATCGCTTCGTCCAGCAGGCTCAACAGCAGCAGGAGGCTCAGCCCCAAGCTCCTCCGGCGAAACCAGGTAAAAAAGGCGGCAAGGGCGATTTCGAGTTCCAGTACGCTCAAATTGGGAACGGCGGAAAGGAAGCGGAGCGGCAGTCGAATGATGGGCCAATGGTGAATTTTCGTGGTCGCAGTGACGCCTACGCTCAGCTCGGGCACGGCGGCTACGACCTGGACGCGCCGCAAACGATGGACCAGAGCGGGAATATTTCGGTCAACGCAGCCGGAAACATTTCGGTGCAAAGCTCCAATGGCACGCAGCCGATGGCAGAAAATGATATTCGATCCTACGCTCAGATCGGGCACGGCGGCTTCGACGGGAATGCCGATGCAAACACGAATGGTACGCTCGCCAACGATCCCCAGGCCCAGATCGGGCACGGCGGCAGGTCGACCGAATCCTGGGCGCAATCAACGGGAGTTCTGGCGACACAGCAATCTGGGCAGTCAGCCCTGGCGGCGTTGCGCCCGAAAGGCCGAGTTTCGCTCCGCGTCGATTTTCCAACGAACGGAGAGCCGGCCTATTTCAAGAAACTCAAGGACCACGCCCGGTTGAAGCTCGGATTTATCCCTTCGAACACTGCCAAAGGCTGGATGAACTGGGCGTTTTTCGGCTTGGCCCTCGTTGTGGTCGTCGGCGGCGAGCGCACCGTCCGGGCGATCCGGAAATCCTGAGAAAATCGAAATTCGATCCAAGTCAGGATTTTACCGGCGTGGCCGTAGCGGCTGGCTTAGGAACGACGCCCATGTAGCGATTGAGACGATCGATCAGCGCTTGGCCTGAAGCAGTCCGCCGTCCAGCTCCCTTGAAGAGAATTTGCTGGAGGGATTCACCGTAATAAATCGCGTTGTTCTTTTTCGCTGGAACGATTCCGCCCCCTTCAAACGCGGCACCCGCGAAAAGGCCGCCTGAGTCCGAATAAACGAGGACAGGAGAATCGATGTTGTCGATTTTGGCGTCCCCACCGACGTCAGCCGGGCCCGCACTGGCTTGAATGTCAACGCCGATTCCGATTCGGGCATCGCTCAAGATTTTTAATCCGGCGTTGTCCATCAAAACGAGAAAAATCGTCGATTCCTGGGCTCCGATCTGCAAACCCCAGCTGGCTTCGGCGCTGGCAACGAAGGCCGGCGTTCCCCAGTTTCCATTCGCGTCTTTAACGAGTGCGACTCCGCCGCCAGCCTGACCACCGATCCCGAAACCGGCTTTCACCTGGTGGAGCATGATGATTCCCTTCGCATTTTGCAGAACGAACGCGGGAATTCGGCGCTCAGTGGCTTGAATCGTGTCGAGCCGGACTTTGGCGGCGCGGATCTTTTGATCGAGCTTCTCAGGCGACTTATCGAAGGGCCCTGCCAGAGAGAACGAGGCGAGGGCGAGGAAGAGAATGGAAACGAGAGTTGGGGAAGTTTTCATCGTGATATCAGATTGCGGCCAGGGTTAAACCCCGTCAAGCCATTGGTCGAGGTTCGCGAGCTTAAGCGAAACGGGGCAGAGTTGATCAGAATTCCTTGTAATGGTCCGACTTCAGAAGAACTTGCGGCCTTATGCCGGAAAACCCAGACTACGATCCCGCTCCTTTCAGCACCGACTCGGTTGCCCTTCCAGCTGGTGTCGAGGGACTGATCGAACTTCTCGCCGCCAATACGCATGATCATTGGGCTAAGCAGAGACAGGCAGAAGGTTGGACTCGGGGCGACCAAAGGGACGACGTGCTGAAGCTCCATCCTGGACTGGTGCCTTACGAAGAATTGCCAGAGTCCGAAAAGGAGTATGACCGGATCACGGCTCGGGAATCCCTCCAAGCGATCGTGGCGCTGGGCTACAAAATTGAGCCACCTTCGGCGGCGACTCCTCCGGTAACTCCTCCCGTTTCGGCTCCGGTGTCTCCTTCGATCTCGGCTCCGGCAGTTGCCCCACTTGGCGATCCTGACGATCCGTTTCGTGTGTCCCATCCAACGCTGATGCGTCACCTTGACGGCGATCATCCCAAAAGGATTCTGTCCCTGGACGGGGGCGGGATCAGAGGCGTCTTGACCTCGGGGTTTCTGGAGCGGCTTGAGATGCTTTTGGCCAAGCGTTTGGTTAAGTCAGGCAAGCTAGCCTCCACGGATGAATTTCGGCTTTGCCAGTATTTTGACCTGATTGGCGGAACCAGTACCGGTGCGATTATCGCCAGCCTTCTTGCCATCGGCTGGAAGGCTGCGGATGTGAAGAAACTCTATCTCGAACTGGGCGCTGATATTTTTAAGAAGGACATGGGCCTATGGGGCTTGATCCGGGAGGCCAAGCGCTTCAAGAAAGCTGCGCTTGAGGTGCACCTGGCCCGCGAATTCGGGAATCGGACGCTCGGGAGCGCAGATATTCAGACAGGCCTTTGTGTGGTGGCTAAGCGCGCCGACACACGGAGCACTTGGCCCGTAATCAATCATCCTCGCGGCGAGTTTTACAATTTCAATTCGCCGTTGAGCTTGTGGAGGCTCATTCGCGCGAGTTCCGCCGCGCCGACGTTCTTCGAGCCGCAGCTCCTGCCAACCGGCGAAACAGACGCCAGGGGCAGATTGGTCCAAGGCGCTTTCGTCGATGGCGCAGTCAGCATGGCCAACAACCCCGCGCTCCAGTGTTTCCTCATTGCTGTGCTAAAGGGATTCAATTTCCGCTGGCCCGTCGGAGAAGAAAAATTGCTGATCGTTTCCTTGGGAACCGGCATGGCCAAAGTTAAATTGGCCGCGAAGGACGTCGTCAATAACAGGATCTACGATTGGGCTCGCGAAATTCCTCAAATGTTGATGGACGACGCAGGCTGGCAAAATCAACTTCTGCTTCAAGCCTTGGGCCGGAGCGCAAACCCATGGGAAATCAATATGGAGGTTGGCGATTGCAGTGAGGATACAATCGCGGGCAATCCACTTTTCCACTACACGCGTTATGATGTTCTTCTCGAGCATGACTATCTTGAGAAGGAATTGGGCTTGGCAGATCTGGCTCCAAAAGCGGAGTCCCTGCGGGATCTGAGCGCGGCGAAAAACCGATTTGATCTGCAAAGAATTGGCGAAGTGGCCGCGAAAAAACAGATCCCGAGTGATCCAGCCGAGTTTGCCCGCCACATACCCGAGGTCTTCGACACTGTGATTCGGTAGTCGAGCTACTCGACCGATTTGTAGGTCGCTTCAAACAGACCTCGGTCCACGATCCAAACGTCCTCGGGAAATTTTTCCGCCCGATCGTCATGGTGCTTCACGAGAAGGTCATTCTTCTTGCCTCGAAGTTTCCCCCAAGTCGCCACTACCGAAAATGCTCGAGGAACAGGGGCCGCCATCACCCCTGCCGCATCCGGTCGGGGTTGGTAGCATCGCCATCCCCTTGAGTCCACTTTGTCGGTTTCGCGATACTTCTTTTTCACGGATTCCTCGGACTGAACCCACTTCTCATTGGCGTGACCCCGGCAGACGTAGTCGCCGCGCTTGGCTTCGACGTCGCCTTCCAAGCTCTTCACGGTCTGGCGTCTCCGCGCGATTCGAGCCCAGATGGGGCGGGTCTTTTTTGCATGAAACCAAGCGTTGGAGTCGTTGATTTCCTCCAGGAGTTTCCGATTTGGGCTGGATGATCCTTTGGATTTGGGAGAGGACATTGGCCGCAATATAGCATATCGCCGACAGGTCCCAATCGATCAGTTGACTGGCGTTCCAAGCGCGCGTTGCCTTTCAAAATCGACGCGCAACTCTTTGGGATTGAGAAAGCCGAATCGACTAACATAAATTCAATATGACTGACATTTTCATCAGTTACAGTCGCCGAGACATTCACATCGTGGAGAAACTTCGCGCTGACCTGGGGGCGTCTGGATTCGAAGTTTGGCAGGACAAAGAGCGGATTCACGGTGGGCATCGATGGAAGATCCAGATCGAAGAAGGGATTGAGAATACGGGCGTGTTCTTGCTCGTGGCTTCGCAAAATAGTTTTCTCACGGAAAATGTCGGGGACGAACTGGAAGCCGCGTTGCACGACAACAAGCCGCTGATCCTGCTGAACATCGGCCAAGCAATCCCGCCCAACGGACTGAAGTGGCTGAACAAGTACCACGCGATTTTCCATCAGCGAAATGGCTCTCACATTGGCGAGATCGCCGAGGCGCTGGAGAAATTTGGAATCGCCCCGCGGAAGGTCGCTCCGGCCGTGGACGAGGAGACGGTCGAAGTCGAGGCGGAGGAGGAAATCGACGCCGGACTCAGCGAGGAGGAAGCGTTTGTCCAACATGCGAACGGTCGATTGCAGGCCGATCATCCGGAACTGGCAGCGATTGAGGCGGAACGGCAGGCTTTAGAGTTAGAGAAAGAGCGCCTGCAAAAAGAGGCTGACACCGAGCGGCGCAATCTGGATTCCGCCCACGAGGTCATCGAGCGCGAGCGGAAATTGCTGGAGACTCAGCGCCAGCAGCTGCTGCAATTCGATGAGCAGCGAAAGCAGGAATCGGAGGCCCAGCAAAAGAGTCTGGACGCGGAACGGAGTCGGCTCGAGCAAGAGGATGCGGAACTCGGCCGGAAGAAGAACGAGTTGGAGAGCTTGGTCAACCAGACGGAGGTCTTGCGGGAGGATCAATCCGCCAGACTGCGGCAACTGGAAAGTGAGATCGCCAAAACGGAAACCGATCTCGAAACCGGCGAGGAACGTCTGGCCTTTCAAGAGCACCGAAACGAGGTCGCGCTTCGGGAGGGAAGTGAGCGCTATCAAGCGATTCTCAATGCGACGAAGGAGCAGGAAGCGGAGTTGGCCGGCCAGTTGAGCCAGCTGGATTCGAAGATCGCCGAATTGAAGCGGACTCAAAAGCGGCCGCTGATGTTGATCACCGTAGGCATTTTCGTCGTGAGCATCGTCGCTGCGATCGCGGTCTATATCGTGAAGCCTCAGTTTCTGAGCGACTTTTGGGATCAGACCGCCACCGAAGAACTGGTCTGGGACGAGCTGGCCGGGCAACGCGAGAGTTTGGCGAACGGCGGAGACTGGGGAGCGCTTCTCTCAAACGCGGTCGTGACGCACGATCGATTCTTGGATGAACGGCATTTTGCGGATGACGAAGAGAAGAAGCGGAAATTTCAGGACCACTACTAATTGAATCGGAGTTCGATTCACGACCGGGTCAACGAGGCGATCGACGGGCTCTTGAAAGAGATCGAAGTTGGTGGACAGCTCCCGGAAAGCGCTGAGCCGGACGTGGTTTTGAAAAGTCTGGAAGTCATTTCCAGCTGGGACGTCGCGCCCAAAGCGGGATTGCTCAGGGCAAAAATCCGGATGCCAGCTTCGACCGCGCAAGGCGATTTTGCCGCCGCGCTGCGGGAA